>JAGBPE010000182.1 GCA_017633495.1 Bacteroidales bacterium | reverse complement strand
CCGCAAGCGTCACGCTCGATCTTCACGATAGCCAAACCGTTGTGGGCGTTCTTGCGGATACGCTCGAAAGCGGCCAGGAGACGGTCGTCCACCTTGGCTTGCAGCTCTTCGGCTTTCGCTAACAGCTCCTCTTCCTCTTTCTGCGTGTCGGCCACGATGACATCCAACTCAGCTTTCTTGTGCTCCAGAATCTCTTCGATCTCTTTCACACGCTCGTTGGTTTCAGCGATTTTGGCTTGCTTATCCAGAATTTCGGCTTCGTGTTTCTCTTTGTGCTTCTCAGCCACTTGGATTTGCAGTTGTTGGAACTCGATTTCCTTGCTCAACGCCTCGTATTCGCGGTTGTTGCGCACAGAGTTTTGCTGTTCCTCGTATTTCTTGATGGATGCTTTGGCCTCCTCGATGTTGGTGTTCTCGGAATTGATCTTGAGCTTGAGGTTCTTGATGTCATCCGTGAATTTGTTGATACGGGTGTTCAGACCTTCGCATTCGTCCTCATTGTCGCGGATCTCTTCAGGGAGCTCGCCGCGAATCATGCGGATGTCGTCGATCTTCGTGCAGATTTGCTGCAGGTTGTAAAGTGACAACAACTTCTGCTCGATGGAAAGCTCTTCGGCAGTGCTTTGGTTGGACTCGTGCTTTTTCACCTCCACGACACCGTCGGAAGATTTCTCCACGGTCACCTCATCGTCTTCGATAATGGTCTCAACAACAGGCTTTTTAGCCACTTTTTGTTTCGGCTTGGGAGCCTCTTCCACCACCTTCTCTTGCACTTCTTCCACCACTTCGACGGGTTCAGCGGGCTTCTCTTCTTTCACCTCTTCCACCTGAGGAACCTTCACTCTCTTGGGAGTGATTTTCTTCATTTTGGGAACGATTTTCTCAACTTTCACTTTTTTTGCACCGCTTTCAACCTTTTCTTCGGTCACTTTTTTCTTGGCCATATTTATACTAAATACTTGATTATCAACATATTAAAAATATTTTACCTCTAATTTTTCCAAGGTAGAACTAAAGGTTGCAAATGTAGCAAATTTTTCTTTAAGTAGGTCAAAAATGATGTTTTTAATGAAAAATTCTCCTTCATAGTGTCCAATGTCCACCAAAAGTGTGCCGGAATGGGACTTGAAAAAGTCGTGGTATTTGAAGTCGCCGGACACATACGCGTCGGCACCAGATGCAATGGCGAGATCGATGAAACCGGAACCGCCTCCGCCGCAAACGGCAACTTTGCGGATCATTTTCGTGGTGTCGCCGGCGTAACGACAGTGAGTAAAACCGAGTTTGTCTTTCAGGTACTCAAGAAATTCGCTTACAGGCATGGCCTCTGGCAGCTCACCTAAACGGCCAAGTCCGATCGTGCGGCTTTCGTTCTCCAAAGGCAGCAGGTCGAAAGCGGGTTCTTCATACGGATGATTCTTGTAAAGTGTTTGTACCACAGCACGTTGCAATCCTGTCGGATAGATCATCTCTATTCTCTCTTCCTCCACCTGCTCCACTTGATTCTCTTTTCCGATGAAAGGATTTGCGCCATCCAACGGACGGAACTGACCTTGTCCCTTCAGCGAATAGCCGCAATGGTCGTAGTTGCCCTGCACGCCGCATCCGATTTCGAAAAGGGCGTTCTTGAGCTGTTCGGCATGGTCGGCGGGCACGAACACCACCAGCTTGCGGTAGAGACCTTTGTGCGGTTCCAACACCTTGACGTTCTGCAGTTTGAGCTTCTCGGCAAAAACATCGTTGCCGCCGCCTTCGCCGCTGTCGATATTGGTGTGCATTGAATATAGCACCATGTTGTGAGCCAGGGCTTTACATATCATCGCGCCAACTCTGTCGGTGGGCAAAATCTTGGTGATGCCGCGCTTGAGGATCAGTGGATGGTGCGAGATCACGAGGTTGCATCCCTTTTCGATGGCTTCGTCAATCACCTGCTCCGACATCTCGAAACAGACCATCGCGCCGGTGATCTCCTGCCGTACATCGCCGCACTGCACCCCGCAGTTGTCGAAATCTTCCTGCAGGTACAAGGGGAATTTTTGTTCTAAAAATTTGGTTACTTCTTTGATTACCATAGTTTCAAGTTTCAAGTTTCTAGTTTCAGGTTTCAGGATTCAGGTTTCAAGATTCAGGTTTCAAGGGTTCGGGCAACCCCAATTCCCCTTCTTTTAGAAGGGGTGCCCGAAGGGCGGGGTAGTAATATTAAACACTTTCCTTGAGCAGCCCCGTAGGGGCAAGAGCTCGGTAGCCAGGGGTGAGCGAAGCGCAACCCCTGTGATTTATGAGAAAAAGAGCGCCGTGGCATCCCGCGGCGCTCTCGTATCATGAAAGATTAGTCCATATCAGGGAAATCGGGGAGCTCGCGGCGCTCCTGACGATGCGGACGGCCGTCGTGCTGGTTGCTGTTGCCGCGGTGGGGATTGCCACCACCGTTGTTGCGGCTTCTGTCGCCACCGTTCGGACGGGGACCGCGGTCGCCACGGTTTTCGCGGCCACCACCGTTGCGAGGACCTCCGTTACGACCGCCGTTGCCACGCGGCTTCTCCTCTTCGTAACCCTCGGGTTTCGGGAGCAGAGCTCTGTGCGACAGTCTGTACTTGCCGGTCTTCTCGTCGATTTCGATGAGCTTCACCTTGATTTTGTCTCCCACGTTCAGTACGTCGGCCACATTCTCAATGCGGCGGTAAGCGATCTCGGAGACGTGCAACAGACCGTCGGTGTTGGGCAGGAATTCGACGAATGCACCGAAGTCGGTGATCGTCTTGACCGTGCCTTCGTAAATCTCACCCACCTCAGGAAGAGTGGTAATGAGTTTGATACGCTCCATAGCGGCATTGATGTCGTCCACGTTGGCAGCTGCGATGTCGATGACGCCAAAGTCGCCGACCTCTTCAATATTGATGACGGTGTTGGTCTCACGCTGCATCTCTTGGATGATTTTGCCTCCGGGTCCGATAACGGCGCCGATGAATTCGCGCGGGATTTGCATTTGGACGATGCGCGGCACGAACGGACGGTAGTCTTCGCGCGGAGCGGGCATCGCTTCTTTGATCTTGCCAAGGATGAACATTCTGCCGCGGTGAGCCTGAGCCAAAGCTTCGGCCATCACTTCGGAAGAGAGACCCTTGACCTTGATATCCATTTGGCAAGCGGTGATACCGTCTTCGGTACCGCAAACCTTGAAGTCCATGTCGCCGAGGTGGTCCTCATCGCCGAGAATGTCGGAGAGGATGGCGTAGCGGCCGGTAGCCTCGTCGGTAATCAAACCCATGGCGATACCGGAAACGGGCTTTTTCATCTTCACACCGCAGTCGAGCAGTGCGAGCGTGCCGGCGCAAACCGTTGCCATAGAGGAACTTCCGTTAGATTCGAGAATGTCGGAAACCAAACGGACAGTATAGGGGAACGTCGGGTCGTCGAACGGAATCATCGGTTTGAGGGCGCGTTTCGCCAGGTTACCGTGACCCACTTCGCGGCGGGACGTGCTGCCGATGCGCTTCACCTCACCCACGCTGTAGGGCGGGAAGTTGTAGTGCAGCAGGAAGCGGTTGGTGCCGTCCACCACGGCGCCGTCGATGATTTGCTCGTCGAGCTTGGTGCCGAGCGTACATGTGGTCAAAGACTGCGTTTCACCGCGAGTGAAGATGGCAGAACCGTGTGCAGAAGGCAGATAGCCAGTTTCGATCCAAATCGGGCGGATGTCCTCGGTATGACGACCATCGAGACGGATGCGCTCGTCGAGGATCATGTTGCGCATGGCGTGCCAAAGGATTTCGTCGTAGTAACGTTTCACCATCACGGCCTTTTCGTCGCGCTCCTCTTCGGGAATGGTCTCGATGAAATCAGCGAGAATCTGATCGAAATCAGCGTTGCGGTCTTGTTTGCCCTTGAAGGATTTAGCCACGGCATACACCTTGTCGTAAAGTTCGGTGTTCATGCGCTCGCGGATAGCCTCGTCGTCAGTTTCGTGGCAATATTCGCGTTTCGGGTTGGCGGTGGGCACCTGTGCGGCGAGGTCTAACTGCGCCTGGCACTGCACCTTGATGGCCTCCTTGGCGAAGTTCAAAGCCTCCACCATGTCGTCCTCGGAAATCTCGTTCATTTCGCCTTCCACCATCATGATGTTGTCCATGGAAGCGGCCACGATCATGTCGATGTCGGAACGATCCATATCCTCAACAGTGGGGTTCACCACCAGTTTGCCGTCCACGCGACCCACGCGCACCTCGGAAATCGGGCACTCGAAGGGAATGTTGGAAACGGCGATGGCTGAAGAAGCGGCCAGACATGCGAGGCAGTCGGGCAGGAAGTTCTTGTCGCCGGAAATCAGGGTCACAACGACCTGAGTTTCAGCGTGGAAGTTCTTCGGGAAGAGAGGACGGATAGCGCGGTCCACCAGACGAGCAATGAGGATCTCATACTCAGAGGGGCGGGATTCGCGTTTGAAGAAGCCGCCGGGGAAACGACCCACAGCGCCGTATTTTTCTTGGTATTCCACCTGCAGCGGCATGAAGTCGGTACCTTCAACAGCCTCCTTCTTGCAGCAAACGGTGGCTAAAAGCATGGTATTTCCCATAGTGACGACAGCAGCGCCGTCGGCCTGCTTCGCCAGTTTTCCGGTTTCAATCGTAACCATACGACCGTCGCCGATATCGAAAGTTGTTCTAACTCCTAAATTCATAGTGTTTGTTTTTTAAGTGATACGAGTATAGAATACAACAAATATTCAAAAAGGCAATTTCCATCAAAATTGCCTTTTTGAATATCAATGTAATCTGTTCTGAAATTATTTTCTTAAGCCTAATTCCTTAATCAGAGCTCTGTAGCGTTCGATATCTTGTTGTTTGAGATATTCGAGCATTTTTTTGCGCTTACCAACCAGGGTAATGAGGGCGCGTTTGGTCACACGGTCGCCGTGATTTTGTTTCACGTGCTCGGTCAAATGTTTGATGCGGTGGGTGAACAGAGCAACTTGAGCCTCAGGAGAGCCGGTATCTTTCTCGTTCTTACCGTACTTCGCAAAAATTTCTTTCTTAACGTCGTTTGTCAAATACATAATTTAACTGCTTTAATTTATCTTTTTTATCCTTTTCTAAAACGGCGGCAAAAATACACTTTTTTCCAAAATAATCATACCATATTCTATTAATTTGATTTTTTCGTCATAAAGTCCGAAACTGCGCTTTCAAGGCCTCCATTTTCGAGTCGATTTTTGAGAAGAAACCTGAAAAACTTGCGAAAGGGGTCCAAAATCTTAACAAATGAGAGTAAAAAGATTTTTTTGAAACCAAAATTTCAGGGCTTTTAAACCGCTGATTCCGAAAAAAATACAAAAAAAATGCAAAAACATCTTGACAAAGGCGCATTTGGATGTTATTTTTGTCACGACAAAACAAGGACAAAATAAAAAAGAAAAACTATGAAAAAGAACATCCAGAGAATTGATGTAAACCAAAAGTATGTGGTGAATCCTGCCTATAAGTTCAAAGAGGATTACCTGAATGTCATCATCACCAACAACAACCCGGCACGTTATAATGCCGATCCCCACAGAAACGACATTACGCAATCTTTTGCTTGGCGTGTACATCCAAAATTGGCTTTGTTGTTCAGCTTTTTCGATGGTTCCAAAACATTGGATGAAATAGCGACGCGTTTTTATCTTGTGGAACGCATTGATAAAGAGAGCTTTGTGGAGTATGTTTCGCCTTGCATTAGCAATTCGGAGGAGATCATGATTCCAACGCATGATCAGCATTGGGCTTCGATACCCAAAAACTTTCTGATTCCCAATACGATGGGCGTAGTGCGGGGGTATCTACTTGAGAAAATTGACTTTCCCTTTGTACGGAGGTTTTTCGATCTTTCGGAGGTGCGTTTGCGCGTGCCCAACAGCATGACGCTCATGCTCAATACAACCTGCGTGACAGATTGCGTCTATTGTTATGCCGACAGATCGCCTGTGAAGCATCCGCTACCGTTTGCGCGTGTCAAGGCTTTGCTCAAGGAGGCGTTCGATTTGGAGATGCCCTACGTTGAGGTGGACGGCGGCGATTTTTTTCTCTACCCGTTTTGGCGGGAACTGCTATCGGAGATGCGGAAATACGATTACATACCCACCATATCCACGAAATATCCGCTTACAGAAAGAATGGTGGAAAAGCTGAAAGCACTGGGTATCAGGCGAATTCAGCTCTCCATTGATAGCGTGAACAGTAAAGAGATGCAGAGAATGCTGAATGTGGGCGGGCTTTATACCGAACAGGTTTTGGAGGGTTTGAAGCTGCTGGACAAGGCCGGTTTTGAGATCACGATCAAGCCTGTGATCACGAAATACAACGATTCGGAGGAGTCGCTGATGGACACCATCAAAATGATGACTTCTTTCTCGAATGTCAGGCGGATCCATTTCACGCCGGCCGCTTTCAGCCAGTTCAAACCGCTCACCTACTACAGCACTTGCGATCAGCTGACTCGGCTGAAGACCATCGTAGAGCAGCAAAATCGTGAATGTGACGCGGAGTTGTCGTTTTTGGACTATCAAGAGGAGCTGACCGTCGAGCAGCGGAAGGCCTCTTTTCCCTACCGGACCATGTGTACGGGGAACGTTCACGGCTTTTTCGTGCTCCCCGACGGCAAAGTGACACTCTGCGAGCAGATGTACTGGCATCCGTTCTTCATTCTCGGCGATTTGAGCAGGCAGTCCATCATGGAGATGTGGGATTCGGAGCAGGCCCTTTCCAAATGGAACTTCTCCCAAAAGAAGGTGCGCGACGAGAGTCCGTGCAAAAGTTGCGACGAGTTCGACAAATGCCGTCGCGGGTTAGGCAATTGCTGGCGCATGGCGATTTCCGCCTACGGCCCGGAGAATTACGATTTCCCGGCGCCCAATTGCCCGAAGGCCCCACCCATCACCAAAGATTTTTACATCTCGTAGAGACGCACGGCCGTGCGTCTCTACCAAACGCGTAAACGTGTAAACGCGTAAACTAAAAAAATGTATCTTTGCGCCTCAAAAAATTCATCATTATGGCAAATATTGAATTCAATAACAAGACCTACGAGATGGACGGCGACGGCTTCATGGTTCATCCGGAAGAGTGGAACAAGGAATTGGCTGCGGAGATCGCCAAGGCCGATGGTATCACGGAAATGACTGAGAATCACTGGAAAGTGGTGGACTGCATCCGCGCCAACTACGAAGAAAAGGGCATTGCCCCGATGGTGCGCACCATCTGCAAAACCGCCAATCTGAAACTGAAAGACATTTACGAACTCTTCCCGCTGGGTCCTGCGAGAGGCGCCTGTCGCGTGGCTGGCCTTCCCAAACCCGAAGGATGCGTTTAGTTGGCCGTTGGCCTTTAGCTTTTGGCTTTAGCTATTGGCCTTTGGCTACAACTTATTCGCCAACAGCCAACAGCCAAATAAACCTTAAACCCTAAACTCTAAACCAATAGTTATGAGTATAATGCAATATTTAGCAATAGCAGCAATGCTCTATTGCATCGTAAGTCTTTTGGTTCATTTCGTCAAGATTGTGCGTTTGGGAGCTCCGAAAGACAAGTCGGAACCGAGCGGCAGTGTGAAAGAGGGCGTGATTTACGCCAACACCCGCGCGATGATGCCCACCGAGAAGGAGTCGGCGTATCTGCACTTGCCTTCCTACGCTGTGGGTATCCTGTTCCACATCGGCATTTTCTGCAGCCTGCTTTTCTTCGTGCTTTCCTTTTTCCCGTTCTTCAACCGCTGGATCGGTGACGGCAGCGTGTGGCATTACCTTCTCGCCATCCCCTCTGCCATTGGGGCCGTTTGCGGTATTTTGCTGTTTCTTAGAAGATTGGTTTCCAAAGACTTGAAGGTGTTGTCGATGCCGGATGATTTCATCTCCACCTGTCTGGTGGCGTTTTTCCAGCTGATGACGACGCTCTATCTGCTCTTGCCTGCCGCAGGTGCGGTGAATACCATATATTATATAAGTAGCATCCTGTTGCTTCTTTACATGCCGTTGGGCAAGTTGCGCCATGTGGTCTATTTCTTTGCGGCGCGCTACCACCTCGGCTTTTTCTATGGCTGGCGCAATGTCTGGCCGAATCACGAGAAAAAATAAAACCCTATGAGACTTGACTTTTTAGGTGCGACCGAAGAGGTCACTGGCAGCAAGTTCCTGCTCACCACGCAGGACGGTGTGAAAATCCTGCTGGACTGCGGTATGTATCAGGGCAAAGGTTTGGAGACCGATGCCATGAACCGCGATTTGGGCTTTGACCCGACGAAAATCGACATTGTGCTGCTTTCGCACGCCCATATCGACCATGCCGGATTGATACCATATATATATAAGCTAGGATTCCGTGGCAAGGTCTTCTGCACGCCGGCCACCCGCGACCTCTGTGCGATCATGCTTGCGGACTCAGGCAGAATACAGGAGGCCGATGCCCGGCAGTTCAACAAGAAGACCGAGCGCGTGGGCAAGACCCCCATCGAGCCAATCTATAACGAGAAGGATGCGGTGGAGTGCATGAGACTGTTCATCAGCATTCCGCGCGGGTTGCATTTCAACATCACGCCGAAGGTGGCCATTGAGTTCATCGACAGCGGCCACATGTTGGGCAGCAGCGCCATCTACATCACTTTCAAGGAGGGGCGCAAGACGCGCACGCTCTGCTATACGGGCGACGTGGGCCGCTACGACAAGCGCATCCTGCCCGACCCGCAGCCATTCCCATACGCCGACTACATCATCACGGAATCCACCTACGGTGACCGGCTGCACTCCACGTTGGACGAGGCCGATAAGGAGCTGATGCTCGTGGTGCGCGACGCCTGCGCGAAACGCAAAGGCAAACTGCTCATCCCTTCGTTCGCCATCGGCAGGACGCAGGAGATTGTCTATACGCTGCACCGTTTGGAACTCGCCGGCGACCTGCCCGACATCGAGTGCTTTGTGGATAGTCCGTTAGCCTGCTCCGCCACCAACATTTTCCGGCTGCACGACGACTGCTTCAACGAGGAGATGCGGGAGTTCATGGCCGCTACAAAGGATCCATTTGGCTTCGACAAACTCTCCTACGTGCGTACCATCGACGACTCCAAGGCTCTGAACGAGCACAATCGTCCCTGCATCATCATCTCCGCCTCCGGCATGATGGAGGCCGGGCGCATCAAGCACCATCTGGCCAACAACATCGAGAATCCGAAGACCACGATTCTGTGTGTAGGCTACTGCGCCCCGACCACCTTGGGCGCGAAGATCATGCGCGGTGACGAGAAGGTCTCCATTTTCGGCAACGAGTACAAGGTGCGCGCAACCCTCGCCCGCATCGACGCTTACTCCGGTCACGCCGACTACAACGAACTGATCCATTATCTCTCTTGTCAGAAGGGCAACAAACGCTTGAAGAAGATTTTCGTCGTACACGGCGAGAACGATGCGCGCCACGCCTACGCGAAGCATTTGAAAGAGGCGGGGTTTAAGCAGGCGTATGTGCCGATGTTCCGAGAATCCTTTGAATTAGCATAATGTAGAGACGATGTGCACATCGTCTCTACAACCCTATAAACCTTAAACCATAAACTATGAAGAATGTACTCATCACCGGTGCTAATGGTCAATTAGGAAGCTGTTTGTGTGATTTGGCAAGCGAGTATCAAGACAAATACCGCTTTTTCTACACAGATGTGGCGGAATTGGATATCACGGATGCGGCGGCGATTGATATGTTTGTTGTTGACAATCAGATAGATGTCATTATCAATGCGGCGGCATATACGGCGGTGGATAAAGCTGAAGACGACGAGGCAAACGCTTATCGTATCAACTGCGAGGCGGTGGCCAACTTGGCGAATGTGGCGAAAAAGCACGATTTGAGTCTTTTCCACATTTCCACGGACTATGTTTTTTCCGGCGATTCGAGCAAACCGCACGAGGAGATGGATACGCCCGCGCCGAAGTCGGTGTATGGTGCTACCAAGCTGGCGGGTGAACGGGCGATTCAGGAGAGCGGCTGCCGGGCGGTCATCATTCGGACTTCTTGGTTGTATTCTGAATATGGCAACAATTTCGTGAAGACGATGTTGCGTTTGGGTGCCGAACGGGAGAGTTTGCGCGTGGTGTGCGACCAGATTGGCGGTCCGACCTACGCCGGCGACCTGGCCAAGGTGATTTTCCTGTTGATGGAAAATGGTTTGGAGCATTCCGGAACACAATTTTACCACTTTGCCAATGAGGGTGTATGCAGCTGGTTTGACTTCTCCAAAGCGATCATGGAAATGGGTGGTTTAGGGTGTCGTGTGGAGGCCATCCCATCGTCGGATTATCCCGCAAAAGCGCGGCGTCCTGCCTTTTCTGTGTTCAATTTGGGCAAGATCAAGGCGGCCACGGGAATGGATATTCCTTATTGGAGGAAAAGTTTGATACTGGTAATCAATAAGTTACAAGAAAAATAAAAAAAATTGCGCAAAGGATTGTAGTATTAAAAAAAAATGTATTTTTGCGCACCTTATTTCCGATACAAGGAAACGTTCTTTTTTTAGCAAAAAAATCAGCCGTTGTAGCTCAGTGGTAGAGTACATCCTTGGTAAGGATGGGGTCATGAGTTCAACTCTCATCAACGGCTCTTTTTTTTTTGAAATGAACATAAGGATTATATTAAAACATAAATTTATAAAAAATGGCAAAAGAAAAATTTGAACGTACTAAACCCCACGTGAATGTGGGTACAATCGGTCACATTGACCACGGTAAAACTACTCTTACCGCTGCCATCACCACCGTGTTGGCTGAAAAAGGTCTCTCTGAGCTCAGATCTTTCGATTCTATCGATAATGCTCCTGAGGAAAAAGAGCGTGGTATCACCATCAACACCGCTCACATTGAGTATCAAACCGCTAACCGTCACTATGCACACGTTGACTGTCCCGGTCACGCCGACTATGTGAAGAACATGGTTACTGGTGCTGCCCAGATGGATGGCGCTATCCTCGTTGTGGCTGCTACCGATGGTCCTATGCCTCAAACTCGTGAGCACATCCTGTTGGCAAAGCAGGTCGGTGTGCCGAGAATGGTTGTTTTCATGAACAAGGTTGACTTGGTGGACGACCCCGAATTGCTTGACCTCGTTGAAATGGAAATCCGTGACCTCCTCACTTTCTACGGTTTCGACGGCGACAACAGCCCCGTCATCCGCGGTTCTGCTCTCGGTGGCTTGAACCTCGAGCCGAAGTGGGTTGAAAAGATCGTTGAACTGATGGACGCAGTTGACAGCTGGATTCCGCTGCCTCCTCGTGATGTCGATAAAGATTTCTTGATGCCCGTTGAGGACGTCTTCTCTATCACTGGTCGTGGTACCGTTGCTACTGGTCGTATTGAGACTGGTATCGTTCACACTGGCGATCCCGTTGATATCATCGGTATGGGTGCTGAGAAATTGAAATCAGTCGTTACGGGTGTGGAAATGTTCCGCAAGATCCTCGACGATGGTGAAGCTGGTGATAACGTTGGTTTGTTGCTCCGCGGTATTGACAAAGACGAAATCCGTCGTGGTATGGTCATCGCAAAACCCGGTTCAATTCATCCTCACAAACAGTTCAAAGCTTCTGTGTACGTGTTGAAGAAAGAAGAAGGCGGTCGTCACACTCCGTTTGGCAACAACTATCGCCCGCAATTCTACTTCCGTACCACTGACGTGACTGGTGCTATCACTCTGCCTGCTGGCGTTGAGATGGTTATGCCTGGTGATAACGTGGAAATCACGGTTGAACTGCTCTCTGAAATCGCTCTGAACCAAAACCTCCGTTTCGCTATCCGTGAGGGTGGTCGTACGGTCGGCGCTGGTCAGGTTACCGAAATCTTAGACTAAGTTTTTCATAATCAATATCAATCGGGGTGATATTGCGTCACCCCGATTTGTTAAAGGGGAATAGTTTAAGGGCAGAATAGTGGTCTCCAAAACCATTGATGGGAGTTCGAATCTCTCTTCCCCTGCTAAAAAGTCAGGTTTTCGAAGCCTGACTTTTGTTTTATAAACTACCGCGATGATTTTAATGTACCATAACGTGGATCAAAAGGCCGGTTTCAATACCGTCTCCGCCGAGAATTTCGAGCGGCAACTGCGTTATGTGCAACAGCATTGGCAGCTCACAGACATGGACACCTACGTCCGAGAATGCCACGCCAATCCCCATCTTGCCACCGTCACCTTCGATGATGCCTATTACTGCCTCTACACTTGCGTTAAGGCTATTTGCGACGAATTGAGCGTGCCTGTTACCGTCTTTGTTCCAGTCTATCACGTGGGAAGTGACAACTGCTGGGATGAGGAGGTTCCTGGTTATCAAAAGATTGATACGCT
>JAGBPE010000181.1 GCA_017633495.1 Bacteroidales bacterium | reverse complement strand
AGTCTTGTTTTCGCTCTTAGCGGTCACCGTCACAGGGCGTTTCGTGATGGTCAACTTCGCCGTTGTTGTGGCCACGTTCTGGTAGTTCGGGTTCGTACCCTTCACGTAAATCGTGTACTCGCCCGCATCCGTCTTCGTCAGACTGGACAGGTCGGAAACGTAGGTGCCGCTCTCCTCGAAACTGTAGCTGTATGTGGTGGTGCCGGTAGCGGCTGTGCTACTCACTGTCTTCGTGTTCGCATGAGGCTGTGCATCATACACATATTGGTCGTCATCCAACGTGATTTCGAATTCAGTGTTCGTAGCCGTGATGGTCAACGTGCCGTTTTCCACCGAAACATCGTAGTTGGCGGTCACGTTGTCTTCACCGCTCATGATTACCACATCGTCCTTTGCAGTGATAACCCCCGTGTGATTACCAACCTCTGTGCCGCTTGCGCTGAACGTCGCGTTATGCGTGTGTCCGTTCACAAGGCCTGCATTTTCTCCGCTGTTCACCGTCAAATTGTTGATGGTGATGGTGCTGCCAGTGTATTCTATCGTATCGCTCGTCGCGGTGAATGTCACAGGACGCTTCGTGATGGTCAGCGTCGCCGTGTCGCTTACCGTACAGTTGCCATAGGTGGCTTCCACCAGGTAGGTCAGCGTACCCGCATCCGTGATGCTGGGTATTGTGGTAGTGTAGTCGCCCCACGTGTCGCCGGTTTTTACCTTGTATTGGAACGTGGGATTAGCCTCGATGTCGGTCGGTGTATATGAGTAGCTTGCTTGAAGAGCCTCTCCATCAAAGACTTTGGTGGAGTCTTTGGCTTTCACGGACAATTGTGTCCAGCGGTAGGTCACTCGCACGGTGTCAGCCTTCTGCCCGCACTGGTTCTGATAGGTTGCCATCCATGTGAGGGAGCACTTGATGCCGCTTGTGTCTCTACGGGTCAGGGTTACCTTGGCATCCGGCTTGCTGTTGTCCTCCACCGTGAAGCTATCCACCGTCATGGTCGGGATCGTCGCCGGGTTGCAGCCGAGGTCTCTGACCTCTGTCCCGTTCTTGGCCGTGATTACGGGCTTGGTCGCCACGATCACCGTCGCGCTGTCACGCAAAGTCCATCCACAGAATTTCACGGTGGCATAGTATGTTTGGGTTGTATCCGGGCTGACCTCCATTGTGTCGGCTAAGCGATTGGTGGAAGCGACAGCGTTATTATTATCCCAGGAGATACTCAAATCGAAGTCGCGTACGAGACGGATGTGGCCTTGATTAGAGGAATTTGTTCCACGTTTTGACTGAAGATAACCTTTGGGAATCCACAAACAGCCAAAATCGGCCAACTGTTTCGTACCTGTACTTGACCAATAAAATTCGTCACCCCAATTTGCATTCGGCAACTTGAGACCATCTACATCTTTAATGACTGGAAAAAGGGCGTACCACTGCCGTAGCTGCATCATGTCGGGAATATACCAATAGTTGCTGGTGTCTATGTTCAGGGTTGCTAAAGGAGAATTGTTTACGCGAAGTAGCTTTCCTGTATTCACCATTCCATTGGCATATCCTGGCTGACTTTCCCACTCGGTTCTGCCATATCCTGTATATCCATTAGGTGCAACATAAGTATCTGCCGTCGGCCATGTAATCCATGTTACTGTATCATTTTTCGCAACTGATGGGTATTTGTTCCTATCCATAGCCGGCAATAGCATAACTTTGCCGCTATTCTTCTCATTGTTGGGGTTGTTAAGGTCCTGCAATGCCACAGCCCAACCCGAATAAGGATTATCAGGGTTAATATAGCAGACCACGCCTTGGGAACCGTCACGGAAAGTGATGATGTCACCGATATTATGGGGAACAGCTACCTGCGCAGAGGCGTTGTTTGTACTCAGGTCAAATGAGCAAACCGCACGAACATTTCGCACTTTATCTACCGAAGTCTTGCTTGTTTTTATTATTTCCCCTTCTTGACTTACATGATCTGCGTTTGAGCCATCGAAATCTGTTGAAGTCCAGTATCCTTTCTCAGTGCTATTGTCATTATCGAAAGGTATTTCACTAATAAGAGAAGAATTGTTGCTATTCAAGTAGGTTGTCAATGATTTCAACGTTTTGTTGATTACCAACCGCTGAGCGAACCACATACTCACTTCACCTGCAGCAGGCAAATACCAACCCTTATTGGATGTTGCGGTTGTCTGTGTCAAGGGATCATAGTGATAACAATTATAGGCTGCCGGTGCGGATGCATCATTATTGTTATTCGCAGACGACAAAATTTTGATGGTGTTGGTAAAGCCATCCGTGTCGTATGCCGCTTTGTAGATGGAATTGTTTAAAGTATTACCATCGTTAAAACTATTGTTGTCGGCCCATACGCAGGCTTCCGAATAGGCATCCACCAGCGCCAACGCCTTTCCTTTACGATCATCATTGGGATCCACATAGAAGACCACCCCTATGGGCGTGAGGGCATCTGCAGTGGCTCGCGCCAAGAAAGTGTCGGGACGGAGCACCAAGGTGTCGTAAACGTTCGTTGTCGAAGTGGGCTTCAAGCAGAGCACATCACCCACGGCGGGGCGTACTGGCTGCTCCATTTTGACGATAAGATTGACGGTGCCGCCTTCACAAATCGCGGTGTCGGTTTTGTTCGTGTGCAATACGGTGATATTCGCTCTGTCAATGCTACAGGAATGACCAATATTGTTGTCTTCGCTTTCCAAGGTCGTGGATTTGGTGTAGGTGATACCCTCCCATTCGAACGAATTCAACACGAGGCTGTCTCTCTCTTGAACAGGCATGCCTTCAGGAATCTTCACCTCTATCTTCGTTCTGGCACTATGGTTACAAGCATCCGTTACTGTAATGGTTATGCTGTCTGTGCTCGTGATTATGTTGCCATCATTTGCGCTCGGATAGAATATGCTTGTCGACAAGTCTTCTTTCCGTGTGCAATTGCCTGAAATGTCCACCAGAGTGTCAAGGGCTTGCTGATTTGGTATGAAGTATTGGCAATAAGCATTGGGTGAGAGAGTTATGGATTCTGTCTTCCGGGAGATGGTCGGGGGCACGTTTCTCATCAAAATCGAGTCGGAAACTGTCTTTTGGCACCCGCTGCTGTCTTCGAGAATCAGCGTGACGGGGTAGTAAATGGTTGCGCAGTTTTCCGGTACCAGCATTGTGAGTGTAGGCGTAGCTGAATGCTCGGTTCCGTTAAAAGCGGCATCTTTACCAGTTGTCCAATAGTAAGTGTATTCCGGTTTCTGGATTTCGTCGGTGATGTTCGCCTGCAATTGTTGCACGTTATCCTCGGGACAGATGGGGGAGGGCAACAGAAGCTCTACAGAGGGTCTCGGATTTCGTGTCACTATTTGCGATCCGGTGCTGATACAGCCTTCAAGGGAGGTTACCGTTACCGAATAGGTTCCCGGTTCAACCACCGTCAGATAGGATTTGGTGTAGGGCAAAATGCCGTTGGAATTCGCCCAAGTGTATGATTTTGCATTTGATTGTGCATTCGGCTCCACGCGAAGAGTGGTGCTCTTGCCTTCACAAAACACGGTGTCGCCGGAGATGGAAACCGTTCCTTCCGTAAAGGGTGAGATCTCAATAGAGACACTGTCTTTGGTGACACCGCAAGAGGGATCCTGGCTGGAAGCGGTTAAATAATACTTGAA
Organism: Bacteroidales bacterium; assembly: GCA_017633495.1. Classification (GTDB taxonomy): domain Bacteria; phylum Bacteroidota; class Bacteroidia; order Bacteroidales; family WCHB1-69; genus F23-D06. Next base: position 8,310 of record JAGBPE010000181.1, on the reverse strand, counting down.
AACACCTGCTTGCGTGGGGGTTCCTGAAATGACATAGCCATTGTTTTCGGAGTGGAAGGTTACCCCGGTGGGCAAGTCGCCGGAAGTCACAAGGTTGTCGGTATAGAGAAGCGTAATGTAAACATTGGAGATGGAAGCGCCAAAACAGGTGGTTTGGTTTTGGTTCGTGATCGTTAGTTCGGCACTGGGCTTCACGGTGACGGAGGTTTCGCCGGTGGCCAGACATCCGTTTTCCACCACTGTGGCCGTGAGGGTGTAAGGGTCGTGGGTAGTGGCCGTGAAGGTGGTGTCCGTGCCGTAGGTGAACTCACCCGTTGACGGGGTCGCCGTCCAAGTGATGACGGAGGCACTGCTTGTTCCGGTCGTGGCGGCGGTGACGCGGGTCGTGTCGCCAAGACAGAACTCGGGCTTTTCAGCCGTCGGGGTCACCGTCGGGCGTGCCGGAATGGTCACATCGACAGGCTCCGTGGCGGTAAGACCGCACTTGTCGGTAGCCGTCAACGTGATGGTGACCACAGAATCCTTGTCGATCTGTCGGATGTGGTCGGTGGCGGAAGGCGTTTGCGTGACCGTCACCAAAGAGGGATCGCAGTCGGTGAGTTCGTACCCGATGGCAGGGATCCGATACTGGCAAGCGTCGATTGGGGTGGGGTCGGGAACGGATGTGATCGCGATCTTAGGCGCCTGCTTGTCCACATGATAGACAAAATACCAGTTTTTTTCCTCGCCGTCGCAGTCTTCGTATTCGTAAATGTAGGTGACGGTTCCGTCGCAGGAGAGATCGACAGGTTCCACTACCTTATTATATAATATAGGTGTCAGCGTGTTGCCGCAACCATCCTTGACCACAGGCATGATGCTCGGTTCGATAGTGTGCGGCGCCACCGCGCTATCAACACAATGGACTGTGGATTCCTGATTATCAGGCAGACTCCAATCCTTGATGCGCACCTTGAAATTCTTGACCGCATTCACATGGCACTCTGTCACGTCGGCGTAATAGACTTCCACCGAGAAGTCGCCCCTGCAGGTGTCGGGCATAGTCAACGCCCGTGCGACATTCGGGCTATGGTCTTCCACGGTTGAAGAAACGGTATCCCCGTTGAACACCCAATTCAGCGTATAGGAAACACTGTCATAGATGTTGTTATTCACCGTCGCCGTGACCTCCAAAGGGGTTCCGCCACACAGGGTGTCCGTGGCGGCGGAGATTGTGATTTCAAAGGGCGGGTAGTTGGCGGTGGAGACATCGATTTTCGTCGGCACATCGCCCAATTGGCAGTTGCCGAGGATGGCGTGGATGTTGTAGGTGACGGAAGAGTCCGCGCTGTTGGTGATGGTGCACAAGATGTACTCTTGCGGGTTGTTTTCGTTTGCCGTGTCAGGGACAACCTGCGCACCCGATTTCATGTCCGGGGCATCCCACAGGTATCTCACATCGTCGTTAGTGCTGGGCTTGATGACGAACGGGGAGCCGCTGCACACGGTCTCGATAGGATTGTCCCATGTAATTTCCACGGGATTGAGGAACACGGCGGTGTCTTTGCGCACCACACATTCAGAGCCGGTGACCACCTCCACACGGTAGGCTCTGTGGCTGAGCTGGTGGGCGGTAATCTGCGTTTCGGAACTGAGCATCCGCCAAACGGTGTCTGTATAGGTGTTATAGGTGGGAGAAGTGACAGAGGTATCAAGACCAATCACGCGATAGGTGTAGTTGGGCATTGTTGTGCCGTTGAGCTGAATCTTAATGCTTCCTGGGGTGAGACAGGTCGCACTGTCGGGAGAGACCACCAGATTATGGCTCTCTTCCGTCCATTGGGCGTAAAGGTGAATGACACTGTCATTCTTAGAGGTGAGATTCAAAATCGCCTGCTGATTTTCGTATTCCCACGGACCGTCAGGAGTTAAAGACCATCCCAAGAACTTGTGGCATTGGTAAAGGTACCCGATTTTGGAAAGATCCTGTTCCTCTCCGTATTTGAACACTTGATCAGGCATGTCCCCCGTGACGCTGGGATCAGTCGTGTTTTTGTCAAATTGGACGGTGTACTTAATCGGTTCCCAAACGGCATAGAAGTAGTCGTAGGGGGTCACCTCGTCGGCGCCTACGCCGTATGCTCGGTAAAATTCGAGGCTGTCAGGGTCAAGGGTGGAGTAGTCTTTGGAGTAGTATTGTCCGTTTTCCGGATTGTACCAGAGACTGTTGACCGTGGTGGTGTCGCCCAGCAGCCTTTCTTCAAAAGTGGATTCCTGGCCGCTGCCTTCGGGGCCGTATCCCTCTTTGTGCCAGCCCTTGTAGATGTAACCCTCGCGTTCGCCGACCTCATCGGGATAGGGGATGGACACCATCATGTTGATGGTCAGCGTGTCGGACACGTCGTAGCGTACCGTGTCCCCTTCAGGTTTTCCCCAGTTGCGATACCAGACGATAAACGTGCGGTTGTCCTCGAAGGACTCTAACTCCGCACGCAGTTGATAGACGTAAACCGCGCTGTCTCCCGTTTGTTTCCGCCAGGTGTAGGGCAGGTGCAGTGTGTAAGGTCCTCCGGGGTAAACGAAGACGGGTTTTCCGTCGGCATCCAGACTGTCCACAAATCGTCCCTTGGTGGGGTTCCAGTTCTGCAGCACCCAATAAGCGAAAATCTTGTTGTGGAAAGCCGAGGTCGCGGCAGGTCCCGCCACCATCTTCGATTTGTCCAGATAGAGGTTGTTGTCCGGCCTGGGCATGGAGGAGGCTTCGCAACTGTCGCAGAAATATTGCACTTTCACGCCTTCGGCGCCATCCAATTTATGTCTCCATCGAGCATACAAATCCAATTTCTTGGTGATCCAGAAACGATCGACAGTATCTTTATTACTAATGATGTCCCCGTTGTTGTTAATCACAATGGTGTCGCTATTGTAGGCCACATAAGGATAAGTGTCAGGATTATGAACGACTCCCCATTTGTCCATGTTGTCTGTCATATCCACATTCTTGACATAGGGGGTGGTGACGGTCTGCTCGGTGAGGGTGGAGACTTCCGCGAAATAGCGATTCTGATAAGTGGAATCGAGATACCAACCGCCGAACTCATACAGGTCGCGTTGGCCAGTGGGGGCGCTGACCTTGTCGCCGTAGCTGATACGGAAGTTCATGGCTTGGGAGGCATTACCCCAGTTCAAACTCGGATCTGTGCCAGCCTGCGGGTGCAGGAAAACGCGGTACTGTATCTGGCGCCACCGGGCATACACCACCAGGTTGCCCATAGGCATCTTATCAAACTCGTATCTTCTGGAGCAAGCTTCGTCCATATACCAACCGTCGAACACAAACCCCTCCTCTGTTAGAGGGAGTGTCGGCACATAGGAGTTGAGGGTATCAATGTTTGCACCGTATTTTACGCCTGTCATAATGCGCAAAGGGGTGTTGCTGCTGTTGTTTTGCAACTCGTCTCCGTTGCCGTCCATATAAACTCCGTCTCTGAACGTGATGCTGTAGGCTTTGCGACGGTAGTGATAGTTTAGTACGTAAGCAGAATCCTTGTTTTGTCCGTGATATTTGTAATTGAGTCCGTCAGAAGCGTTTTTATCATAGGTGTATCCTTCAAATGAAGGTCCCTTGTCCATCAGGTATGTATAGTTGTTTTCCCCGGCTCTCGTGATAACGGTGTCCGATGGCTCGTCGGGAGGATTTCCGTTGACGTCGTGAAAATAGTAATAAAAAGTCGTAGGGCAAAATGTTGTTGCATATCTGGCCAGCAGCAGATTGGCCGTGGAATCGTCCAGACGGCCCAATATTTGTTCATCCATGATATTCACCTCCCCTTTCAAGGTGTTTCCGCCAGTGCCATTGCCCGTCCCGTTCGCTCCGGGAACAAAAGCTTTTGCCCCGGACATCAAAAACCAGCTGACAAAATTGCTCCCTGAGACGGTGATTTTTTCATGCGTCGGCCATCGATTTCTGATGTTCTCTCCATAATAGGCGGTTATCGTGTCGTAGTAGTAGCGATAGGAACCCGAAACATCATAAAAGTGGGGGTTGCTGCCGAAAAGTTGGGGGAAGCCGTCAAGGGAAACAATGTTGCCGGAGCTCCAGTTTCCCAAAAAATCAGGTGCTTCCGGATTTAGGGACTTGCCTATGCTGGTCCCTTTATAATCCCCGTTTCCGCCGGCGTTTGTCCGTACCACATAGAGTCTCAGATTGTATTTCATGCGGTCGAAATAGATGTTGACCACCGCTTTGCCGTCGGTGGTCACCGCCTGGTCCACGATGGGGTTTACGGTGGAGAGCGTGAAGCCGGTGTAGGGGTCCGACTCTTGACCGTTGGGGACCGATTTGATGCCACCCAGCGTATCCCCGCCCACGATCACATAGTCCAAATCGCCTTCCTTTCCTGTGACGATGGCCTGGTTTTTGATGGAGTAGCCCACCTTGCCTTCGAGTGAGAAGGATTCCGCGAAGTCATAGCCGTTTCGAGCCACATTCTGCCGCCAAACGATAATCGTATAGAAAGCCCGCTCTTTGGTCACCCATTTGGCGTGGATAATGGTGTCTTGATTGAGATAGCCTTTGAACACAAAGGGAGTGTCGAAAGTGGGGTCGGCGTACCAACCGCCGAAGTTATAGCCGTATCGGGTAGGGTAGTCGGGCTCGGCTTCCGACAGTGTGTCGCCAGCGGCGCCGATGTCGTTCGATCTGAGGAATTTCGGGGCGGTGTAGGAGGCGCCTTTGCCGTTCTCGTTGAATACCAGCCAATAGCCGTAGGCCAGCTCCTCCATGAAGGTGATGTCCCCTTTGATTTTGATGGAGGTTCCGTTGGGGTAGATGTTGTCCGGCAGTGTGTCCACAACGTTTGAGTCGCCCTCTATGAGGAGCCAGCCTTGGAAATTCGCATTGGCAGCGGTCGGGATGTACGATTCGTTGACGATGTAGTTTTGCTCGGGATTGTCGTTGCGGAGGTAGAGCACCTCGTCAACGCCAATGACGACATTGGGGTTGCGCAGGCTTCGGTAGTTGATGGTATGGGCTTTCAGCAGCACCGAGTAGAACATCATGGTGTCGCCAAGGTCTTTGGTGATTTCCTCGCCGTTTTTGAGGCGGTCATAGACGAGCTCGCGCACCACGTCGATGGTCATACGGCTTTCGGGGTCGGCCGTGTAATCCGGGGTCCGGGACCATCCGAAGAAATTCACTCCATCCGGGATGTAGCCGGGGTTGGGCGGATAGACGAGACGGGTCATGAATTTGCCGTTGTAGATGGTGTCGGCGCGTTTCACCAGCATGTAGAGGGTGTCGTATAGCAGGGAGTCGGGGGAGGGGTAGGCGTCGTTGTGCCGTGTTTTGACGAAGGCGACCACCATGCGGTTCTTGCCGTTGGGGGTGCCGATGACATACACGGAGAAGTGTTTGGCGGGGAAGGTCACGGTGTTGTTCACCGAGACCACGGTGGTCACATATTCGCGGCCCTCTTCGGTTTCGTGGAAGATGTCGAGTTTTCTGCCGTTGCCGAAGCCGGGGTCGGTGATGGTCACCTGGGCGGGTTGCCCGTAGGCGGGCTGCCACTCCTGGTTGTGCTCGTCGGTGAGGGTGATGTCGTAGGCGGCAAGCATGGGGTTGCCCTCCTCGTCATCGCGATCCACGGGGGTGACGCTCACGCGCGCGTGCGAGGGCATGCGGCCCGTCACCGTGAAATCCACGGCGGTCCCGTCTTTGGTGATGCTACAGCTTTTTTGTTGAGGAGAGGGTAGCGGTGCGTTTTCTCTTTGGGCCATTACCTGATGACTCAATCCTGCCATGAGCAAGAAAAACGCCCCGAAGGTGACCATAATTCTCTTAGTTCGCGTTGGGAATCCTTGCAATTTGCGAATTGCTCTCCATTTTTCCCAAAAACCACTAATGTTCATATATCTAGTATTTTTTTATCCCAAGTTTGACAATTTCAATATAAATTTTTGACTATCAGTGTATTAGTGACAGCCGATAACTCCCCCAAATTACAGGCGCAAATTTGTAATTTTTTTTTCATAGGTTGTAACGATTTTTTTATGATTTTTTTTCGGGTTCTTTTGGCCATTTTTCCGTACTTTTGCGGCAAAAATATTTGGCAATGAAACACCCCCTCCTGACCCTCCTCTGCTGCGCACTCTGCCTCACATGCGCGGCGCAGAACCCACAAAACCGCCCCATCGACGGATTGGCGCACCGCATCCTCGGCGATATGGACACCTGGTTCGTCTTCGAGTATCAGCCCGACACGGTGGACTATTTCCAGATAGAGCCCATCACCGACAAGCTCACCTCCCTCAAAATCCGCATCACCGGCAACAACGACAACTCCTTGGCCGTGGGGCTGAACTACTACCTCAAGCACATCGCCGGCGTTCACGTCTCCTGGCTGCTGTGCGAACCTGTGGAGCTGCCTCTAAAGTTCCCGCTCACCCTCAAAACCATCCGCAAAGAGGCCCTCGTCAAAGACCGCTTCTTCCTCAACTACTGCACCTACGGCTACACCATGCCGTGGTGGAAATGGCCGCAGTGGGAGCGGTTCATCGACTGGATGGCGCTCAACGGCATCAACATGCCCCTCGCCATCACCGGGCAGGAGGCCGTCTGGTATGAGGTGTGGAAGGAGTTCGGGATGACCGACGAGGAGATTCGCAGCTACTTCTCCGGACCGGCACACCTCCCCTGGCACCGTATGGCCAACCTCGACGGCTTCGGCGGTCCGCTGCCGATGTCGTGGCTGGAGGGGCAGAAGGAGCTGCAACAACAGATCGTCGCCCGCGAGCGCGAGTTCAACATGACGCCCGTGCTGCCCGCCTTCGCCGGACACGTGCCCAAACGCTTCGCCGAGATGCACCCCGAAGCCGACATCCAGCAGCTGAGCGCCTGGTGCGGTTTCCAGCCCACCTACTTCCTCCACTCCGCCGACCCCCTCTTCCCGAAAATCCAGAAGTCCTTCATGGACAAGGAGATCGCCCTCTTCGGCACCGACCACATCTACGGCGTGGACCCCTTCAACGAGATGGACCCGCCTAGCTGGGAGCCCGACTACCTCGCCCGCGTCTCCCAAAACATCTACACCTCCCTCCGGCAGGCCGACCCCGCCGCCCGCTGGCTGCAGATGACCTGGGTCTTCTACTACAAACGCAAGTCGTGGACCCCCGAGCGGCTCCGCGCCTACCTCACCGCCGTGCCGCAAGACAAGCTCGTCCTGCTCGACTACTTCTGCGAGAAGACCGAAGTGTGGCGCACTACCGACGGCTTCTACGGTCAGCCCTTCATCTGGTGCTACCTCGGCAACTTCGGCGGCAACACCATGCTCGTGGGCAATATCAACGAGCTGGAAAAGAAGCTCTCCGCCGCGTTCAAGGAGGCCGGTCCCAACATGACCGGCATCGGCTCCACGCTGGAGGCTTTCGACGTGAGTCCGCAAATCTACGAATACCTCTTCGACCGCGTATGGGAGAAAGAGCCTGATGTGCATCAATGGATGAAGGATTGGGCCTATGCACGGATGGCTACCCATATCCTCGATGAGGAATGGATGCTTTTGAACGACAGCGTCTATAAAGATGCGTCGTTCTACGGACTGGGTACCCAATTGGTGGCGCGGCCATCGTTAGAGGGACACGGCACCTACTACACCAAGCCCTACTACTCCTACAGCAACGACACGCTGAAAAAAATCTGCCAGGCCTTTGTCACCTGCTTTTCCGGCAAAGACAATGTCGATTCCTTCGGGTCGCCGTCTACATGGAAGGAGACCTGCCAATACGACCTCGTCAACCTCTTCTCGCAATGGATGGGCAACCATTTCATGGACATCCGCAACGACTTCACGATAGCCTATAAAAACCGTGACCTCAAGCAGATGAAACGGCAGGTGGAACTCGCCAACCGGCTCTTCGACGATGTGGACACCTTGCTCAACACGCACCCCGCCTTCATGTTGGGGCCGTGGATTGAGGAGGCCCGCGCGTGGGGCACCACCCCCGAAGAGAAAGACTACTACGAACGTCAGGCGCGCACCCTGCTCACCATTTGGGGCGGTCCCATCCTCAACGACTACGCCAACCGAATGTGGGGCGGATTGGTGAAGGATTACTATGCTAAACGATGGAACCTTTTTTTTGAGGCGGTCATTCAGGCAGTAAAGGACGGCAAAGAATTTGACGAAAAAGCCTTCGGAGAGGAGCTTTCCAAATTCGAGCACGCATGGACACTGAAACACACGAATTATCCTGTGAAGCCGCTGAAAGCGAAAGAGAAAGTGACCCGAGGCGAGGAGGTTCTGCCTCGCTTCGAAATGGCGTTGAAGATTT
>JAGBPE010000180.1 GCA_017633495.1 Bacteroidales bacterium | reverse complement strand
AGTTCGTCGCGACGGGTAGCCTGGCAATATTTTAAATCACTTTTTCTGATTTTGTCGCCCCAACGTGACTTCAGCGGCATATCATTCTCCCACGTGCCTTCAAAATAGGGATACCAGCATTGTACGTATTGTTTCCATGATCCGGAAGGGTTGGACGAGTGGATCAGTCGTCCGCAACTGTCATATTCCCCTTCCGAATACCATGCATACTGACTAACAGGGTTGTAGGTCAATCCCAGCTCGTGTAGGTCGCCTTCCCCATGTCGCAGTCCGTGTTCGAAATGCCCCTTATAGCGCAAGTCGCCCGTGCTTTTGTGAATGGGGTCTTGGGCCTCTTTCTCCAAATCAGGTTCCACCACATAGCGCAGCTCTCCCTCGCCATGCGGCAATCCATTTTCGTCGGTTTCCCCGACATAAAGCAGCTTGATAAATTTTATCGGTTTTTTCATAACTATTTGAATTATGGTGGGTTATCTCCCTTCGTAAGCCTCCTTGGTATCGGCATAATCGGAGGTCACGCCATCATCGGTCAAGGTGTGCACGAAAAAAGGGTTGGTGTCCTTTTTTGGTGTTTCAGACGCTATCTTTCTCAATTTGACTTCAACGCAATAGTCCCATGATCCGAAACTGTACCAGCCGCTCGACCACGACTCGTCCGGCTTCAGGGCTTTTTCAATGTGAAGTCCCCTGAAGAAAATCAGGTGAACGGCCTCGTTGTCAGTACCCGCAAATTTGCATTCCACCGCTTCATACCCGCCATAGCTGGGCTTCCAAGGCACCTCCTTGTTCTTCACCAACTTACTCACAGGGCAGGTGTGTGTTGAGGTGCCGCCCATGTTGCGTCCCGTCACCTCGCACACTTTGTGGTCTTTTGCTTCAAGCACCAACTCGTATTCTTTCCAATTCATTGCCATAATGATTTCAAGTGTTAGTCGCGGAGGCAGCGGACGGAACATCCGTAATACTGAATGGTGCCAGAGCGGCTCACGAAGGCACTATTGTAATGTAGGGAGTGGTGCCAAGCGGTTTCATCAACGAATTCCGTAGCACTCCAAAATGCGGCGATGCTGCCAGGGAGGGAATAGCTAGAGTTGGGATATATGTTTGCCGGCAACGCACCGAAACCAGCTGCATTGTTGGAACTCTGGTCGTCTCCCACAGCACATGTTTCGCTATAAGATTGCCAACCGGAAGTGGACGACAATGCTTTCGCGATGAAGGTCGAATCATTGTTGCATAAATATTGGCTCTGACCACCCAAATAAACCTCTAATTCCGTCCATTCCGCATCGCTCGGCACATGCCAACCGGTTGGACAGACGCCCTGCACACCACTCGGATTGGCACTGGATGAAGGAGAGTTGTGCATTACAGCCTTCCAATTATAGAGATAACCATATTCAAGGGGACAATCAGGTATATAATAATACGCCAATATGGTTGACCAGCCGTCTCCTGGGGAAATGGTTGTGCCATCAGAATAGTGCGTAGTGCGCAAGTTCTCCGCCATCCAGCATTGCTGGCCAAGCTGCACAGTGCTGTAAACATTACCCTCGTAGTCTGTCACAGTTGCAGCACCAACACAGGGCTGTCCGCCTGGTGAAGATGCGGCAGCAGTCGTGAAACTCACCTCTTCTCCATAGCTCGTTCCCGCCGCCGTAGTCACAAACGCACGGTATGAATAACCTGTGTTGGCAGTGAGTCCTGTAAGATTGTAGGACATCGTCTCGCCAGATGCATCAACTGTTGTATAATTGCCACCCTCAGTAACCTTCCATTCAAAGCCCTGTGCAGTAATGGTTACATTGTCAGGGTTGGAGATTGTGCCATTGAGCGTGGCGGAGGTGGTTGTAATAGCGGTCACAGAATCTGTAGTTACAGTAGGCAACGAGATTTGAGTACTATCAGAAGAGCCTTCAGTTTCGTCGCGGAGACAGCGGACGGAATAGCCGAGGTGTTTGCCATAGTTGTTGCGATACACGTAGGCGTAATTGTAGTTGAAGCTGCGGTACCAACTGTTACCTAAAGAGGCCTCCGTAGAACTCCAGAAGTAGGCGTATTTGCCGGAATTGGTGAAACCAAGGTTGTAACGATAGCCTGCGGGCATCGCACTGAAACTGGTGGAATTGTTGAGATCCATATTGTTTCCTACAGCACATGTGGAAGAACTGGAGGACCAACCAGTGGTAGATGACAAAGCTTTGGCTATATTTTCCGTATTATTCATGCAAAGATAATCGCTTTGGCTACTCACATAGTCGGTCAACTGCGTCCATTCCGCATCACTCGGCACGTGCCAGCCGGTTGGACAGATACCCTGCACTCCACTCGGATTGGTGTTGCTGGATGATGCACCGCGCATCACCGCCGGCCAGTTATACAGGTAGCCTCGCTGCGTCAAAGGGATGGCTGAACTGCTGTAATCGTAGTAGCACGGCTCCGCACTGTTCGTGTAGGAACTGTCAAGAGGAATTGCTGTGCCGTCTGCGTAGTGCGTAGTGCGCAAGTTGTCGCGCATCCAACACTGATTGCCGATCTGCACCGTGGCATATACATTACCCTCGTAGTCGGTCAGCGTGCTTGTGCCACAGACGAAATCGTCGGTATGATGGTTCGTGTCCAACGCGCTTACGATTTCCTGAAGGCTGTCGATTTGTTGTTGCATTTGTTGTTGCAACTGTTGCAATTGTTGTTGAAAATCGTTCCGTAAGGAATCCATCAACAAGGTAAGGGTGCGCAGGTTAACCGCATCGTATGCTTCCGTAGGGTCAGACACATCCTTCAATTGTCTGCTACCTGCAGAATTGCCAATGGCTGTTACATCTGACAAAGTTTGAGTTTCCTCAATTAGATATCCGGCGTCATTGGTGAAAGCGCTGACATTGTTAGGGACAGTCGGGATAGTCGGGGTGTTGGTGATTTCCGAGTAGTTGTAGGTCGGTTTGTTGGCCTCTTTCGCCCAAGCGGGCACTGTCGGGTCGGTTTCGGTGTAGCCCGTCAGATATCCCGCGTCGTTAGTAAAAGCACTTACGTTGGTGGGGACAGTCGGGATAGCGGGAGTGTTCGTCAGGTCGTTATAGTCGCCGCTGAAGGCATTGCTCGCCTCTTTTGCAAACAGCGCGTAAGGAACGCTTAACAGCTGCTGCGAGCTGGTGACGCTGTAGTTGGTACCTCCGTTAGGGTCAGTTTCGGTTTTCAGGAAATAGGGACCGTTCGCCCAGTCAATATCAGTGAAAGTGCCCTGTTGCACACTGCCAGCACCGATTTCCAGCGTCATCAACCCGTTGGCATTGGTGGTCACCGTGTGGGTTTCCACATAAACGGGGTTGCCAGAGGCCGCTCCTTGCAGCACACTCACGCGCACACCTACAGCATGGCTGTTAATCAGCTGGTTGGAAGCATCGCGAACCACCGCTTGATACGAGAATTTTTCGGGTGCTTGCGCCATCATTCCGCATATCAGCAGCAAGAAAAGGGAAATAAGAGAAATCTTCTTCATTGTTCGTTCTTTTAAGTTTGATGAAAACTCTATAAATGTCGACTGCAAAGATACAAAAATAACACGGAACACAAAAAAGTGCAAGAAAAAATCGCAAAACATTTGCAGTATACCGGTGACCGGTGCGATGATGGTCTCAAAGCTGAGGCCATGATTCGGGGCGGTAACTTCTTAACGATTTGTGCTACAGCTTGATATGAAAAGCACCTTCCCATTTTGGGATGGTGCTTTTTCAACGTGCTTGTCACATCTTTACAATCAATTTTTAATAAACGTATATTTATTAATATATTAAATATTTTCGTATCTTTGCCGGTTCGTAAAAAGAGGACCCTTGAAGACGAAAAACATTGATAAACATCAGGTTGACCTCACTACAGAAGTGGTAGTCCGTTTCCCGAATGGCGGGAAAGTAGTGGTGTATAATGCCATTGACCGCACCACAGGGGACTTTCACCGCATCCTAAGTTGCGCGAAATACTTCGCCCAGCAGGGCAAACAGGTGGTGATGCCACCGAAACTGAACGTAACATATAAGAACTCGGTGTACGATACCATTTTCGGCACTTTGCGCGGAACACCTTACTACGGGAAATGTCCGGATTTATTGGTTGACGGAGTATGGTATGAGCACGAGGGGTTTACTAACGTAAATCCAAAAACAAATTTCTCAAATATGTGCAATAGAGGTTTTCATCAATCTGATAGAATAATTATTGAAAAATGCTATCTTACAGATGGTTACATGCTTCGTTCTCTAGTTGGTCAAATGAAATCTGGAGTGAAAATATCCGAATTGTGGATTCATGAAAGAGATGGCTGCCGACAAGTTCTTTAAAACTGAAAGCTGGCACAGAAAGCGCCAGCCCAGTATTCGTCGAATCCGTAGAATCGACAGTCAAAGATAATCCCTGACTCCGCTGCAAAAATACAATTTTTTTTATTCCCGCAAATTTTTTGAAAATATTTTTTTACAGTACGCCCGAATCCGAAAATTTCTAACTCCGATGTAACTCTGACTTAAGTCTGACTTTTCCCCTACCCAACACCGAAAAACCGCAAATCGCGACTCGTAAACCGCAACTCGCAAACTGTCAATTACTTAACCATAAGTTCTTTATAAATCAGCCACTCACCCGTTTTTTTGCTATCTTTGCCGTCGAAACTTTCAAATTGAAACAGATAAAACAGTTATGCAAATGAAATACATAAATGCAAAGGTGATGCTCGCGACGCTGCTGCTTGTGGCGGTGCAATGCGTGTGGGCGCAAACCTACTTGACCGATACTTATAAACCCACTGAATCTCAGCATTATAAGGCCTATCCCACAACGGGCGACGGCATTATGCAGATCGCTGTCTACAAGTACAAGGGTGGCTTCACGCTCGGCTCCGGTCGCGGTGGACTGGTGAGCAGCAACACCCCGGGATACGTGGTGTTCGACCTGCCTGCTGGCTTCGACAAACTGAGCTTCGTGTTGGGTCCCGACAGCCCTAACAGCGCCTCCGACAAGTATAACGCCATCATCACCGTGAAGGCCGACGGCAAAAAGGTGTTCGACAAGGTGGTGTGGGAACACGACGCGCCGCAAGAGTATACCGTGGATCTGAACGGTGCGCGTCAGCTGCGGTTCGACGTGCAGAGAGGCGAAGCCAACTTAGCGTTTGGTGCCGTGAAACTTTGGAAGTCCGGACAGACGTTCAAACCCTCGGGCGATCCGCTGCGCAGCATTCCCTTGACCGACCGCGTGCAGCTCGTGGGTCAGCTCTATCCCTACTTCATCCGCCACTCCGGCTGGGTGGCCCCCATCACTTCGCAGGAGGTGAAGGGCATCCGCAAGGAGACGAGCATCAGCATTAACCGCGTGGAATACAAAACCGGTCTGCAATTCACTGCCGACCAAGCTTTTGCAGGCAACAACGAGGCGTGGGCTTACTTCTGGCTGCAGAAAAAATACGACAAGGTATCGTTCATCATCGGGCCGCGCGACAACCAATCCTCCGCTGCAACGGGCTGGCTGACCGTGATGGCCGATGGCAAAATCATCTACGAGAAACAGGTGACGCAACAGGATTTGGCTGAGCAGGTGGTGCTCGACGTGACCGGCGTGAACCAACTCTCGTTCCACAGCATCGACGAGGCGAGCCGCATCTTGGGCGGCATCACCTTCGGGGTGGTCAACATTTTCGCTTATCCGAAAGGTTACGATATTGCCCAAATTCCCCAAGCGGGAGTCATCAATGCCTCTCAAAGCAAGCTGGCCAAACTCCCTGATATGTGCAAACTGGTGTCGAACATCCGACCCTACTCCGTGCAGGGCATCGCGGGTTTCGACCAGACCATTTTCGACGGCGAGTCCGACTACATCACCTTCTCGATGGGCGGCGAGCAGTTTCCCGAAGGCTTTATCCTGACCAGCGGCAAAACGCTCTTCGACGACAACATCTCGGCCTACTACAAGTTCGACTTAGCGGGCGAGTTCGACTACATGTCGTTCACCGTCGGCGCGCTCACCAAACGCCGCACCCAACAGGACGACAACATCCGCATCTATTGCGACGGCAAGGTGGTGCTTGACACCGTTATTCACGTCACGTGGCCCAACCAGCGCTTTGTGGTGCCGCTCAACAAGTGCCGCACGCTGACTTTTGCCAAGCCCGGTACCATGCAGCAGAAAGACAGTTATTTTGGTATCGGCGATGTGACGCTCTACCGTGGTAAAGTGCAGGACAACAGCGAGTTGTTCTCGCATCCCAAACCCGATTGTCCGCCCGAGGCCGACCTCATTGACCTCTGCAAAGCGCCCTACTACCACTATGTGGGTCGCTACCTAAGCGTGCTCAACAACTTCGATTTCAACGACTGTTTCCAGAACGGCGGCTCCCAGCGCAGATACTTCCAGATGCACGACGGCAGCAAGATTTACAAGGGCGTGATGCTGGAGACCAACATCCCGCCTGCCCTTGAGAATATCACGCCCATGCAGGCATTGTTCATGTTCATCACAGGCGCGGGATCCAACGTTTCCAGTAGTAATGTCAGTGCCAGCACCGGCATCACCGGAGGCGCTTCGGGAATGCCCGCTACCTCTGGGATTTTGAGCCTTTTCAGTGCTGGCGGACACCAATCGTCGGCCTGTGCCTTCAACCCGTATGGCGAATACGACGAGCTGACATTCACCGTGGCTTGCAAGTCGCCCTACGTGGAACCGGGCACTGCGCTCTACGGTGACGGCAAAGCACCCGCTGTGCGGCTTGATGTCTTCGCCGACCAGGTGAAAGTGGGCGAATTCTGGGTGAGCAACGAGATGAAACCCACCACTTACACCGTGCCCATCAACAAATGCCACCAGCTGATGTTCTGGCTGGAGTGCGGCGATGTGCGTTCGGGACAGTATGTGCTTTACGACATGACAGTTCGAAAAAAAGAAAAATAAAACCATCCTATCATGAAGAAATTTTTAGCTCTCTTAGTTATTGTTTTCTTAGGCGTTTGGTGTTACCGCAGTTGCATCCACAAAAAAACGGATGCCACGGATAACGTCACGGTACTGAAACAGGTAAAAGTGACGGCCTTGAGTGCCAATTTGCGCACGGGACCCGGCACGAATTACGATTATGCCACTGTCAGTGCCGATGGTACCGGCGGCAAGTGGAAACTGAAACGCGGCACGGTGCTCGACGTGATCAGCGAAACTGTCGACTGGTACGAAGTGCGTCCCGTCGGCAACACGCGGACGGCCTACATCAAGAAGTCTTTGTGTGCCGATTTGGACCAGGCGCAATCCAAGGCCAGCCGCAAAACCCAAAAGGAGCAGTCTGCCGCTTCCGTCCAGAATGCCTCCAAAAACCGGTCGGAGGCCTCCTCAGCAAATCAGGATGACGGCGTGGTGGAAGAGGTCACCAAAGGCAAACCTCAAGAGGATGATGTGATTTTTTAATTCAAGTGTTCATTAAAAAGCGAAAATATGAAACGATTTTTATTCTTTTGTGTTTCAATAATACTTGTCTTTCAAGTAGTTGCACAACCGTCAAACAATAGAAGCGGTGGTTTGTACACTCTGACATCGCTCTCCAATATTTTGCCTGGAGCCATCCAAATCACGACTCCGCACCATTTCAGGATTACCCAAAATGTGACTCTTGAGCCCAATGACACATTGTTGTTGGAGGCTGATGACGAATATGTTTTAGTGAACAACGGCGTGACAATCACTATCTTAGGCTCTTTGCAGACGCAACAGCGAACCCAGCCGTTGCTCATTCAAGGCGACAATACGCAAAGCAACTATTTTGATATGTTCATCGAAGATGCGGGTGCCAGCACCCTTTCGAAGATCCATGTTCAATATTGCCAGCGTATCACGCTGATTAACACTCCGGTGCTGATTGATTCGTGTGAGTTCGACCACTTTTCCAATCATGTGATCAGCTACATGAACTGCCATCCCGTGATTCGGAACAGCTATTTCCACGACAATCAGGCCTGTGCAATTCAGTCGGCAGTGAACACCGACGGTAGTCCGACAATTGTCAACAACGTATTTTATAACAATGTTTTAGGTAACGCCAATACGCCGCAGATCAATATCGGACCGGGCACAACAGACTCGATTCGCATCATCGGCAACCGCATTGAGGGCGTGGCCAGCAACATGTCTGGCGGCATCGGCATCATGAACATGAGCAATCCGAACGTCACGAAGTTGTTGTTGAAGGACAACGTGATTATCAACAACCGCTACGGATACACCCAAAACGGATTTAAAGTCTCTGCGGATATCATTAATAATCAGTTTGTTGACAATAATTTGGAAGTAACTCCGAACAATGGCGGCAGTGGTATTAGCATCTACGGTTCCGATACGACTTGCGCTGCCAAGTTGCGCCACAATATCATTACTGGCAACCTTTGGGGCGTAACGGCTATCTATTACCATCACGTGGATATGGGAACGGTTGAAGATCCTGGCTACAATGTGCTGTACAACAACGGCAATGGCGGCGTGGATTACGAACTGTATAACAACGCTTTCAGTAACATGAATGCGGTCGGCAACTATTGGGGTTGCGATAATGATGCAGCTGCGGAATCTGTGATCTTCCATCAGACCGACAATCCTTCTTTGGGACTCGTCAACTATCTGCCAATCTATGTGATAGAACCGGAAATCACCGGGTTTGACTTTTTGATGGAAAACAATCCTACTCTTGAAAATCCTTATTATGGGGACATGTATGGAGAAATTACCGCCGATGATTCCATTCTTTTTTATGTGGGTTGTGTGCATCCTGATTTGACGAATATTAACCCGACGATTACCAAACCTTTGTGGGTGACAGTTACACCTGACGAGTCTGAAGCTCAAAACTTTATGTACACCGATGTCCTTTATACAGCTGCTACGCCGCATCAGTCTACTCGTACTTACGTAGTGCATGTCAATTTCGGAGGCGATGTTCCCGAGAACGAATTAACGAAAATTAACCTGACTCCGAATCCGGTTACGCAGGGTTATTTTACGATTGATAATCCTACAGACGAAGAATATGCTTGGACAATGCTTTCTGCTGACGGAAAGATGGTGATGAGCGGTGTAGCCACTTCTGGAAATCAGAAAATCAACACAAATCATCTTCAAAAGGGGTTATATTTGGTTACATTTAAGCAAAATAGACAATATTTAACGAAAAAATTGATCATTCAATAACGTGTTTATGTTGTAGAGACGCGATTAATCGCGTCTCTACAGTTTCAAAGAATGAATATGAAAAATCGATTTTTGGTTATTTTAGGTTTGGTTTTCTGTCTGTCTGTTCAGGCGCAGCAGGATTTCCGCAACCCGAACTTTTCCATTGACGAACGGGCGCAAATGCTTCTAAAACAGCTTACTCTGGATGAGAAGTTGGGGATGATGGAGCATCACAACCCGGCGATAGAGAGGTTGGGAATTCCGGCGTACAGCTGGTGGAACGAGGCTTTGCATGGTGTGGCGCGGAACGGATTCGCCACGGTGTACCCGATGCCTACAGCGTTGGCCGCCACGTTTGACGATAAATCGGTGAGGAAGATGTTCTCAATGGTTGCCGACGAAGCGCGGATGAAATATTATCAATCCCAAAAGGCTGGCGAATATGACGACTATACCGGACTTACCTTTTTCGCTCCTAATATCAATATTTTCCGCGACCCGCGTTGGGGTAGAGGCATGGAAACCTACGGCGAAGACCCGTACTTGACCGCCCGTATGGGTGCTGCTTGCGTGAACGGGCTGCAACAGAAAAGGAACGGCCGCTACAAGGCTTTGGCATGCATCAAACACTTTGCGGTGCACAGTGGACCCGAAGCGGATCGCCACTCCTTCGATGCCAAAGTGAGTGGTCGTGATATGTGGACTACCTATCTGCCTGCTTTCCAGTATATTGTGAGAAATACAGATGTGAGCATGGTGATGTGCGGCTACAATCGGCTGAACGGCGAACCCTGTTGTACCAACGAGAATCTGCTGGTAAGCATACTACGCAATCGATGGGGGTATGATCGGCTTTTTGTCACCGATTGCTGGGCCTTGAACGACTGCTGGGAGCGTGACACGGTGATCCCGCGGCATAAAACACATGCCACCGCCGCCGATGCTGCAGCTGCGGCATTTGGCTCTGTTGTTGATTTGGAGTGCGGCAGCGGTTTGAATGCATTGAAAGAGGCTGTGGAGCAGGGACTTATACCCGTTGAGGTTATAGATGCTCACGTCCTGAAGGTGCTGAAGGCGCGTCTTGAGTTGGGCATGTTCGATCCCGAGCAGCCTTTTAACACCCGTCCTGACACGACAATATTTGATCAGATGGCTCTCGAAATGGCGCAAAAAAGTATTGTTTTGTTGCAAAACAATCAGCATATCTTGCCTTTACGCTTCAATAAGTACAAAAAAATAGCGATTATTGGACCTAATGCTGCTGATTTGGTGATGTTATGCGGCAATTACAACGGAACGCCTCGTCACGCAGTCACCTATTACGAAGGAATTATGCACTATTTGGACCAGTTCCCTGACAATCAGCGCCCGTTATTATACTTCGATACCGCCTGCCATCATGTAGACAACAAATATCGCTTACCAAACGATTTTTATGATCAGATTGCTTCAAGCGACATAGTGATTTTCGTTGGCGGCCTCTCCCCCGAATTGGAGGGTGAGGAGTTGAAGGTGGAATTGGAAGGTTTCCTTGGTGGCGACCGCACATCTATCGAATTGCCTCGTGTTCAAGAAGATATGATGAAAAGAATCCAGAAGATGGGTAAGCCTATCGTGTTTGTGCTTTGTTCCGGCGGTGCTGTGGCGTTGGATTGGGAAGACCAAAACGCAGCGGCGGTATTGGCGGCATGGTATGGCGGTCAGGCAGCGGGAACGGCCATGGCAGACGTGCTTTTCGGCGAGGTAAACCCCAGTGGAAAATTGCCCGTAACCTTCTATAGCTCAGAGAATACGCTACCTTCTTTCGAGAATTATGCGATGACAGGTCGCACCTATAGGTTTATAACGGAAGATCCGCTCTATCCGTTCGGTTATGGTCTGAGTTACACCAATTTTATATATTCGGATGGCAAGTTTGATCCCAACACTCGAACCTTCACTTGCCGAATCGAAAACGTTGGCGAGCGCGATGGCGAAGAGGTGGCACAACTCTATCTGACTAATAGAAGTGATGCTAAAGGTCCGGTGAAGACATTGGTGGGTTTCGAGCGCGTTTTTATTCCCGCTGGTGGTTCCGTATGGATTTCAATAAACATTAATAACGAGTTTTTCCAGACTTTTTCGGACAAGCAACAACAATTTGAGTATTCTTCTGGTCCTTATGTCTTACAATATGCCGACAAATCGCTGGAAATAAAATTCTGAATATCATACTTGAACATTTCGTATTTTTGCAGCCCGAAAAAATTGATTATGAGTGTAAAACCGATTATTGCCCCTTCATTGTTGTCGGCGGATTTTAACCGCTTGGGCGAGGAGATACAGATGTTGAACCGTTCTGAGGCCGATTGGATCCATCTTGATGTGATGGACGGCGTTTTCGTGCCGAACATTTCATTCGGAATGCCGGTCATCAAGGCGGTGCGCAAGTTGGCGGAGAAGCCGCTGGACACGCATCTGATGATAGTGCAACCAGAACGTTATATTCAAACATTCAAGGAGATAGGTTGCGATTTGTTGACCGTACATTGGGAAGCTTGCACGCACCTGCACCGCACGATTGCGCAAATCAAGGAGCAAGATATGCTCGCGGGTGTCGCCCTGAATCCGCACACCCCCGTGGCAGGACTTGAAGATATGATTCAAGACCTTGATTTGGTGTTGATTATGTCGGTGAATCCCGGTTTTGGCGGACAGAAGTTCATCCAGCGGTCGCTGCATCGCATTACAGAGCTACGCAAGATGATCACGCGCAACAAGTCCAACGCCCTCATCGAAGTGGATGGCGGTGTGAATGCGGACAATATTGCCGACATTATCGCTGCTGGCGCCGATGCAGTGGTGGCCGGTAACGCGGTTTTCAAATCCGATAATCCCGAAGAAACGATTATTAAATTAAAACAAGTATAGTAATGAGAAAGTTAGTTGCTCTATTTTTTGTGGTTATATGTCTGTGTGCCAATGCGCAAAACGTTACTTATCAAGACATTAGGGATCAGAAATCTGCCAAAGATTTGACAGGAAAAAAAATGGGTGGTAACATTACCTCTTACGTCGCTTCCAATGGTGTTACCTATACTATTGGTTCCACCATCACTTTTGGTTATCCTACAAACGGAAAGTATTATCTCTATTTTAAGGATGTTACAGGCGGTTTCATTAATGCAATGGCAGAAGATGAAGATGCCTCTCGTGCTGACCGTCGTGCCAATGAAGAGGCTGCCGAGCGAGTGGAAAACCGTGCCGGCGGTGTGGCCACCATCAAAAAAATCCAATGTTTGCCGATAGATGGTTTCAATGCAAAGACTTCTGGCTGCAAGATTTATCTCGTTTTGAACCGAGGCGGTCTGGCTTGTATCAATTTTGAGGAGGCTATTGCCACGAATGAGATTATCACCAAGCCCAATCAAGAAGATCTGGAATCAGAAGCTGCAATGCAAGAGTTGAAAAAGTGGAAAGAGAAATTGGATCTCCAGATCATCACCCAAGAGGAGTATGATGCCAAAAAAGCGGAATTGATGAAGAAAATCAAGTAAATCCCAAATATTATGACAGAGAAAAAAAGGAGCACTGCTTACTGCATGTTCGTCATCGGGTCGTTGTTTTTCGTCTTCGGCTTTGTGACGTGGTTGAACAATATTTTGATCCCCTATATGCGCACTTCTTGCGAACTGACGACAGAAGTGCAAGGCTATTTCGTGACGTTTGCCTTCTACATTGCCTACTTCGTGATGTCGATACCCTCCTCTTTTGTGCTGAAGAAGACGGGCTACGGCAACGGCATGGCGTTGGGTTTGGTCATCATGGCCATCGGCTGT
>JAGBPE010000179.1 GCA_017633495.1 Bacteroidales bacterium | reverse complement strand
TGACGTGCTGCACCGCATCCTCTACCGCTTCGACGGCTGCATGACCTCCTACGGCGTCTCCACCGTGGCCGAAATCACCGACGGAGACCCGCCTTTCAAGCCCAACGGCTGCATTTCGCAAGCATGGAGCGTCGCTGCGCTACTCTATATGAAATGGAAAATTGAACAAGTAAAAAAATAGACTACATATATGCCGATAAAAGTATTAATGTTTGGATGGGAATTCCCGCCCCACATCTCAGGTGGCTTAGGTACAGCCTGTTACGGGCTCACCAAAGGGCTCGCGCTCAATGGTGTGAAGGTCACCTTTGTGATGCCCAAGGCCTCCGGGGATGAAGACACTTCGTATGTCAAGATTGTGAACGGCAGCGATGTGGAAGTGGACCCGCGCACTTCCGACTATTTCCTCCACTCCGAACAAACCTCGTATATCCAAGTGGACAGCAAGCTTGTTCCCTACGTGGGATTGGACGACTATTACAATGTCATCAACCAGATTGAGAGCGGTGTCTTTCCCACTTCAGGCGAGAAAAGGAAATACCTTTTCTCCGGAAAATACGGCTCCAACCTGATGCAAGAGGTGAACCAATATGCCAGCATTGCGGCAGAAATCGCCAAAAACGAAGATTTCGACCTGATTCACGCCCACGACTGGCTGACCTACCGTGCCGGTATTGCCGCCAAACGCGTTACCGGCAAACCGTTGGTGGTACACATCCACGCCACCGAGTTCGACCGCAGCGGCGAGAACTACAACGATATTGTATATGGTATGGAAAAAGAGGGCATGATGGCCGCTGATGCGGTATGCGCCGTCAGCGACCTCACCCGCAACATCGTCATCAACAAATACGGCATCCCCGCCGAGAAGGTCTTCACCCTGCACAACGCGGTGGAGCCCAACGACAAGAAGGTGGAGCGCCGCAAGTTCGTCTCCGAGAAGATTGTCACCTTCCTGGGGCGTGTTACCTTCCAGAAGGGTCCCGACTATTTTGTGGAGACTGCCAAGCGTGTGTTGGAGAAGGATCCGAACGTGCGTTTCGTGCTGGCCGGCGACGGCGACATGATGCCACACATCATCGAACGTGTGGCCGAATTGGGCATCTCCGACCGTTTCCACTTCACCGGATTCCTGCGCGGCGAGGACATCAACAAGATGTTCGGCATGAGCGATGTTTACGTAATGCCTTCTATCTCAGAGCCTTTCGGCATTTCTCCATTGGAGGCTATGCGCGCGCATGTCCCCGTGGTCATCTCCAAGCAGTCGGGTGTCTCCGAAGTGCTTACCCACGCCATCAAGGTCGATTTCTGGGACATCGACGCCACTGCTGATGCCATCTATGGTCTGCTCCACTACCCTGCCCTCTCCAAACTCTTCGCTGAGGAGGGTGCCGCAGAGGTTGACCGCCTCAAATGGGAGCATGTGGCTAAAAAATTAGTCAAAATCTACGAAAAAACTTTGCATTATGAATAAAATATGTTTCCACTTTCAGATTAGTCAGCCGTACCGCCTGCGCACGTACCGCTTTTTTGACATCAATCAGGATCATCACTATTTTGATGAATACCAGAACCAGTATCTGACAAAACGTCTGGCCGAGCGCTGCTACCTTCCGGCAAACAGAATGCTGCTGGACATCATCAAAAACAACCCCGACACCTTCCGGTGCAGCTTCAGCATCTCGGGCAGCTCCATCATGCTGTTCAAGAACTACTGTCCCGAAGTTATCGAGAGTTTCAAGGAGCTGATCAATACGGGCTGCGTGGAAATCACGGGCAGCACCTACACCCACAGTCTCGCCGCGCTCTATAACGAAAGCGCGTTCATCGAGCAGGTAAAGCTGCAGGAACAGCTGCTGATGGACACTTTCGGGGTGAAGCCGGTCTCCTTCTGCAACACCGAGATCATCTACTCCGACGACATTGGCGAATGGCTGGGCAACGCCGGCTACCGCGTCATCCTCACCGAAGGCGCACGCCACATCCTCGGCTGGAAGAGCCCGACCTACCTCTACTGCAACCCCTACCAAACGGACGTGCGTCTGCTGCTGCGTTCCTACCAGCTGTGCGACGACATCACGCTGCGTTTTGCCGACCAAGGCTGGGACCAGTACCCGCTGACCGCTGACAAATACATGCGTTTCCTCGAAAAGATAAACAACGACAGCGACTCTGCGCTCATCAACCTTTTCTGGGACTATGAGACCATCGGCGAGCACTACACTGCCGACACCGGCATCTTCGACTTCTTCAGGGCTTTGGTCACCCAACTGGGCCAGCACGAGAACTACACCTTCATCACCCCGAAAGAGGTGTTGAACCTCGACCTCAGTCCCTCCACCATGCACGCTCCGTGGCCTATCTCCTGCTCCGGCGAAGAGAAGGACACCAACGAATGGCTCGGCAACGAACTTCAGCAAGAGGCTTTCAACCAGCTGTTCAAGTTGGAGCCGCTCTACAAGAAATCCGAGAATGTGGAAGCCAAGCTGAGCTGGTTGCGCCTGCAGGCTGCCGATCACTTCAACTTCATGAGTTCCAAATGGTTCGGACACCGCTTCGTGAAACGTAACTTTGAGGTCTATTCATCACCGTATCAGGCGTTTATCAACTACATGAACGTACTAAACGACGTAAAACTTCAGTTAGAAGCTTAAAAGTTTAGAAGTTTAGAAGCTTAGGAGCTTAAACTTGTAAACCTCTAAACCTCTAAACCTCTAAACCTCTAAACCTGTAAACCTGTAAACCCTTACGGATGTTACTCGAAGAATTAAAAAAACGAAAAGTCATCCTGGCATCGCAATCCCCGAGGCGCAGAGAGCTCCTCGCGGGAATGGGTGTGGAGTTTGAGGTGATGAAAACCGACGTGGAGGAGACCTACGACCCGTCGTGGAGTCCCGAAGAGATTGTGATGCACCTGTCGAAGCTAAAACTTTCGCCCATCGACATGTCGCAGTACACGCCCGACACCATCTTCATCACCTGCGACACCATCGTGGTGGTGAACGGGCAGATTATCGGGAAGCCGAAAGACGAGGAGGACGCCAAGCGGATGCTGCGGATGCTCTCCGGCAACACCCACACGGTGTACAGCGGATTGACGGTGGCCACGCCGCAAAAGCAGCTCACCGACTACCGCTCCACCGACGTCATCTTCGAAACCCTGAGCGACGAGATGATACAATACTATATCGACACCTACCAACCCTTCGACAAAGCCGGCTCCTACGGTGTGCAGGAGTGGATCGGCCGCGTCGGTATCCGCGAGGTGCGCGGCTCCTTCTACAACGTGATGGGCCTCCCCACCCGCCTCCTCTGGCAAATGCTGGAACAAATTGTTTAAGGTTTAAGGTTTATAGTTTATGGTGATATCCCATCTTAAATCTTAAATCTTAAATCTTAAACCTTAAACCTTAAACCTTAAACCCTAAAATTATCGAATCAAGTATAATAAAAACAATAAATTAATGAAAAAATTTTTCCTTATCGCATGCGCGGCAGCCTGTATGATGGCCCTGAACGCGCAACCCATCGACAAAAACGGCGGTCTCTCCATGCAGCAGATCAGTCAACTGAGAGGTTCTTACGAATCCAATCCGAACAACAAGGCGATGCGTAATGCCATCAACGCCAACGAAATCAACAAGTTGGCGGTGAACTACGACAACCGGACGGCTTTCGACCCGAACATGTCGAACACGGTGCCCTCCAAGGCTATCACCAACCAAGAATCCTCTGGCCGCTGCTGGATGTTCACCGGCATGAACGTGCTGCGCAACAAGGCCATCCGCAAATATGACCTGCCCGCCGACTTCCAGTTCTCGCAATGCTACACCTTCTTCTACGACCAATTGGAGAAGGCCAACCTCTTCCTGCAGGCCATTTTGGACAACCGCGCCAAATCCATGGAGGACGAGACGGTGCAATGGCTCTTCAAGAACCCGCTCGGCGACGGCGGCCAATTCACCGGCGTGGCCAACCTGATGACCAAATACGGCGTGGTGCCGAAAGACGTGATGCCCGAGACTTACAACAGCAACCACACCTCCAAGATTTCCGAGCTCATCAAGCTGAAACTGCGCGAAGACGGTCTGATTCTGCGCGACATGTGCAACAACAAAGGCATGACCGAGCAGAAGCTGCAAGCCACCAAGATGGAGATGCTGGAGACCGTTTATCGTATGCTGGCCTACACCTTTGGCGAGCCCCCCACAGAGTTCACCTGGACACAGCGCAACTCCAAAGGCGAAGTGGTGAGCACCGAAACCTACACCCCGATGTCGTTCTACAACAAATTCGTGAATCAGGATTTCTCCCAATACTATATGATTATGAACGACCCGACCCGCGAATATTACAAAGTGTATGAAATCCAATACGACCGCCACGTGTATGACGGCCAGAACTGGAAATACCTCAACCTGCCGATGAACGAAATCTCGCAGATGGCCATTGCCAGCATCAAGGACAGCACCATGATGTATTTCTCCTGCGATGTCGCCAAGTTCCTCGACCGCGACAAGGGTTACATGGACGTCAACAACTATGACTACGGTTCCCTCTTCGGCACCACCTTCGGCATGGACAAGAAGCAGCGTGTGAGCACCTACGCCAGCGGTTCTTCCCACGCCATGACCCTCTGCGGTGTTGATCTCGATGCCAACGGCAAACCCACGAAATGGATGGTGGAGAACAGCTGGGGCAGCAACCGCGGCCATAACGGCTTCCTCATCATGACCGACGAATGGTTCAACGAATATATGTTCCGTCTCGTGGTGGAGGCCAAATACATCCCCGCCGCCACCCTTAAACTTTTCGACCAGAAACCCATCCTATTACCTGCTTGGGATCCCCTCTTCGCTTTCGAAGAGTAGAGACGCGATTAATCGCGTCTCTACAATACGGAGACCGAGTTTTTTTATTTGATAATGATTATGAAGAAAATCGCACTGTTATTGATATTTGTTTGGGCGGAAATGGCCTGTTTCGCGCAGAAAGCCGACGACATTTTGGGCATCTACTACTGCGTGGACCCATTCTCAAAAAAGCAGTCTCAGGCTCAGATCTACAAAGCCTCTGACGGCACGTATGAAGCCAAGGTGGTCTGGACCAACGACATCAAAGGGCAAGACCAAGTCGGCCTGGTGTTCATGAAGGGATTGACCTACAATGCCAAGGATAACGAATATCAGAACGGGAAGATCAAATATCCGGGCAAAAACGGCACCTACAAAGCTTACATCCGCATCGTGGACGGCGGCAAAACGCTGAAGATGCGCGGCTATCTGGGCGTGTCCCTCTTCGGCATGACCGTTGATTGGAAGCGCGAGGACAAGGTGCGACCTGCCCC
>JAGBPE010000178.1 GCA_017633495.1 Bacteroidales bacterium | reverse complement strand
TGTAAATTCTGGACTGTATCTCCGCCAGCGATACAGACGGTCTGTCGTGAAGCACTGCGGTTATTCTTTCGTTTGTCTGGTTTTCTTTCATGATGCCAAAGCGATTTTGTTTGTTCCATATTTGATTCCGATGATAAAACCTATCGGTTGTTTCCGCCGCAAAGATACAAAACATTTCCGGGAAAATCAAGGGGAATTGTGCAAAATGTAGGAAATATTTTAACAATTAATTTAAAAAATAATATTGGGTAAGTTTTCAAGTCGTTGGTTTTCAGCGAGAAAAAATTTTTTGGAAAAGTCGGGCTCCCGATGTTTTTTGTTGTATTTTTGCGGCAACCCATCAAAACCGAAAGATATGGAAAATACAGATCCCATAGCAGAGGCCAGAAGGTATGTGGCCAACGCGGAAGAAATCATTAGGCCTGAGGCTTTGTAGTTTTAACTAACAAAGGGGAATATTTAACAAAATGTCGGGTGGGGAGGGTGATGTGGTAAAAATTACTATCTTTGCCCATCATTAATATTAAGGGTAAAATGAAAGCTGACCTAAACACACAACATCCGTATATTCAATTGTTGAGCACCATCCACGAAAAGGATGTGGTGGTGATTGACAATGTGAAAGGACTCCCCATCTATGGAGACTCCTACGCTGCCCCTGATATGTTGATAGTGCTTTGTCACGAGGGCATTATGAACGTCCATGATATGCCCGACCAAACGTTCAAAGCCCACGACGTCGCCATACTGCTTCCCGATCAAGTCGCTATCTCCCATCAGGTTTCGGCCGACTATCGTGCCACCCTGATTGCCATATCCAGAAAGTTTCACGACCACCTGCAGCACACCTATCCCTACACCCGCTATGCACCCCGCTATCGCCGTCGTCCGGTTACCCGTCTTACCGACGAACAATACCAATGCCTGCTCCATGCGGTGGAGGTGCTGCGAGCCCTCACGAAGACGAAGAGCTCCCACCGTGCTGAGATGCTTAGCAATATGATATCCATCATACTCAACATGATTGGGGAGTGCCATTTCAGAAGCCAGCCCGGCAACACGTTCAGTCTCTCGCCCAACGAGCAGCTGTTCAACCGCTTCTACGAGGCCATCATCCAGCACCATAGGGAGTCGCACGAAATGGCCTTCTATGCCCGCATCTGCTGTCTTTCCCCGAAGCACTTCTCCGAGACGATCAAGAAAGACACCGGCATCAGTCCTAAAGAGTGGATTTCAAATTTCATTACCGCCCGCGCCAAAGCGCTGCTCGATGCACGTGAGGATCACACCATTCAGCAAATCAGCAACCTTCTGGGCTTTGGCGAGCAATCCTCGTTTGCGCGCTTTTTCAAGCGAGAGACCGGAATAAGTCCGAGAGAGTATCGGAGTCGCCGTGATTCGACCTCCAAAAAATAAAATTTTCATTTCATACCGACATCTGTAGAGACGTTTCAGGAAACGTCTCTACCTGTTTTAAAGAATCACGAATGTAGAAAAAAGCATTATAAATTAAAAAAATCGTATATTGCGCGGCTTTTTGTAATGAGTGAAAAAAGGTTTTGTAAAACAGTATAACTAATTATAAACGTATGAGTTATAAGGGTTTTGAGAGATTATTGATGGTATTGGTTTGCACATTGGTGATGGTTTTTGCATGCCAAAATGTGTTTGCCCAAGAAGCGGCGGCTGAGGCAACTGAAGAGGAAGCCTTCGACGCCGGTCCCTTTATCATCGAACACGTGATCGACAGCTACGGCTGGCACATCTGTGGCGACGGCGACAAGAGCGTCACCATCCCGCTGCCCATCATCCTCATTGACGACGGGCACTTTGTGGTCTTCATGTCCAACAAACTCCATCACGGCGAGGCCGCCTATAACGGTTATGCCATGGGCTGGGGCGACAACAAAGGCACCATCGTGAAACTCGACGGCAACTTTGCCGACTACACCGGCCATCTTGAAGAGGGCGAAACGTATGAGAACCATGTTTGCAAGTGGGATATCTCCATCACCAAAAATGTCTGCGCCCTGTTCATCTCCTTAATCCTGATTACCTGCATTTTCCTGTCGGTGGCAAAACGCTACAAAGAGCATCCCAACGAGGTGCCGAGCGGTCTGCAGGCATTGGTGGAACCTGTCATCGTGTTCCTCCAAGATGAGGTAATCACCCCTTCATTGGGTTGTAAATCAAACAAATACGCGCCTTATCTGCTCACGCTCTTCTTCTTCATCTTCTTGAACAACATGCTGGGCATCATCCCGATTTTCCCGGGCGGCGCAAACCTTACCGGCAACATCGCGGTGACCGGCATTTTGGCGCTCATCACCTTCTTCGTGACCACCTTCTCCTCCGGCAAAGAGTATTGGGTGGACATTTTCAACACGCCTGGCGTGCCGTGGTGGCTGAAATTCCCGCTGCCCATCATGCCGTTGGTGGAGACCATCGGTATCTTCACCAAGCCGTTCGTGTTGATGGTGCGACTTTTTGCCAACATCACCGCTGGCCACATCATCACGCTGGCCTTCGTTTCCTTGATTTTCATCTTCGGGCAGATGAACCCGGCCATCGGTCTGGCCGTCTCCCCGGTCTCCATTTTCTTCTACATCTTCATGGGATTGATGGAGCTCTTGGTGGCCTTCATCCAGGCCTTCGTCTTCACGTTGCTGAGCGCTATGTATATCGGCATGGCCATCGGTGAGGAGGGCATCCACGAGGAGGAAGCAGCAATGGTAGAAGCAAAGTAAGACCTGAAACCTGAAACCTGAAACAATAGAGTAACCCTTTTTAATAACTTAAATATCAAATCATTATGTCAAGTTTAGTAGTATTATTGACAACTATGTTGGAAGCAGCAGGCGCAGGCCTCGGTATCGGTAAATTAGGTGCTGGTATCGGTGCAGGTTTGGCCGCTATCGGTGCTGGTATTGGTGTGGGTAACATCGGTAAGGATGCTATGTCCGCTATCGCCCGCCAACCCGAGGTGTCAGGCGACATCCGTACGAACATGATTATTGCAGCCGCTCTCGTCGAGGGTGTTGCTCTGTTCGCCACTGTGGTGTGTCTGCTCATCGCTGTTGCAAAGTAATGAACCGGAAGGTTTTCGTCGCGGTTGGCGGCAAAACCTTCCTTTCTTGTTGAAAATTAAAAAAATAGATATATGGAATTAATTAAACCCTCATTCGGACTCATATTCTGGATGCTCATCGGATTCGGAATCCTCTTCTTCATCCTGGCGAAATTTGCGTGGCCGATCATCACCAACGGTATTGCCGCCCGCAACAAGAAAATCGCCGACCAACTGGAGGAGGCTGCCAAAATCCATGAGGAGATGGAGTCTCTGAACAAGAAACACGAGGAGATGATGGTGCAGGCCAAGGCTGAGCGCGACGCCCTTCTTGCGGAAGCGCGCAAGGTGAGCGAGGAGATGTACGATAAGGCCAAACAGAAGGCCGCTGCGGAGAGCCAGGCCATGATCGAAGATGCCAAGAAGGCCATCTATTTCGAGAAGATGAAGGCCATCACCGATGCCAAGAATGCTATCGCCAACTTCTCCATCGACATTGCCCAGAAGTTGATTGCGGAAGAGCTTACCGACCGCGAAAAACAGGAAAAACTGGTTGAAAAGTGGATGGAAGATTGCCATTTCAACTAATTTTTGTAATTTTGCACTTTATTTATCACTTAAATTTTAATATTCAAATGAAAAAATTATCCTTATTACTGGTAACAGCGGCATTGTTGGTTTGCAATGTCTCTTTTGCCCAAGACAAAGAGAAAACGGAAGAGGAAGGCTACATCTTCACCATTAAGAAAGAGATTCCCGTCACTTCTGTCAAGGACCAAAACCGCGCAGGTACATGCTGGTGCTATTCAGGTCTGGGCTTCATCGAAGCTGAATTGCTTCGTATGGGCAAAGGCGAATACGACTTGTCTGAAATGTTCATCGTGGCTAACACCTACAACGACAGAGCAAAAGCTGCCGTTCGTATGCATGGCGACGTCTCCTTCTCACAAGGCGGTTCTTTCTACGATGTGATTTACGGTATGAAGACCTTCGGTTTGGTTCCCGAGGCTGAAATGCGTCCCGGTGCCATGTATGGCGACACCCTTTCCGACCACGGTGAGCTTTCTGACATCACCAATGCCATCATCGAGGCTATCGCTAAGAAAGATCACAAGAAACTGCAGACCGATGCCAATGGTAATCCTCTGTGGCTCAAATCTATGGAAGCTGCTCACGAGATTTACCTCGGCAAATGCCCGACCACTTTCACCTACAACGGTGTGAGCTACACCCCGCAATCATTCTATCAATCTCTCGGTCTCAATCCCGACGATTATGTCTCCATCACCTCTTTCACGCACCATCCTTTCTACGAGAAGTTCGTGTTGGAAATCCAAGACAACTGGCGTTGGAGCCAATGCTGGAACGTTCCGTTGGATGAGTTCATGCAGATTTTCGACTACGCTATCGACAATGGTTACACCATCGCCTGGGGTTCCGACGTTTCTGAACCCGGCTTCCGCAGCAACATCAAGAACGGTTTCTGCGTGCTTCCCGACCTCGAAGCTAAAGCTCAAGTTGGCAGCGACATGGCACACTGGACCGGCCTCACCACCACCGAGCGCAACAAAGAGTCTCAAACCAAACCCACTCCGCAACGTTGGGTGACCCAAGAAGAGCGTCAAATCGCTTTCGACAACTGGGAGACCACCGACGACCACGGTATGCTGATCTACGGTAAGGCTACCGACCAAATGGGCAACGAGTACTACATGGTGAAGAACTCTTGGGGCAAATATGGCAAGTATGACGGTATGTTCTATGCTTCCAAGGCATTTGTCCGTTACAAAACCATGAACATTGTTGTTCACAAGGATGCCATCCCGAAAGATATCAAGAAAAAATTGGGCATCAAATAATTGATTATTTCCGATATGAATACATGGTAGAGACGCGATTAATCGCGTCTCTACTTTTTTATGGCAAGATTTTTGTATCTTTGCCATTTTATTTTTGAAAAATATAATCATTCATATATGGCAAATTTTTTAACGAAACTATTTGGTACAAAGGCTGATAGAGATATGAAGGAGCTTCAGCCCCTGCTGAAAAAAACATTGGCTGCGTACGAAACCATCAAAGATCTCTCCATTGACGACTTACGACACAAGACCGTGGAATTCCGCGAGAAAATCCGCACGGCCACACAGAAAGAGGAGGAACGTTTGGCTGAACTGCGCCAAAATCTGGAGATGAACTACGACCTTCCTATCAACGAGAAGGAGGAGATATACAAGGAGATTGAGAAATTAGAGGACAAGGTCTATAATACCACGCAAGACATTCTGAACGACATTTTGCCGGAGGCCTTCTCCGTGATGAAGGAGACTGCCCGTCGGTTCAAAGATAATGAAACCATCACGGTGACGGCCACGCAACACGACCGCGATTTGGCGGCCAAACGCGAGTGCATCACCATTGAGGGCGACAAGGCCATCTATCAAAACCGCTGGATGGCAGGCGGCAACATGATTCAGTGGGATATGTGCCACTATGACGTGCAGCTCATCGGTGGTATCGTGCTTCACCAAGGTAAGATCGCCGAGATGGCTACCGGTGAGGGTAAGACCCTCGTGGCTACCCTGCCTGTTTACCTGAACGCACTGCCAGGCAAAGGTGTTCACGTAGTCACCGTCAACGACTATTTGGCCAAGCGTGACTCCGAGTGGATGGGTCTGCTGTACGAGTTCCTCGGTCTCACCGTGGATTGTATCGACAAATACGAGCCCAACTCCGACGACCGTCGCCGCGCTTACAATGCCGACATCACCTACGGTACCAACAACGAGTTCGGTTTCGACTACTTGCGTGACAACATGGCCCGCAACATTGGCGAGCTGGTGCAGCGTCCGCACAACTACGCCATCGTCGATGAGGTGGACTCTGTGTTGATTGACGATGCCCGTACCCCGTTGATTATTTCCGGTCCGACCCCGAAAGGCGACCAACAGGCTTTCGACCAATACAAGCCCATCGTGCAAAAACTGTATGAGGCTCAGCGCGTTTACGTGGCGCAGATTCTCACGCAGGCCAAGAAGATGCTGGCTGAGAATCCCGATCCGAAACCAACGGACGAGAGTGCCCAGCTGTTGCTCCGCGCCCACCGCGGTCTGCCGAAAAACAAGGCCCTCATCAAGTTCTTGAGCGAACAGGGTATGAAACAGGTGCTGCAACGTACGGAATCCTTCTATATGCAGGACCAGAACCGCAATATGCACATCATCGACGACGAGCTCTACTTTGTGATTGAGGAGAAGCTGAACACCGTCGACATTATGGACAAGGGTATCGATCTCATCAGTAAGGATGCTGATGAGGCGAAGATGTTCATCATGCCCGATGTGGGTGCGCAAATCGCTGATTTGGAGAAAGAAGACCTTACACCTTCTGAAAAGTTGGCACGCAAGGAGGAGATTTATAACAACTACGCCATCGCTTCCGACCGTATCCATACGGTACACCAGTTGCTGAAAGCTTACACCATGTTCGACAAGGATGTGGAGTATGTGATCATCGACAACAAAGTGAAGATTGTGGACGAGCAGACCGGCCGTATTATGGAGGGCCGTCGTTATTCCGATGGTTTGCACCAAGCTATTGAGGCTAAGGAGAATGTGAAGGTGGAGGCTGCCACACAGACCTACGCCACCATCACGTTGCAGAACTACTTCCGTATGTACAAGAAGCTGTCCGGTATGACCGGTACCGCTGAGACGGAAGCGGGTGAGTTCTGGAACATCTACAAGTTGGATGTGGTGGTGATCCCGACCAATAAGCCGGTGATCCGTATTGATGCCAACGACTTGGTTTACAAGACGAAACGCGAGAAATATGCTGCTGTGGTGGACGAAATTCTGCGTTTGCACGAAGAGGGTAGACCTGTTTTGGTGGGTACTACCTCCGTCGAGATTTCCGAGTTGCTTTCCAACATCTTGACTCGCAGACATATCCCGCACAATGTGTTGAACGCCAAGTTGCACAAGCGCGAGGCTGACATTGTGGCGGAAGCAGGTCGTGAAGGTACGGTGACAATCGCTACCAACATGGCAGGTCGTGGTACCGATATCAAGCTCACCCCGGAGGTGAAGGAAAAGGGCGGTCTGGCCATCATTGGTACTGAGCGTCATGATTCCCGTCGTGTGGACCGTCAGTTGCGCGGTCGTTCCGGCCGTCAGGGTGACCCGGGTAGCTCCCAGTTCTTCGTCTCCCTGGAAGACGACCTCATGCGTCTGTTCGGCTCCGACCGTATCGCGAAGGTGATGGACAGCATGGGCCATCA
>JAGBPE010000024.1 GCA_017633495.1 Bacteroidales bacterium | reverse complement strand
TAATCCTCTTCTCCTCTCCTCCTCTCATCTTCTCATCTCCTCATCTCCTCATCGAATTCCCTGACAAAATGTCAGCCCCCAAAACTCCAAACTCTTAACTCTAAACTCCTAACTCCCCATAACAAATTATTTTATATCTTTGCCGCTGAATTCGGAAGGCTGCCAACGGGTGCGGGTCAGCTGACCGCCTTCTGTTGAGAAATGAAACCCGCGAAAAACATACGATTATGTTACACAGTTTTACCAGAAATTATGACGACCTCTCCACGGAGGCCGGTTTCCAATACGAATTCCATTGCGACTGCTGCGGCAACGGTTTCAAGTCAACGTTCCGGGAGTCAACCACTTACAACAGCCGCAAGCGTACTGAAGGTTTCGGACGCGGTGCCAGTATTCTCGGCAACCTGATCGGCGGCAAACTCGGCAGTCTGGGCAGTGCCATCGAGTCGGGCGCGAACGCCCTGCGCGACCGTCTGGAGGACAGAAGTCCGCAATGGCGCAAGGAACAGGAGCAATCGTTCGACGAAGCGCAGGCCGAGGTGAAGCCGATGTTCACCAAGTGTCCGTCGTGCAACAATTGGGTGTGCGCCGACTGCTGGAACGAGGAGGAAGGTCTCTGCATCAGCTGCGCCCCTCGCGAAAGCACCTACGTGGCCAAGGCCCGCAACGAGGCGATGCGCCGCAACATCGACGAGGAGGCGCAGACCGCTACCGTGTGGCACGGCAAGCTGGAGGAGCGCACGACCCTCTGTCCGCACTGTGGCAAACCCGCTGGCCAAGGCAAATTCTGCAACAACTGCGGTCAACCTCTGAGTCTGCTCAAATGTCCCAACTGCGGCGCGATGGTGCAGCAAGGCACAAAATTCTGCAGCGAGTGCGGTTCCCCTGTGGGCGGCAAAGCCGTCTGCCCGAAATGCGGCAATGAGAACGAGCCCGGCACGAAGTTCTGCGGCGAATGCGGCACTAAACTGTAACCGCCATGGATTCAGGAACCTACAACTGCCGCGTCAACGCTGATGCGTTGTCCGGCGAGGCCGTTTGCGCCATCGGTCGCGAGGCGCTACAAATCAAATCCGGAAACAAGACCCTCAATGTCAACTATGCTGACCTCCAGGACTTTCGGCTGCTGAACTACCATTTGCAGCTCATCACTGCCGACGGTCAGTTGGAAATCTCGGAGTTAGGTCACCAGACGGAGGCCTTTTTCCAGAAATTGTGGGAAACTTACGACGCCCGCAGCCGCGAGGCACTCTTCATTGAAGGAGAGCCCCTCTATGAAGGCGAGGGCGACTACGCCTATTCCGAACAGGGAGTAGAGCAGCACGGCATCGCCCGTATCGTCCTCTACAACAACTGTTTGTCTCTTTGTCCACACGACCGCCACGCACGTCGTGTGCCGCTCTGCTTTACTGAGGAGCCGAAAACGGAGAATTTCCGCATTACGGTCACCTTGGACACGGGCGACCAGTACCAGATCAGCCGCATCGGACGGCACACCGACGACGTTTTTGAGAAGATGTGCGCCACCCGCAAGGCCGTTGTAAAACGCTGGCAGAGTGCCCACCGCGAGTTGGAGGCCCACCTTGCGGAACGTCTTGGCGAGCGCACTGCCGAGTACCATGCAATGGAGGAGTGCGGATGTAAGATGATTTACGGGCTGTATGCCGTCGACGAAAGCGGATTTTGGTTCGCGGGACTGAAAGACGGAAAGGCTGCTGTGGAGTTGGTCACCGACGAGCAGACCGCCACTTACCTCTACGAATACGACACAGACGACGCTGCTTTCGAGCGCACGTTGCGCCACGCGATGGAGAGCGCCGCTCTGCACCGCGAGGTGATCTTCACCGACATTGCAGATAAGCCGCTCTACCGCATGACCGTGGAGCGCAGCCACCATATCGAGTTCCTGCGTGCCCATAACGCAGGACGTATTATCCACAGCGGAGGCTGGGCCGAGAGATTGCGGGAGTTCTTTTGATACAGGGGCTCACGCCACCTGCTTATCGGCTTCTAACTCCCAACTCTCATCTCCCCATCTCCTCATCCCCTCATCCCCTCATCTCCTTAACCCTTAAAACCAACATGATTCTAACCATCCTATACCTCTTCATCGTTCCGCTCATAGTCGTGCTGGCTGCGAAAAAATGGCCGATTATCGAGAAAATTTCACCGATGGTGATTCTGTACATCATCGGGTTGACGATTGGCAACATCGGCATTGTCGGGGAGAGCGCCAAAGCCGTGTGCACCAATGTTTCCAACGTGGTGGTGTTGCTCTCCATTCCGCTGATGCTGTTGGGCTGCGACTTCAGCAAATGGTCCACCGGCACCGTGCTCAAAGTCTTCCTCGTCGGATTGTTCAGCGTTCTGGCGGTCACCGTGACGGGCTTCTTTATGTTCCGCGGTCAGGCGGTCGAAGCGGGCCTTGACACTGCTGATTTCGCGCGGGTGAGTGCGGCCATGACGGGAATCTACACCGGCGGCATCCCCAACTTCGCACCCGTTTCCAAAGCCGTGAACCTGCCGCAACACCTTTTCCTGATGGTCTCCGGCTACGATCTCGTGGTCACCAGTCTCTATCTCATCTTCATCGTTGTGCTCGGCAAACCGCTCGTGCAGTGGCTGTTCCACAAAAAAGTGGACATTGATTCCACACAAGAGACACAAGATGAGACCGTTACAACGAAAACCGACAACAAGTCCTTCTGGCAGAAGGTCGGGAACCGGGCCATCGGCATCGGGGTGGCTGTTCTGCTCGTAGCGGCCGCCTACAGTCTGTCGCTGCTCTTGCCGATAGAGAACAACACCGCAGTCATCATCATCACCCTTACCACCCTCTCCTTGCTGCTATCGTTCTGGAAGCCCATCAAGAAGCTGGAAGGGACTTTTGATGTGGGACTTTACTTTGTGTATGTTTTCTGCCTGGCCGTCGCCACGATGGTGAACGTCCACGACCTCGAATTCTCGAAATACCTGTTCATATTATATTATATAGCGTTCGCGGTGTTCGGCTCGCTGGTGCTGCAGATTCTTTTCGCCAAAATCTTCAAAATCGACGGCGACATGACCTTGGCAGCCTCCATTTCGCTGATTAATTCACCGCCGTTTGTGCCGATGGTAGCCGCCGTTTTGCACAACAAAGACGTGATTCTGCCTGGCATCGCCATCGGACTGCTCGGGTATGCCGTCGGAAACTACTTGGGCATCGGGATTTTCATGTTGCTCAGTGCATTTTAGTTTTTTTGCAACCTAAATTTTAAAATACAATGACGAAAAACGGAATCAAAGATATTTACCTTGCGGGAGGCTGTTTCTGGGGAACGGAACACTTCTTCAAGCAGGTGGAGGGTGTGGTGAAAACCGAAGTGGGATTCGCCAACGGACATACGGAAAACCCGACCTACAAGGAGGTTTACACCGACGAGACGGGCTATGCCGAAACGGTTCACGTGCGATACAACCCCGAAGTGGCAAGTCTGGAGTTCCTGCTGCAGATGTTTTTCAAGGCCATCGACCCTGTGAGCCTGAACAAGCAGGGGCACGACGAGGGAACGCGCTACCGCACGGGCATCTACTACACGGATGCGGAAGATTTGCCGGTCATCGACAAAGTGTATGCCGAGGAGCAACAGCACTATGACCAGCCGTTGGCCGTGGAGAAGCAGCCGCTGGAGCGGTTCTACACCGCAGAGGAGTATCATCAGGACTACCTTGACAAAAACCCCGACGGTTATTGTCATTTGCCGCAGTCGCTCTTCGAGTTTGCCAGGAACGCCAAAGAGACGAGAAAGGGCTAATCGGCACAAAAAATATTTTTTTTCGCAAAGTGTTGGAGATATCCGAAAAAAGTGTATTTTTGCCGCCGATTTCAAGCATAACGATCTGTTAGCTCAGTTGGTTTAGAGCGCTTGCTTGACAGGCAAGAGGTCACTGGTTCAAATCCAGTACAGATCACTGGAAATGAAAAGGTTGCGATAAATGCAACCTTTTTTTGTTTGTAAGACAACTGGGACAACTGGGACAACTTTGTTTTCAAATGAAGCGATACCAGATTGTCACATAGAGGGCAATTATCACCAAAATGGTCAGGAAGGAAATAAGATGCCATTTCCTTTTTATGGCCTCCGGTTCTTTTTCAAAGCGTTGATAATAACTCTTCCAGTCGGGTGTTCTGTAATACAAAAACATCAATATCGCAAGAACAGCGAAACAGCAGACCAAAAACACGATATTCTGCCACTGTTTTTCCACTCGGTGGCTAATAATAAGGCTCATTTTAACTATCAATGGAAAAAATCCAATGAATGTGAATAGCAAAACGCCCTTTTCCACAAACCAATCCTGATGCTCATTAGCATAGTACTTTTTCCAATTCAAATTCCCGTTTATATCCGTTTTCAGCCTTCCTGATTTCATCAAAAGTTTCATATAAGGAGGCCATTTAGCCAACAGCTTGTTAAGCCATCGCATCTGCAGGAAGCACAACAGGCTGTAGCGAATTCTGTATCGGAAATAACGTAATGGTCTGCTCATTGAAAAAAGAATGAAATAAAACTTCTTTGTACGAATTCAACTTTCACCACTGTCCGGATCGTGATGACTTTATTCGGATATTGTTTGGGTTGAGCCTCTTCCATGGATTATTTCTTGATGTTTCGGGCATTCAGCGCGGCGCGGTAGCGGGCGGCGTTCTGAGCGTGGACCGCAGGACTGGCCGTGAAATTGTGGTAGCCGGAGAAGTCCTCCTTTGCGCACATGTAGATGTAGTTGTGGTGGCGGTAATGCAGCACCGAGTCCATGGTGGAGGCCTCGGGGATGCGGATCGGTCCGGGAGGTAAGCCTCTGTACTTGTAGGTGTTATATGGCGAATCAACTT
Organism: Bacteroidales bacterium; assembly: GCA_017633495.1. Taxonomy (GTDB): domain Bacteria; phylum Bacteroidota; class Bacteroidia; order Bacteroidales; family WCHB1-69; genus F23-D06. Next base: position 1,082 of record JAGBPE010000024.1, on the reverse strand, counting down.
TCAAATCGGCATTCAGAATACGCTTGCGGGCGAAGTCGCCAATGGCAAACTTCACCGTCGGGTCGGATTGTAGCAGCATGTCCTTATGGAGACGGTTCATGTACAGGCCTGCGATAATCGCTTTCTCCGAGGGGCGCATATTCTCCTCCTCCACAATCGAGGCGAGCGTGACCACCTGCACCGGCGTCAGACCGATTTCCGAGGCCGTCGCCTTGCGCTGCTCATTCCAAAATTGCTGGTAATAATCGTACATCTTATCGAGGAAATCCGCAGCAGTGATGTCGTAATAGAGTTCGTAAGTATTTGGGATAAAGAGGCATACAGCGGTAGTGTCATTCAAACCGTACTTCTGCATCGTGTCGCGATTTTGCAGCATGGCCCACAATTCCGACGGCTCGAAAAAGAACTTGTTGCCTACTTTCTCCACGAATTGGTCAGCGGTGCGCACATTGTTGAATGTAAACTTCACGGAATAGTGCTGTCCGCGGCGCAACATCCGCACCAAATCCAAGTTGGAGCGACAGTCAGAGAGGTCGTATTTACCGATCTTTATCTTCTTGTACTTCAGCGCTTCCGCCGTTTTTCGGAACGTTTCCTCCGACTTCAGCACCTCATACTTGCGCAAGGTGTCCATCACCTGTTCAAAATCTGCGCCCTTCGGCACCACTATCACCACTTCTCGATTCTGCACATTGTCGGACAAGAACGTCTTGTGAAACACGGCGCAAGCGATTCCGGCTAAAACGAATATCCCCACCAAAACACCAATGACAATTTTTTTCATCATGCTTGCAATCAACAAATTAATATATTTTCATCATTTATCCCAGGGTTTGCTGCGCCCACCCTGGGCTAAGATATGACGCCCTTACAGGGCTTTCAAGGAATTATTTTTAATATTACTACCCCGCCCTTCGGGCACCCCTTCTAAAATAGAAGGGGAATTGGGGTTGCCCGTTCCTATTGCCTGTTGCCTATTGCCTAACAATTACCCTCAACTGATGCGTATACCGCTGCACCTCTTCATTGAAAATGCCCGTCTCGTCGATGCGGTCGATGCGGACACGGCCGCTGGAGTGGAT
>JAGBPE010000177.1 GCA_017633495.1 Bacteroidales bacterium | reverse complement strand
GAGACGGTGTGCACACCGTCTCTACAGACGCAAATCAATGTCTCTGATTTGGCAAGCGGCATGTATTTCGTGCGCGTGACCACGGAACAAGGCGTTGCCACGAAGAGCTTTGTCAAAAAATAATTAAATCCCCGACCTGTAGAGACGGTGTGCACACCGTCTCTACAATACCGAAAACCAAAGGACCGTCGCCGGTGGGCAACGGCCCTTTTTCGTATCAAAAAAAATGTATCTTTGCGACTTTGAATTTTTGTGTAAAAATAAATAAAAACAAGAGTATGAAAAAATTGTTATTGTGGGTTGCCCTGTTGGGCTTTTGCCAGTTTATTCTGGCCCAGAATATTCAAATCACGCAAAATTCCTATCAGAAAGTGGCGGTTTCGTTCGAAACCGGCGAACTTTCCGTTGAAGACATTACGGTTCCGGCGGGGACTTTTTCGATGATTTCGCTGCCTGGATATGGTTCTTCTTACAATCCGGGAACGCCTGAGCTCCCGCAGCTGACCAAGCTGATGCAGATTCCCGTCTGCGATTCTGTGGTGACCACGGTGGTCAATGCGCAATATACAGAGTATGATGCTGCCGCTCTCGGCATCCATCATCCGATTTTTCCGTCACAGACTTCGGTTTCCAAAGACAAGACCAATCCTCCGTTTGATTTCAATCAGTTGGTATATCATACGGACGCTTTCTTCCATTGGCCGTTGGTGATGGTGAAGAAGACCGGTGTGAAGCGCAATGTGGCGCTTGCCAATATGGCCTTTTCTCCGGTACAATATAACCCTGCCACTCAGAAAGTTAGAATCTACACCCACGTGGATGTGGAGTTCACTTTCGTGAATGCGGATATGGCGGCAACCGTGGCGCTGCAGAAGTATGCCTCCCCGCTTTTCCCGCTGAATAAGGATATTGTCTTCAACAAAATGCAGGAGACCCGCAACGAGTATTCCGCTGCGCCGATCCGTTATCTGATTATCGCCAATTCCATGTTCTCCGACAATGCGGAACTGGCCAGATTCGTGGCTTGGAAACGTCGCATCGGTTACCTGGTGGATTTAGTCTACACGAGCGATGCCAACGTGGGCAGCACCACGACCTCCATCAAGAACTACATCCAGAGTCAGTATGATGCCGCCACCCCGGCGAATCCCGCACCTGCATTCTTGCTGCTCATCGGCGACAAAGCTCAGCTCCCTGCGTTCAACAACCAGACCAACGAGGATCATATCACCGACCTCTACTATGCCACGCTTTCCGGCAACGACTATCTGCCCGACTGCTACTACGGCCGTCTCTCCGCCACAAACAACCAGCAACTCACCAACCAGATTGAGAAGATCCTCATGTATGAGCAATATTCCATGCCGGATCCCTCTTATCTGGGCAACGCTGTGTTGATTGCCGGTACCGATGGCAACTTCGGTCCCACGCACGCCAACGGTCAGATCAACTATGTCAACAACAACTACATTAATACCAACAACCCTCGCTATTCCAACGTGATGGTGCACCTCTACAACTGCTCTTCCCAGGCTGCGCTGATTCGTTCTGAAGTGAGCGCCGGTGCTGGTTGGGTGAACTACACCGCCCATGGTAGCGAGACCAGCTGGGCTGATCCTGAGTTCAACACTACACAAGTGAATGGTCTGCAAAATGAAGGTAAATATGGTGTGATGATTGGCAACTGCTGCCAGTCTGGTAATTTCAACACCAGCGAATGCTTCGGCGAAGCACTTCTTCGTGCACAGCATAAGGGGGCTATGGCATACATCGGCGCCTCCAACAACAGCTACTGGGGCGAGGATTTCTATTGGGCTGTCGGCTATCGTAGCAATATCAACGCCAATCCGACTTACAACTCCGCTTATTTAGGAACGTATGACAAAACTTTCCACACCCATAACGAGGACTACAGCGACTGGGTCTCTACGATCGGTGGCATCATCAATGGCGGTAACATGACGGTGCAAGCCACCTCTTCCAGTCTGAAACAGTACTATTGGGAGATTTACCACTGCTTCGGCGATCCGTCTGTGCGCGCTTACCTGGGTGTGCCTTCCACGATGACGGTGACAGCCAATCCTGTTATCACGACCAATAGCACCACCTATTCCGTTCAGGTGGCGCCTTACGCATACGTGGCTTTGACGAAAGGTTCCACGTTGATTGAAGCTGCCTTTGCAGATGAAAATGGCAATGTGACGTTCCCTCTGCCCACCGATTTGGATCCCGGTAACTATGAATTGGTGGCAATGGCACAGAATTATATTCCCTATTTCTTGAGTATTCAAGTTATTACACCTAATGGCCCTTACGTGGTGCCGATTTCTGTGGAAGTTGCAGAAAATACAGTGTTTACGCAAGGCAGCACCGTGCGGATGAACCTCACCCTGACCAATGTCGGTGTTTCCGCGGCCTCCCAAGTGTATGCCACGCTGACTCCTAACCAGTCTATCAATATGCTGCAGGATTCCATCTTTGTGGGTGGCATCGCGGTGCAAGCTACGGAGAACCGCACCAACGCTTTCTCCTTCCAGATGCCTGTTTCTGAAGATTATGTCAACCTGCCTTTCACCCTGCGTGTGCATTGGCAAGACACTACGATTGTCCGCAGTGTACAGGTGCTGGTGAAACTCCCCAAAGTGACGCCGGATTCCTATAAGACCATGGTGAACAACGTGGAAGTGCAGAGCTATAGCGCGGGCGACCAGATTCAGTTCGTGCTCACCAACAAGAATGTGGGACATGCGGATGTGACGAACGGTTCCGTCGATCTGACCTGCAACTATTCTGGTGTGACGGTGCTTTCGAACAGTGTGAATATCAATGGCATGAGCGCAAATTCAACGGTTAACAACACCTTCCAAGTGAAGGTGGCCGACACTGTTCCTGAAAAGTCGCTGGTAAATCTCTATTGGCATACTTACTATGAAGGAATTCATGAGATTGACACGCTGCAGATTTTGGTGGGCGGTGATCTCGAAACGTTCGAGACGGGCGACTTCAGCCAATATAATTGGACGATGAACAACTATCCTTGGGTAATTACTAACTCTGGCGCATACGCAGGCACTTATGCAGCCCGTTCCGCGCAGAATCTTCCCAGCAATGGCAAGTCCCGTATGACTATTTCGACCGCTTCCACCACGGATGCCCTGCTCTCTTACTACCGCAAGGTCAGCTCAGAGGCCGGTTACGACAAATTCATCCTCTATATTGATGGTAATCAAGAAGATGAGGCTTCCGGTTCAGAGGATTGGACCTATGTTTCCAAGATTTTGCCCGCAGGTAGTCATACGATCAGATTCTCATACGAGAAGGACTATTCACAGGCTAGCGGACAGGATTGCGCTTGGATTGACAATGTGATGTTGCCTTGCTCAGGCATTATGGTGATTGAAGACATGGTGGATCCGACGGATGTGGGTGTGCATGCATACGCGGAAATCGCCACTGCGGTTTACCCGAATCCTGCCACTCAATTTGTGAACGTGAGTAGCGAAGAGCCTATGGGCAAGCTCGTCCTTCTTGATCTTAACGGTCGTGTGGTGAAGACGGTGAGCACCGATGGCAAGAAAACTTGTCAGGTGGGTATGGACGAAGTCTCTGTAGGTGTCTATCTCCTGCAGGTTACATACGGTGACAACCAAGTTCGAGTCTTTAAAGTGATCAAGAGATAATGGCGAACACATCCGAACAATATGAGGAAATGATTCGTTATTGCAGAGAGGTTTTCTGCAATAAGGCAATCGATTACGGCACGGCATGGCGCATTTTGCGCCTGCCGTCGCTTACGGACCAGATCTACATCAAGGCCAACCGCATCCGCAGCATCCAGGAGACGGGTGAAGCTAAGGTGTCCGAGGGCATCATCCCCGAGTTTGTGGGCATCGTCAACTACTGCGTGATGGCGCTCATCCAGCTGGAAGTGGGCGTGGCTGAGTCGCAGGAGGAGGTTTCCATGGACGTGAAAACCGTGACGGAACTCTACGACAAATACATCCATGCCGCCAAAGACTTGATGATGAACAAGAACCACGACTACGGCGAGGCTTGGCGGCAGATGCGCATCAGCTCCATCACCGACATCATTCTCATGAAGATTTTCCGTACCAAGTCCATCGAAGACCATCAGGGCAACACCCTCGTCTCCGAAGGCCTCGACGCGAATTATTACGATATGATCAACTACGCGATGTTCTGTCTCATTCGCTTAGTTGTCGAAAGAGAAAGTTAGCAGTTAGTAGTTAGCAGTTACGAGCGACCCTAATTCCCAATAAAACTGCTTCCTTGAGTAGCCTCGAAGAGGCAAGACGCGCGAAGCGCAATTAACCCCACATAAGCGAAGCGCAGTGTGGGGGATATAAAAACATAAAAGAAATCCTATGGCAAAAAAAGAACCTATCTGGCTTCAAATCATTCGCATCCTTCTTGGGTGCCTCTTTATCTTCTCCAGTTTCACGAAGGCCATCGACCCGGTGGGCTTCGGGGTGACGATGAACGACTACTTCGTCTCCTTCCACATGGGCTTCCTCCATCCGCTGGCATTATTCGCGGCGGTGGTGGCCATCATGTGCGAGTTTGTGTTAGGCTGCATGTTGATCTTCCGTGTCAAAGTGCAGTGGGCCGCTTGGGGATTCCTCCTCTTCATGACCTTTTTCTTCTTCCTGACAATGTGGCTCGCCATCGCAGAGCATCTGGAGCTCACGGGGAAATATTACTTCGGCGTGGTGAAGGATTGCGGCTGCTTCGGCGACGTGATTGAGATGACGAACAAGCAGACCTTCCTCAAGAATGTGGGCATCATGGTCCCGACACTCATCGTCTTCTTCAACCGCAAGAAGCTCAAAGATTGCCGTTTGACCGAACTGGGACAGTGGCTCTGTGTGGTGCTGTTCGCGGTCATTTCGGTCTGCTTCCAACTCTACGTCATACACCACTTGCCTTTCATTGGCAAGAGCGACTGGAAGAAGGGCAAGGATGTCTCCGTGTTCGTGTCGCAACCCGCGCAAAAGGATGTCGTGTTCATCTATAAGAACAACGCCACCGGCGAGGAGGTGAGACTCTCGCAGGATGAACTGATGGCCCAAGATGAGGCTTTTTACGAGAATAATGAGTATGTGGATCGTCAAGACAAGATCATCAAGGAAGAGGTGAAGGCCAAGATTGACGGCTTCAACATGCTGGACGAGAACGGTGCCGACCACGCGCCCGACTATTTCGCCACCGACAAAGAGAGCGATACATATATATTATATGTACATGACTTGAGTGAAACCAACGAGAAGGGCATGCAGAAGGCCATGACGCTCGCCAAAGCTTGCGAGGAAGCCGGTGTCGACTTCGTGGCGATCACCAACTCTTCGGAAGAGGATATTGCCGCATTCGTGAAGAAATACGGCATCGAGTTCCCCGTCTACTGTAACCCGATCGACCCGTCTCACGGTCCCTTCATGGT
>JAGBPE010000176.1 GCA_017633495.1 Bacteroidales bacterium | reverse complement strand
GCGCGACCGTACTCGCGGGTGGAGCTGGCACCCACGACACCGCCGCCAACCTGCGCTAAATACTGCGCACCGTAGCAGATGCCGAGCAGAGGATAGTGACCTCTGATCTCCGACAAGTCGGGTTTGAAGGCGTTGGCGTCGTTCACTGAGAACGGACTTCCCGAAAGGATGACGCCCTTGATGTCAGGCTCTCCGAACGGGAATTTGTTGTAAGGCAGGATTTCGCAATAGGTGTTCAACTCGCGGATGCGCCGCGCGATGAGCTGCGTGTATTGGGATCCAAAGTCTAAAATAATGATTTTCTCCATCGTTTTTCAATTCCAAAAATGAGCCGCAAAGGTACACAATTTCCGAATGCGCACCGACAATTATTTGACAAAGTCACAACGGATGCGAAATGACATAGACTATAACTTTGGCTATTGGCTTTTAGCTGTTGGCTTTTGTGTTCTTCACCGCAGATCTTTCACCGGAATCTCATGTCCGAATGCGTGGTCTTGGTAGGATTTTTCCCAGAGAGGCATGGCGAGCATGATGCGTTCAATCGTATTCACAAACGCTTCGTCCTCAGGATCTTCCGAAGCCATCAAAGAGGGAAAGAAACTCACATCCGAGACGGTGCCATCGGGATTCACCAAGTAATGGATGACGATATCGTCCATGTCGCGGTCGTGGATACGCGCGAGGGTCGCCGAATCCTTGATTTGCCCCTTCAGCCAGGAGGCAGGTGTACCGTACTGCTCCGGAAAAATGGGCTCGGGGTGGTAGCCTTCAAGTGCAAGCCCACCACAATAAATTTCAGGATAATCGTACCATGACGGTTTCGGTGCCGTTGCCATCGTATCAACAGGGTTGTTTCGAAGTGTGTCGTTCACGGCTGTCGTATCGGCCGCAGCATTCACCGTATCGTCAGGATTCAGTTCGGGCTCGCCCTGCAGGGTGTTCGGGTGACAACTAACTGCCACCACCGAAGAAAGGGCGATGCCAGCGATGGAGACAGCTTTGCCGAGGCTTCTCCGTTTGCGCAATTCGCTCTCAATATAGCGGACTTCGGCCTCGCAACGGGGACAGGTGCCGCTGCATTCCCCCTCGAAGGTGCATGCAGACTGCTCCAACGGGATGTCGTTTTCCCGCGCCACTCGCCGCCGCACATCCTTCAAGTACTCACAAGTATGTTTGCCTCGGTTCATTGCTTAAATTATTTCGATGCTGCAAAAATAGTATCTTTATCTATTATTAGGATGCAAAAAATCCAAAAGGTTGCAGTTTATTTAGAAAAAATTTTACACGCAAACCGCTTGCAATTCCTTTCCTAATGCGTGCAGTGCATTGACGATTTTTCCGCTTTGTGCAGGACGCGGTTTGCTTCGGCCACAGATATAGTGTCCCAGCTGCTGTTCATTTATCCCAGTCAGGCGCGACAAAGCTGCCCGTGTCAAAATCTTATCGTAACAATACAACAAACTTTGGATATCCATTTTGAATAGCAGTTCATATACGTGGTCGAAAACTTCAGGGTATTCTTCATGGTCTTCCTTAGCGCATTCCACATAAAACACAATACTGTCTTTCACATATTCTACAAAGCTGGAGAAATCACCCGTAAAGGAAACTACCCAGCCGGGCAGCAGTTCGCAACTGCCGCTATATCCATGCTCCGTCCTTGATGTTGATATGATTACTTCTTCCATATTATCTGATTTTCAAAATCAAAATACCAAACCTGATTGTTTTTCAATACTTTTCAGTTCTGCACCCCATGTGTCATCACTTGGTTTTCCATTCACTGTTACCTTGCCTTTTTTTATAGGATGACGAAACTGTCTATGGCTACCACGTTGATGCACAATATACCAACCATCATCTGCTAGCATTTTGAGTATTCTACTAGTTTTTACTACTTTCACAGTTCAAATTTAATACAATGTTCACAACCGCAAAAATAGTAAAAATACTACTGTTAAATCAATAGGAACAAAAAAGATATTAACAAAATTATTAACACAACAACATCCTCAAGTATGCGGACGATTTGTTTCAATAATTCCCGTATAACTTTTCCTCTTCGTCAAATACTTCGTTCCACATACGAGACAAGCGTTTGCGGTATTTGGCGAAAAGGGCGGGGTGCTCTTTCTTCAATTTGATAAAATCATCGAAAAGACCTTCCGACACATAACCGTCTGAAAATTCGCCCATACGCATGTAGGCGAACAAGATGTCAGTGCTGTCGGCGTGCGCGTGGTCGCTGTATAAAGGCCACAGATACTGGTATTGCCCATTTTCTGACGCTTCCGACATTTCGTACCAGATGTCATATTCCTCCTGAGTCGTTGGAATGGTGGCCAACAACACCTTGGCGGCAGGGCGTTTGTTGCTGCGACCGTATTTTGTGAGATACCGCTGCAGCCGTCCAGAATAGGGGATGATATAATCTTCCTCATGCGTAAACCATTGTTCGTCAGCATGAAAGAGCGCTTGGAGAGAATCGTTGTCTTCAAAACAGTAAGTGTATATACGCCATCCGCGATCTAGATATGCAGCATCCGGGCTAAATACAGCTACACCTATGTCCATATCCATTTTTTCTGCATCAGGTATCCGGAAGTCGCCCCAGTTGCACTTTTCCATCCGGGAGAGATTCCTTGATGACCAAGTCCCTTCATACTGGTTGTTATCATAACCATCAGCACAGCTGAGCATAACGGCATCGTAGTAGAATCGTCCGTTTATTTTGGCGAAGTCAATGCTCATCTTACCCGACAAAATCCCGCCGCCGGAAAACTCATCTTCTTCATACATGTAGTGGCCATATAACCTGCCGAATTCACCATTTTTCGTTGGACAATCACCCTCATGTAACCATAGGGAATCTAGCGTGAGTGTCCCAGAGAAAAGTCGGATAGTGTCGCG
>JAGBPE010000175.1 GCA_017633495.1 Bacteroidales bacterium | reverse complement strand
GAAAGCTTTGGATGTCAGCGGTGAAGCGTTGATGAGCGTCACCGGTTTCATCCTCAAGGCGAACTATCCCGAGCCGCTGAACTGGCAGAAGTTGGGTAAGGAAGAGGACGATCCCGCTTACGTCTGCCACTGCGACGATGTCAACATTGACACTATCTTAGAGGCCGTAAAGGGCAAGAAGATCATCTCCGTGGATGAACTCAAGCACATCACCCGCATCGGTATGGGTCCGTGTCGCGGCAAACGTTGCATCCCGCGCGTGAAGCAACTGTTGGCAGGTTACGGCGTGGAGGTGGTTGGCGACGCCACTCCGCGTGGTCCGCTCTCCTCGCAGCTCAACATCGGCGAGCTTTGTCCGAGCGACCAAACCGAAGTCTTCGTGACCAATGTCAACGGGCAACCGACCAAGAAAGTTGAGTGCGACGTCTTCGTGGCGGGCGGCGGTATCACGGGCAGCGGTCTGTTCCGCTACTTCGCTGAAGCCGGCAAGAAAGTGGTACTCTGTAATGCCGAGCGTGGTTCTTCATGGCGTTGTATCGGCGGCGGTCGTCCCAGCTTCTCCGTTCCGGAAATCGCTGATATTGCGGAACATAACCGCGCTATCTTCGAATCCATCCAGAAGGTGACGAATATCAACTACAAGCCCACACGCTATGTCGGATTTGCCCACGACGAAGCCAACTACAAAGCTTTGGAGAAATCTCTTGAGTGGAGCGACGGTTACATGGTTGATAAGAAAGACTTCCTGAAGGAGGTTTCCCCCTATTTCAATCCGAACCTCAATACTTATCAGGCAGCGTGTATTACTAACGCATGTTGGCAGGCAACGCCCGGCCCGACCATCAACTACATTCGCAACATTGCCATCGAACACGGCGGCGTGCTGTTAGAGGATACCCAGCTGTTGGAGGTGCGCAAGACTGACAAGGGCTTTATGGCGTTGGTGAAGACCCACGACAAACAGTATGTGGAGTACCATTGCGAGCATTTCGTGAACGCTTTAGGACCGAGTGCCAATAAGTTCGCTGAACAATTGGGTATGTATCTCGGATTGTATCCGATTAAGCACCAAGCCTTTATCACGCATCGTTTGCCGATGTTGGGTAAGAATGGCGACTCTTTGGATATGCTCATCGACCGTCGGAAGTACAAAGGCTTCTCCGCCGTTTATGGTCAGCAGTTCGCCGAAACCGGTCAGATTATCGGCTGTGCATCGCCTGCCACCGAACAACAGCAAGCTGGTAAGGAGCTGAAGTACAACACGCAAGACTTCCTGCAGGTCTGCGCCGAGATGTTCATCGATTGGATTCCGCAGTTGAAGAACGTCAGCTTCCAGGCTACATGGGCGGGTTACTACACCGAGCCGCGTTACATCGTGGATCCCGAGCACGGCCTGTTGGTTGGTATGCGTGGACACGGCTTCATGTTGGGCCAGTACCTCGCCAAGATCTACGTCGATAAGTACCTTGGCAAGGAGGCGCCCTCCTACATGTCGCGCCTCGCCATCAGCGGCGACGGCTTGAGCGAAAACGCCTTCCAGTAATAGAAAAAAAGAGCGGTCAAACGACCGCTCTTTTTTTACTCTTTCAAAAAATCTTTTAGCTCTTCTATCGACATCTCCATCACCACTTCCCCGCCACCAGTGATTTTGACATTGCCGAGTTTGTTTTTATGTGTCAGGTATGCTTTTTCTGTTACGTAGGCTGTAAGATCACCCACGCCGTTTTGAATGACGTGTGCGTTCTTCACTACCAGTTTGTTCGCTTGCACATTGCCGGCGCCATTGTTCACTAAGGTCATCTTGTCCGCTTTCCCAGACAACGTGATTTTTCCTGTTCCTTGGTTCTTCACCTGTAAATCGCCAACAGAAAGTTTCTTTAGGGTGATGTTACCCGTACCTATATTTTGAACTTTCATGCTTGATGTTGCATTCTGTAGCATGCTTATGTTCATGTTGCCTGTGCCGGAATTTTGGATAGTTACGCTGTTTTGGGACATGTACGACACGTCCATATTCCCTGTGCCGCTGTTTTGCAAAATCAGATCCTTCGCCAGCAGACAATCGCATTTGAAGTTGCCAGTGCCTTTGCAAATGGCCGTAAAGCGATCCTCTTTTAGCGAAAGAATAGTCACATTACCTGTCCCTTTCATAATCACCTCGTTCAAATGCGGCGTGTAAATGGTGACGGTAATGTGCGGATTGTTGTAAGAAACGCCCTGTTTCATGGAAATGGTGAGAACGCCGTCTTTCACTTCAGTGAGAACGAATCCGATCAGATTGTTATCTGCACTCACTTCGGCAGAGGATTTCTCGTTTTTCAATATGGTGACATCAATCGTGGATGTGTTGTTTACCGAGGTAAACGCAGCAAGTTCACGGTATTGAGCTATGACCTTTCCGCTGCCCTCAATGGGTGTTTGCGCACTTAACGTGCATACTGCTAATAACATGGCGAATAATACTGCTGTGTTTTTCATATTGATTGAATTTATAGGGTTATTATTAGATTTTCGTTTTTGTCCGTTGTAGAGACTGTGTGCACACCGTCTCTACGGGGTGAATCGATTATTGTCCTATAGGTATCACCTCCACTCCGTTCGTATCAATATATCCGTAAAATTTGCCGATTCGGACGCGGGCGAGGCCAGGACGGTGGGCATCGAATGGGGCTATCGACTCGTATTTCGGGGTAACGACTTCGCGTCCTGTTGTATCGATGAACCCTTCGAACCCGAATACGCTCACCATTGCCCATCCCTCCTTGTAGATGTCAAATGGCTGGATATCAGAATATTTCGGATAGACAACCACCTGACCATGTTCGTCGGCTAAACCAAAAAAGCCGTTTCGTTCGATCTTCTTCAGGCTATGACGGGAAGATGGCTGCGTGGACATGCTCTTATCAAGGATTTTGGGCAATGGTGAAATGGAAGATTCGGTTCCTTTTACTTGCTGTTCAGGATGTTCGTCTATTTCTTCGGTCTGTGGAGACGCAAAATTTTGCGTCTCTACGGTGTCCACGGATATTGTATCGTTAGGTGGAGACGCGATGAATCGCGTCTCTACAGGGGCGGGATCGGGTTGTTCGGTCACGGGCTCGGCAGGTTTCACTTGATATGCAATGACGGAACCGGTCACAGCGGTGGCGACTACACCTGTGGCAACTGCGGGGGCTTTCGCGGCGGAGAGCACCAACCATGTGTTTGTTTTCGGCATGGCAGCCCACTGGATGGTGGCCAACGGCGACGCTTTTACGGGAGCGATGGCTAAATGGCTCAGTTTTGCACGGCAAAGCTGGTCGATGGCATGCGCTTTTCGAGGGAAGAAGGGCAGTAATAGCATAAGTCTGGATTTTTTATGTCGAAGGGTGTCCGTCAACGAAGTTTGTAGATAGGTGCGTGCCTCCGAAAGGTATCGTTTGGAGCTGCGCAAGCCGATTTTCAGCGTCTCTGCGATTTGTGTATGATTTTGTTTCTCAAATACATACAGATTGAAAACTGCTCGTTGTCGTTCGGGCAGCGCGCAAATGGCATCGAGGATTTCTGATTCGGAGAGGTCGGATGCGGAAATTTGCGTTTCTGCGGAATCAGTGTCATCCTGTAGAGACGCAAAATATTGCGTCTCTACAAAGTCAGTCTCATCAATCGATTGAAAATGGGGTTGCCTCCGCAGATAGTCCAGCGTCGTGTTGAGGTTGATGCGCATCAGCCAATTTTCGAACCCTCCCAATTGCTTGTAACTCTCTGACTTTTCGATGGCTTTTAGAAAAGCCTCGTGTGCAAGATCCTCAGCCACAGCGTGGTCGCCGACATAGCGATAGCAGACACCGACCATCTTGCCGATGTTCTTCTGATAGATTCTGGTCCAAAATTGTTTCGTCTGCATCACCGCGTTTTTTAGTTATGACGCAGAAATGGGAAAGAGTGCCAACTTTTTTTTGCGACGGGCAAAAATCTACTGCATGTCGTAATAGTCGAAACGCAGATGCTTCACTGAAATACCCTTGTTTTGCAACTCCTGCAGTGACTGGATGCCGATCTTCAGGTGTAAAAGAGCGTAGTTTTCCGTCACCACCTTGTCAGAAGCTGCTGTTTTGACTCCGTCAGGTAGCATGGGTTGGTCGGAAACCATCAGTAGGGCGCCCGTGGGGATGCGGTTATAGAAGCCGACGGAGAATAGGGTGGCGGTCTCCATATCGACTGCTGTGGCACGGATGGAGCGGAGATAATCCTTAAAGTCTTCGTCGTGCTCCCATACGCGACGGTTGGTGGTATAGACCGTTCCGGTCCAATACTCTAACCCATGGCTGCTTATGGTTGCTGAAATAGCTTTCTCGAGGTTAAAAGCGGGGAGCGCAGGTACCTCCTCAGGGAAGTAGTCCAGCGAAGTACCCTCTCCGCGAATGCCGGCAATGGGCAGTAGTAATGCTCCAAGACCGATGTACGACTTCAGACTGCCGCACTTTCCAAGGAACAGTGCCGCCTTGGGCTTTATCGCCGTTAGCAAATCCATGATGGTAGCCGCGTTTGGGCTGCCCATCGTGAAGTTGATAATGGTGATGTTGTCGCTGGTGGCACATTGCATCGCCTTGTCCGCACCGTAAACAGTCGCGCCGGTCAGCATAG
>JAGBPE010000174.1 GCA_017633495.1 Bacteroidales bacterium | reverse complement strand
CAGCGCGCCCGCAAGGTTGCCGGCAATGCGCGAGAGGTGCCGATAGCTGACAAACAGCATGAAAACCCACAGCAGCATCCCCGCCACCAAAGCGGCCAAGCAGTCTTCAAAACCGCCACCGAAGATGATGCAGAAGGCGGCGCTACCTAACGCAGAAGCTAAAATCTGCTCCCACGCGGGCTTCGGGCGCATAGCACGGATGGCTTTCAACCGAGTCTCCAGCTGCGCGAGGTCGCACTTGCCCTCCGCCACCTCGCGCGAGAGCTGGTTCACCGCCACCACCTTGTCCAAACTCGTACCCTTGATGGGGATGAACTTCGAGCGGGCGTACCCCTTCCCGGTGGCCATAATGCCGTTGCTGAGCACGAAAAAGCTCTCGTCCTCCACACCGAAATGGCCGGCGATGCGCCGCATGGTCTCCTCCACGCGCGAAATTTCCGCCCCGTTTTCCAACAGGATCGCACCCGCCTCGTAGGACAGGTCCATTACTTTGCTGCTGTCTTCCATTATCTTGGTTTTTTATCTCCGCGTATCACGCGGATCTGCACGTATATTTATCTCCGCGTATCACACGTATCTACACGTATTTATCTTCGAGAGCGTTGTTCTTCGTTGTGCCACTGTTCTATTTGCCGCATTTCCTCTTCCGTGAAGGTGGTGTTGCCGTAACGGTCGATGAAACCGGTGATGCCGTTCCAAGAGTCTGGCGGATAACCGCCTGCATTAAACCAGCCGTTCACCGTGGGCGAGGAGATAAAACGGTAGGGTCCCGACACAAATTGTTGGCCCTGTTCATCAATCAAGGTGGTTAAACCATCGCCCGTGTTCACATATCCGTAACCCGCCCAACCTTCCGCGGGAGCGTCGTAAATGCACGGCACAATCAGCTGAAAATCGCGGTTCACGAAGCCCCATTTGCCGTTGCGCTTCACGGGAACCATCGTGGTGCCATTCACCATGTCAATGCCATCAAAAACAGACGCATCAAATCCATCAAACCCATCCACTTTCTTTCCGTTGCGGTCAATTATTTCACATCTGGCATCCCCATTTTGATCATGATAGAGTATGGCCAGTCGTTTGCCGGATATGTCTGAGACACTGGCATCATAGCCCTGGAGCACTACTTCCCCTTTCATATTGAGCAATTTGCACTTCTCCGGGTCGTCTCGATCCATGCCGCTGTTCAGATACAAACCACCCATCTCTACCAAGTCCATGCCATGTTTAAACCATATATGCTGTGTCTCATATTCAAGCGGAATGACAATGTTTCCCAAAGAATCCACCACGCCCCATTTGCCGTTCTGGCTGACCGAGAAAAACCCTTTGTCATGGTCTAAAATCCTTTCATACACAATAGGGAGAATTTCTTGCCCTGTGTTTGAAATCACGCCATATTTGTCTTGATTTCCTACAATTAAATAACGGTAATCGGATGAGTATAAGGAGAATATGTATTTGTAGACAAACGGAATCACCGTGTCGCCGTTCCGGTTGATGGCGCCATAATGGTCGTCTTCTACCACAAAAAGATCAGGGTCGACGATGTTTACCTCTTTGTAGCGGCAAGGCACTATTTCGCGGCCTGTTGAATCCACAACACCGTAGTTCCCATCAGCGGCCACAACCAAACCATATTCAAAATAATCGTAACCTTCGAATACAGTCCAGAACTCGCCGTTGTATTTCGGCGGAATCACCCATTTCAGCTGCCGGTTCATGAAGCCTGCCTTTTCGCCCTTTATCACCATCATCAGGTCGGAATGCTCCTGGAAGCGGATGTCGCTGTATTCGCACGGGAGAATCACCTGTCCGTAATCGTTGATGATGCCGTAACGGTCTGGAAACCTGTTCTTTGCGTTCTTGTCGGAGCATATCCCCACTACCGACCAGCCAAAGCGGTCGAAGTTCTCGAAATAATCATACTTCCGCAGCGAGTCGCCTAATTGCTGCAAACGGGCCTTGCTTTCGGCGGGCGACAGCGGCGCGGTGGACTTCGGTTGCGCCCACCCTAACAGCGGGAGCAAACCCAACAGAATGAAGAGGATACGTTTCATTATGAGGTGACATTTTTATGGGGCAAAAATACTTTTTTTTCAACTTACTGCAACCTTTTGCATTTTTTGCATCCTAATATTAGAATTGTTGTATTTTTGCGGCAGATATGGTTAAGGAATCACAGCCCATCAAGATATATAAACCCATCGTAAGCATAGCGATGATGGCAGTACTGCATATTGCGGGGGCGGCATTGCTTGTCTATGCAATGGCAATGGTATCTTCCGATATGCGGTGGTGGCATTGGCCATTATTTGTAATATGCGTGGTGATGATGCTCCACTGGGCAGGTCAATGGCTGTCGCACATCAAAGACCGGATAGTAGTCTCTAAAGACTCCCTTCTTCTCACAAACGCTGAACGAAAAAGAAAACATGGGGATTGGGTGAAAGTCAGAAACATGGAGTTGCCTTGGAACAACATCAAAGGATTCGAAAGTACAAGTGAGGGAATGGGAACCGAATATATTTTCCAAATATCATGGATTAGGCGATGGATAGAGATTTCCGTTCGAGGCGGCGTAACCTACCGAATATCCCCCGATTTGTATGATACTTTCCGCCTCAAGAAGAAACTGCAACAGTAT
>JAGBPE010000023.1 GCA_017633495.1 Bacteroidales bacterium | reverse complement strand
GTGTCATAGACCGGTTCCTCCTCGACCACATAGAGGGTGTCGCGGTGCTGCGCCAGTAGCTGTCCTGGTATCGAGAACACCAGTAATAAGACAGAAAAAATCCTATAACTCTTCATCTAACTTTAACTTTGACTTTGACTTAAACTGTTCACTAATCACTGTTCACTGCTCACTATTCATAATTGAAGAAAACGGTGTCCGAAATCGTGGTGGTGTCCCGAATCACAACGGTTTGGTGGACGGGGATTTTTGTGGTGATGATGACGGGGGAGGTGTCGGGGTTCTGTAGAGACGTTGCGTGCAACGTCTCTACGGGAGATGGCATGTTTCCAATGTGCGTTGGAACGTTTTTGGTCCGTTGGGGCGAATGGTTGTTTGTTTCTATCACGGGATGGTCGTCTGTTGTGGTCTGTAGAGACGCAATGCATTGCGTCTCTACCACAGGTTTCGTCAATTCGGTGCTGTCCGGAGACGCGGTACACCGCGTCTCTACCATGGGACCGTTCCCCGAATTCGTTCCCGATGCCGTGTTCTTCCCGACCTGAAAGCCGATGATGCCGCCCGTAACGCCTGCAACACCCACCGCAACGAGGAGGATGGCGGTTTTGCCAGAGGATGCGGCCGCCACGTGTGCGGCGGAATGGGTTACCACAGGGCATTTATTGATGCCCACGGGTTCCATCTTGTATCCAGACAGACGCGAACGGTAGAGGCGGTCGATGCGGCGCGGGTTCGCGTGGACGCGTTTCAACGAAGCAAACAATATGATCATAAACAGTCCTTTTTTGCGTTTTTCCTTCTCTTTGTATTGGTCGGCAAGCATCTGGCTGAGCCGCTCGCGGGCGCGGTGGTGCAGCTGACGAGCGTTGTCTGCCGTGATGCCCAACATTCCCGCGATGCGCCGGTGCGAATACCGCTCCATGGCGTGGAGGTTGAACACGGTGCGCTGAATCTCAGGCAGTTGCCCGATGGTTGCCAGCAATTCTTCCTCCGTGAAATCCGCCGTCCAGACATGCTCGTCCTCCACAGTGGCGATTTCGGCAAGGTCATCCGGTTCCAACGACACGAAATCCGGCTGTCGACGCAGGTAGTCGATGCAATGGTGTACGGCGATGTTTGTCAGCCAGGCGTCGAAACGCCCGATGGCGCGGATGGTCGTGAACTTCTCCATCGCCTTCACGAAAACGTCCTGCGCCAGGTCCTCCGCCACCGCCCGGTCGTTCACATACCGGTAACATATCGCGACAATCCTGCCGAGATTACGCTGGTATTTCCGCTCCCAAAATTTCACCATGTCCATATAATTACATGACGCAAAAATACAAAAATGTGACAATTTGGGTTGACAATTATTATTATTGTCTTATAAGCGCTAGGCGTAGATAACTATTTTTTGCCGAGCATTGGCTTGTTCCGAAATTTTTGTATTTTTGCAACCTAAAAATTAAAATTCAAAATGAAAGCAAAAAAGTACAAATCCAAAGAGAAGCCTCTGCCCTGGAAATAGAAAACGAAAAGCATAACATCATGAAACCTTTCATAGCCCTTCTTGTTACAACCCCTTTAGAGACTGAATATCAACGCGTTACGAAAACAACATTTTTTTTGTAAGGATTTCCCCAACCTGTTGTCCTATGTCGTAAAAACCAAACGGTCAGATGAAAAACGTGAAAGAAAAGCAATTCGAGGAACTGGTGAAACAGTACAAACGGACAATCTATTCGGTCTGTTACATGTTCTCCCGCGACAACGAGGAAATCAACGATCTGTTTCAGGAGATCCTGGTCCGGTTATGGTTGGGATTCGAACAGTTCGAGAATCGCAGCAGCGTGAACACGTGGGTCTATCGCATTGCGCTCAACACCGCCATCAACGGCAGCAAAAGCGCGAAACGACGTCCGCAGACAGTCCCGCTCAGCACCGACATCGACCCCTACGACCTGCAGGACACCTCGCTTGAACAGATTCGCCAGCTCTATGCGCTCATCCACCAGCTCGATGTGATGGACCGCGGTCTCGTGTTATTGTGGTTGGAAGGCATCGGCTACGACGAAATTGCCGCCGTCATGGGCATCACCGTGGCCAATGTCGGGATCAAACTGCACCGTATTAAGGAAAAATTGGTTCAAAAAGCGAAATCCATCACCCAATAACACCTTATCATCATGGAAGAGAAAAAACAAAACCAGGAAGTGGAGCTGTCGTCTTTACAAATGCAATACAAGACGCTCCAGGAAAAGTTCAACCAGCAGGAAATCGTCAACAACGACCTGATTCACGAGATGATTCATACGAAAATCGCTAACTTCAAACGACGTGATGTGGAAATCATCCTCACTTACGGGCTTTTGGCCGCTACCGTCTGTTGGAGCTGTTTTCGCTTCGAGCTTGACATCCCATTCATGGTCATTTCCATCATTCTTTTTGCATTCATTGGATTATTTGAATGGTTTAGCTGTCGGAAAGTGCTGAAAATCAATACAGAAAACACCGATATTCAAACACTCGTCCAAAAAATGGAAAATGTTTGCACCCGCTTCTCGTTAGTATGGATCACAGGCGTGTTTGCTCTATGCGTGTGGATGATGTGGTTCATTTTCGAGATAGGTGAAAAGCGGACGATCCCCTATTTGCATACCTCGTTTGTTGTGGTAGCCATCATTCTTTCCATGTCTATTGTATTGATAATCTGCAATATCGACCGTCTTGCCAAGATGAGTGATGAGCTTTTGGCACAAACTTCCCGGTTGAATGGGGGAGATGCATCCGCAATACCGTCTTACCATCACAGCGGTGCCTACTGGAGCGGCATTGTCATGCTCGTATTGAGCCTTGTCGGCCTCATTTTCAAGCTGATGTACTGGCCTTTTGGCAACCTTATCCTTATGATCGCAGGTCTTGCAGGATTGGTGTTTGCCTGGCTGACTGCACGCCATCTGGTGCGGATTGTCCCTGAAGAACGCTCGGTTATCCGGATTGTCGGAGTTGCAGGTCTGCTCCTTGTCCTCAACGTCGCATGCAAGCTGTTTAATTGGCCTCTCGGCAATCTCATCGGCCTCATCAGCGTGTTGCTTCTCCTCACCGCCGCCCTCGTGTATTGGCAGCGGCAGCGGAGGGAGAAAAGCAAGGGGAAAGCGTAATAGAATATCTGATTTAGTTTTTTACAGGTTGTAGAGATGCGATTAATCGCGTCTCTTTTTTTTTGTTTCCAATATTGGAACTTTTTGTATTTTTGCAACCTGAAACAATTTGAAGAATGAACATCAAGGTAGAATATCTCGAAGAAGCTCAGAAATACATTGACACCATGCCGGAAAAGGCACGCAGAAAAATGCTCTACAACATCTCCTTGGTGGGAATGGGGGTTGTGGATTCTCGGATTTTCAAGAAGTTGAACGAGTCAGGTATCTGGGAATTTCGCGCCGAATTTGAAAGTAACGAATACAGATTGCTTTCGTTTTGGGACAAGACGCGCTCCTCCATTGTGGTGGCTACTCACGGCTTCGACAAGAAGACACGAAAAACGCCTAAACAAGAGATTGAACACGCGGAAATTATCAGGAATGAATATTATAAAACACGATAAAGAATATGGAAATAATGACACACGAAGAGATGCTTAACAAGTATGTCGGCGAGGTCGGCACCGAGGAAAGAGAAGCTTTTGATGCAAAAGTAAGGACAGGTGTGGAGGAATATCGCATTGGAGAGGCAATCAAACAGACCCGAAAAAAAATAGGATTCACACAACAGCAGTTGGGTGAACGCATGGGTGTTAAACGCGCTGAAGTATCCAAAATTGAGAGCGGGCGAAGCATCACATACAGCACCATCATGCGTGTGTTCAAAGCCCTTGGTGCAGAATCGGCTACTCTTGACTTAGGTCAACTCGGTCGTGTCGCCCTTTGGTAATAATTTTTCTAAACCGCTTTTATCTATACTCCGGGGCGCAGACCTTTGTAGAGACGCGATTAATCGCATCTCCACAGGAGGAATAGTTAGCGATAGGGCAATATGAAAAAGAAACGATTATACGATTTTCACTGACAACACGTTTGAAACTAACGAATCAAAATCCCTAACGGAAATATGCAAAACCTCCCCATCAAAATAGCATCCCTCCTCCTGCTCCTGCTCGCGGTCGGCGAATGTGTCGTCGCGCAGGCGCAAACTCCTGATTCAGCGCTGTGTAAGAAGGCGTTGGGGCTGTTTGCGGAGGCGCAACGCGTATGTGACGCGGACGGTGGCGAACTGTGGGGTGAGAATATCTGGGGCTCGGTTCTGCTGGTTAGGGACTCCGACAAGCTGACTTTCACCAATGATCCCGAGCTGCTATCGGTTTCACAAAAGATAGATTCTCTCTATTGTGGAATTTTGGATTCGGATATCGTGGTGGCGGGCTCAGCTATACGTTTCAAGAATTCGGATGTGGCTGTTGTGCCGATGTTTACGATGTCGGACAGTGCAATGATGGAGGTGTTCGTTCACGAGCTGTTCCATCGGTTTCAAAACCAGCAGTACAACATGAGCGAAGTGGTGTATGACAATGCGCATGTGGATACGAAAATGGGCAGAACGTTGGTTTTGTGCGAGCTGTTGGAGCTTAGCAAGGCACTGAGCAGCAATGTCTTGGAAAGAAAGCCCCATATTGAGCGGGCTTTGGCGTTCAGAAAGTGGCGGTGGGCGCTTTTCCCCGACAAAAGCACGGACGAGTGCCGTTTCGAGTTTCAGGAAGGGCTCGCGTTATATACCCAATATCGTATTTGCTTTCAAGATTCGCTGAAGGTGGCGCAACAACTCTGCCAGGAGGTTGAAAGACTGCTCTCCTCACCGAATCTGTCTCGCCAATACGGCTACAACATGGGGGCTATGTATGCGTGTTTGAACGACATAGACCCTACGTGGCGGCAGGATGCTTCCCCATCGATGAACCTGAGCGAAATGGCCGGCAAACTGTACGGCATAGACTTCTCCAATTTGGAGGACACGACAGCGTTAAAGCAGTCGGATTCCTACCTCCGCGTCATGGAAGGCGTTGATAATCATGAATTTGCCCGACAGCAGGTGTTAGACAAGATCAACCAAGCCCTCCAATCCAAAAGTGTGGTTTACCTTCGCACTGACAATTACCAAATGGGCTTCAATCCCGCGTGCGTGTTGGGGCTGGACGAATTAGGTAACTATTTCGCCGTCATTGAGTTAAAAGGCGATTTCGGCACCATCTATTCCGAGTACTGCTGCCTGATTTCCAACCAACCTATATTGGTTCTTCCCTCCAGCAATATTAAGAAAATAAAGAACAGTCCCGAGTTTTCCATAGAACTGAACAAAGGATGGCGTTTAAGGCGATGTAAGGAGGGGTATGAAATCGTGATTGTGCGGTAGAGATACACCCCCTGAAAAAAATTCCACAAACTGCAAACTTTTGACATTTTTGTATCTTAATTGTCAGAGAATAATTTATCTTTGCACTTTCAAAATCAACTGCCCATGAACCGGACAAAGCCACTGTTTGCAACCTTGTTCACCATCGCGGCGTTGTGCGTGAACACACACGTTGGACTTGCGCAACCAGCCCTCGTAGTGCTTGTTGACACCTTTGTCACAGCAGAACATCATTTCGTATGGGACGGTTATTCATTCAGTGGATACAATGACGAATGGCATTGGACAAGGTCGATTCCGTATCCCTCAGTGTTGTTTGAAGATGACCTTTACACGGTTAGCCAAAATAATTTTTACGGAGACGTCCTATTCACGGCAAAGCAGCTCTCTGTGTACATTGACGCTCACAACGGATGGCTGCAGTACGAACATATCAACCAACAATACTATTTCACTGGGGAATTCCATCAAATATTGCGCCATGGGGATTACTATTATTTCATTAACCCCAAACGGGTGGACAGTCTGCGCATTGACCAAAGTCCGGGAAATCCGTTGGTAAAGAACATTATTCCAGATATTTGGGACTACTACCCAATGTTATTCCATAACAACTCCCAATGGTGCGATCCCCAAAGCGGTTATGGCGGGGGCGGGTATTATAAAGGATACATCTGTCATGGTTGTTGCATAGGAAGGCGCCAGTATTACAAGATGCCCACGGACACCCTGTTTCACGGGGCTTTCGTGGCAGACAATCAACTACTCTATGTCGTCAGCTGCGATAATGAGGTGTTTATTGCCCAAAGGAATGGCAATGATTTGACCCGCGTCAAGGATTTGGGTCACGGGTGGGACTTTTATGATTTTGATGGCGATTCTCGTCGTTGGTGGAATCTCGGTCCGGGCGACAACCGCTTGATATTGCCCTTCTCCACTGCCGAAGGTTCCGCCGGCTTGCTGACCATCGATGGCTCCTTCATCCATGTCCGGTATGTTATGTCACCCAAGACGGTAGTGCCGTAATGGCCCTGATGGCGCATCTGCAGGTAGCTGCGACAAGAAATAAATTTCCATCATGTAATAATTCCCATTCTTTTGTTGTCTAACATGATGAACGTTGCAACGAAAGTAATGTATTATGAACAACGACAAAGAACAACAGTTTGAACAATTGGTGCGGCGGCACAAGCGGACCATCTACACGGTGTGTTACATGTTCTCGCACGACAAGGCCGAGATCGACGACCTGTTTCAGGAAATCCTCATCCGGCTTTGGAAAGGCTTCGACTCTTACGAGGGTCGCAGCGACGCAAAGACATGGATCTACCGCGTGTCGCTCAACACCGCCATCAATCAAGACAAGAAGGAACGTCGGCGAATTGAGACGGTGCCGCTGACGGTGGATATCGACCCTTATGAGGCCGACGATCCCTCAACGCATCAAGTCCGGGAACTCTACGATCGCATCTCGCGACTCGATCTCATCGACCGCAGTTTGATCTTGCTTTGGCTGGAAGGCGTCAATTACGAGGAAATCGGTGCCATCATCGGCATCACGCCCAACAATGTGGGGGTCAGGCTGATGCGCATCAAGGACAAACTGGTGAAAATGTCAACAAAAGAATGAAAGGGAATCATCATGGAAAATCAGAACAACAATAATCTTTCCGAACTGGACCAGCTGAAGACCCAATACGAAACGCTGAAAGAGCAGTTCGATCAGCAGGAAATCATCAACGACCGGCTGATGAAGTCATCCCTCCGTCACAGCACCGATTTTTACAAGCGGTACCGTTGGACACAAATCATCCTATACCCTTTAGCGGCCATTATCGGCATATTGTGCATCAAATGCTTTCAAGGTAACAATCTTTCGTTAAGCTTGTTTTGGCTCTCCTACTGTGCGGTTTGCTTTGCCGTGGAGTTATGGATAACACGGAATATCCATACCAAGTCTTTGGAAAACACCGATTTGCTGACGCTTTCCAACTATGCCCGAACGTACAAGAAACACTTCTCGCTCTTTATTGTGCTGTACACGATTCCGGCAGTGATTCTTGTTTTGGGCGTGATGTTAGCCAATACTGGTCATTTGCCAAACTTGGGGACAGCCCTCGTTACGTTGGGTGCAGTGCTTCTGATCACGCTGGGCATAGCATTTGTCGAATTCCGCTATAAGACAAGACCCTGCGACGAAATCATCCGGCAAATAGAGGCTGCGGAAACCCCGGCAAACAGGGAAATAGGCCTCAACAGGAAGCAAAAGTGGTTCCGTATCGCCATGATTGTCGTGTTTATCGGTTTCGATATTTGGGCTTGTCTCCTTGTCGCCAAATACATT
>JAGBPE010000173.1 GCA_017633495.1 Bacteroidales bacterium | reverse complement strand
TTATCATGGTATTTGAGCACGAAAGGCGAATCTGATGATGGCAAGGTATCGGCAAGATACGACAGATTATATATTTCGGCAACCAATTCGTGAACATAGCGCAATGCATGATCACGATTGTTTAATGCAACAATGTAGTCTGCGATTTCACCAAGATACTCCCTAACCGACATGGGCAGGATAACTTGACGTTCTGTCATAATCTTTCGGAAACGGCTTCGACTAACTCTTTTTCAAACTGTTGCAAAGACATGTAGCCTTCAGGGATGTCATATTTGATTGGAGCCTTCCTTTTGACTGTTTTTGCTCTCCTTTCGCTCGCAAGTTTCGCATCGGCTTCCGCTTTCAACCGGGCGTAGCAGGCATCAAAACCTTCCGGTTTGTCGTCCAAGGATTCAGATGAAAGATTTGAAATGACAACATCGTTACTATTGGCAACCGTTGATCCGTATGTGGCAACGGGCTCTTCCACTTTGGGCAGAGGCTTTTCTTTGGATTTGTACTTTTTTGTCTTCATTTTGAATTTTAAATTTTAGAGTGCAAAAATACAAAAAAAATCAAAACAAAGAATGGCTATGGATTATTTTTGAATAATTTGTGGTAATTCTTGATAATTCGTGTTTTTAAACATAAATTATCGAAAATGAACCATGAATGGCCGTAAATTTATCCGCATGGATCCGCGCGATCCGTGGAGATAATTTTGTACTTTTGCGTCTCCAAATCAGCTTTCATGATGAAAAAACAGATACTTCGGGCTAACGTGCTGACAACGGTGCTTTTGGTCAGCACCTTGCTGTTCTCATCCTGTTACAGCCACAGCAAGTTGGTGGGCGGCAGTGTCAAGGCCGTGGCGGACAGCGTGTGGGCGTACAGTGTCCGGCACCCCGACGGTTTCACGATGAACCTTGCCACGATGACTGAGCCTTCGGAGGGCGTCGTCGTCGCGTATGCCGCCACGCAGGGCTGCCACTCCCGCAAGCAGCTCGGCAGGGTGGTGCGCCACGCGATACGCCACGACGGCTATGTCGGTGGTTGGCTTGACACTGCCGACAGTCTCTACTATTTCGACAGTTCCCGCCTCTTCCCCGAGGACTCCCTCGCAGCTGCCATCCGCTTCGGCATCGAAAACGGTCAGATCGCGATCTTTGTCCTGTCGGAGGGACGCGAGGTACGGTTGGAGAAGTAATGATCACCGCGTATCACACGTATCTGCGCGTATGTTTTTTGCGGGAAAAGGTTATCGTTAGGATAAAATACGTGTAGATCCGCGCGATTCGCGGAGATATTTTTTTCAACACACTGCAACCTTTTGGGATTTCTGCGTCATAATAGTGAAATAATTGTAGTTTTGCGGCGGTGTTTTCCTGTTGGGATGTTGGGCGGACTTCGCATCCGGCAGGGGCAACGCGGAGAAATAATCATCAGAAGTCCCGTAAATATTGAAGAAATGAAACGTTTTTTGTCGGTTTTGTTGGCGTTTCCACTCCTGATGGGGATGTTCGCTTTCTCTGTCAAGGCGCAGGATTACAGAGACCTTCCCCCACGTCTGCTGGTGTGGCAGGATACCCTTTTCGGACTGATCGACGGTTCGGGGAAAACCGTGCTGCCTTGCGAGTACGAGGCGCTTTTCACGTACAACGACATCTCCTATCCGGAAGGATATATCGTGGCCAAACGACAAGGTCTTTGGGGCGTTTTGGACTGGAACGGGCGACCGATACTGCCTTACCGCTATGACGCGAGACCGGAACCGATTTCCAACAGCGATGGACTTTTCGTGGTCTGTGAGAATGACAAGCCCGGCGGAGTCGTCAACAGCAAAGGCGACACGGTGCTGCCTTTTAGATACCTCAATCTCTCGGGATTCGGGCCATACAATTCCACCCAAACCGGACATCCACTGCTTTTCTACTCGGTAGAGAGGACTCCCTGTGGTGACGAAACTCCATCTAAGCGCCCGAACCAAAATTTGAGAGGTTTGTTGGACTTGGCTGGTCGCGAGGTGCTACCACCTATCTATAAAAATATTTACAGCTCTGACAATATCATCGAGATCACAGACACGAATGGCTACGAAGGGTTGATGAATTTCAAGGGGGAATGGATTCGTCCGATCAGTCCGTTGTACACATACGACAAATACTATTATGACTTTTATGTGTCAATCACTGAGAGAAGAACCCGCCTTAAAGGCCTGATATCTGATGATGGCAATATAGTTCTGCCTATCGAATATCAGGAAGTATGGCCGTCGTATCCTTCTGGAGAATTGGTTAGAGTAAAGGACCGCACTGGTCTTTGGGGGATAATGGACGCGCAGTTCCGTCTTCTCATCCCTCATTGCTATACAGAATTGAGCGAACTTGGCGAGTTGGGTGATTCCTATTATTTTTATGGTGTCTTACGGGATGGCCAAGTGGAGATCATAGATACTGCGGGACATGTTGTGGCTATGGATACGACCATCCGTTTCGACAACGACAATATCCCTTACTCATTCCCTTTGGTTTATGTTGATAACGCATGGCGGCTGGTGGATCCTACGGGGAAGTTGCTTCCGCAGCGTTACAGCGATGCCTCCAACTATTGGTCTTTTACGCTGATGAGTGTCGCCACGGATTCACTTCACCACGGCATTGTTGATTTGTGGGGAAATGTGGTGGTGCCGTTGCGCTACGTGGAGGCCGATGCGGACGGTGACGATATCATCTTTGCACGCCGCCCGTCCGGCAAGGTGGAGGTGTTCAACGGCAAGGGTCGGAAACTGCTCTCCTGCTGGGGCGCACGGCAAGACTGGGGTGTTCTGTTCGTTGCCAACAAGAAGGGAAAATGGGCCATTGCCGACAGTAAGACGGGCAAACGCCTGAGTCGCTATTACGACAGATGGAATCATGTTGGCTCCTCCTCCGCTGAAACCTGTTGGGCGGTTTACGACACGAACAACCGGATGGGCTATGTCAATGCACGCGGCCGTGAAATTCTCCCCTGCAGCCTTGACGAAGTACGGGCTACAGTTACGCGGTCGGAGGTGTTATACAGCTACATCTATCACGAATGTTCCTGTGGGGAACTCATCTACTATTTCCTTCGGAGTAAAGGACGTGGCGAGGGCCCGAAACGCGGCTGCTGATCTCCCTCTCGCTGAAGATTGGCACAATGTAGGCGTTTTCATAACACTCTGCTTTTTGTATAGCAATAAATAGAAAAATTGTATCTTCGCACCATCATTGATTCTTAATTTTGAATTGACATGAAAAGAGGCAAACGAACATGCGAAATCCTGAAGGATGTGCGGCGGAAAGTCGCGCAGGAGAACGGCATCCCGTTGGTGGAGCGCGAATGCACGCACGAGGGCGACTGCCGCGGCACGTGTCCCTACTGCGAGTCGGAGGTGCGCTACCTGGAGCGGGAGCTCTCGAAACGCCGCGCCCTCGGCAAGGCCGTCACCGTGGCGGGCATCGCCGTTTCCTCCATGATGATGGGCGCGTGCCACAACCCCAAGACACCTGCACCGGCTGCCGGCAACGAACCTGTACCTGCTGTGGAGGCCGCTGCCCAGCAAGTTCCGGCTGAGACTGACGGACAGGATATTCCGTCGCCACCCGGACAATCAGACCCGTATGAGCTGGATGGAGTCGTAGAAGAAGTGGGGAAAATAGCAGAGTCCAACGATAATTCATCCGAGCCTGCTCCGAACCGTTGCTCGCAAAAAGCGGCTCAATTATCGAATAAGGATGGGTGGGATGGAGATTTTTGGATGGGCGACGTTGAGGTAGTGGAGACGGAGGGTCTTGTTGTGGAGGTGGATGAGATGTCCGAGAATGATGATTCTCCTTTGAGGTTCACGGAGGAGATGCCCGAATTCCCTGGCGGACCGGATTCCCTGAATGCCTACTTGTCTCGGGAGATTCAGTATCCGCCTGTGGCGAAGAATAACGGCATCACGGGCACGGTGTTGATCGAGTTCGTGGTGGAGAAGGATGGACGGGTGACGAATGCCAAGGTGAAGGTGCCGCTCTTTCCCGAATGCGACAAGGAAGCCGTGCGCGGCGTGATGTCGATGCCGAAGTGGAAACCCGGCAGAAACATGGGGAAACCCGTGCGCTGCTATTACCAGGTGCCGGTCACGTTCCGGTAATGAAAATCTCCGCGTATCACACGTATCTTCGCGTAAAATATTTTGGTGCAGCAGTTGTGCATAGGATGAAATACGTGTAGATCCGCGTGATACGTGGAGATAAACGATACGTGGAGATAAACTCATCGTGTTTTATATGTAAACCGGTCGAACTTCCCAAACCCTAACTCCTTCAACCGTTCCACACTACGCTCCGTGTCCTCCTCGGTGTTGTACTTTGGAATCAACGGCACGCGAATGATGACGTGTTCGTGGTCGTAGTCTTCGGACAGCCATTTCAGATTTTCCCACACTTGGGCGTTCGATTTGCCGGTGTAGGCCGAGTAAATGCTGTCGTTTGCGTCTTTGATGTCGATGATGAAGTCGTTGACGAGCGGCGCGACCGACTGCAGCGATTCCATCGGCACGTTCAGAGAGGTTTCGAGGGTGATTTTCCAGCGGTCGGCGCAGAGGGCGTGGAATTGGCGGATGAACTCCGGGCGTAGCAACGGTTCGCCGCCGCCGAAGCAGACTCCGCCGCCCGTGGCCACAAAGTAGAGGTCGTCGATGAGCAGCTGCTGGTAGAGCGACTCTGGGGTGTGGCGAACCACGCGCGCATCTGCATCCAAACAGCTCGGGTTCAGACAGTAACGACACTTCAGCGGACAGCCGTGGAAGGCTGCCAACGTGGTCACGCCCTCGCCGTCCACCCCGATGCGGTGGCGGTTGATGCCGATAAAGGGAGCTTCGTTAGCG
>JAGBPE010000172.1 GCA_017633495.1 Bacteroidales bacterium | reverse complement strand
TTATGGCAACAAGAATCAGATTACAAAGACGCGGTAAGAAGAACCAACCCTTCTACCACCTTGTAATTGCGGATGGTCGAGCACCCCGTGACGGACGATTCATCGAGGATCTGGGTACCTATAACCCGCTGACCAACCCCGCATCTATCAACATCAATTTTGACAGAGCGCTGTATTGGCTCGAAGCAGGTGCTACCCCTTCAGATACGGCTCGTTCGATTCTTAAACGCGAAGGTGTCTATATGATGAAGCACCTCAAAGGCGGTGTCGCTAAGGGCGCGTTCAGCGAAAACGAGGCTCAACGCAAATTCGACGCTTGGAAGCAGGACAAGACCTCTAAGCTGAAAGATGTCGAGAACGCAGAGCGCGAAGCTAAACGCAAAGTCGTGAAAGAGCGTCTCGCCGCTGAGACCAAGGTCAAGGAAGCCATCTCCGCGAAAGTGGCCGCCAAGGCTGCTGAAATCGCCGCTGCTCAAGCTAAGGCTGCTCAAGAAGCTGCTGAAGCCGCTGCCGCAGAGGTTGCCGCCGAAGCCGCTGAAGAAGCTCCCGCTGCCGAAGCAGAACAGGCTGCTGAATAGTTTTCGCCTGCATTATGGCAGACAAAAACTTCTACTATCTAGGCACACTAACGAAACCTTTCGGATTGAAAGGCGAGTTGTGTGCCTTTTTTGATGTCGATGATTGCGAACGCTACCTCGACCTCAACGCCGTCTTCATTGAAACGGACGGCGAAATGCTGCCCTATATGATTGAAAAACTGCAATATAGGGGCAACAATCAGTTTATCGTCAAACTGCAGGACGTGGAAATGGATAATGTGCGGGAGTTTGTGCAGACCGACTTGTATCTGCCGCTCTCACAGTTGCCGAAACTCTCCGGCAACCGATTCTATTTCCATGAAGTGATTGGTTTCAAGGTGGTGGACGAAAAACTCGGTGAAATTGGCATATGCAAGGATTTCATGGAACTGGCCAACAACCCCCTTATGCAAGTCGACCACAACGGTAGCGAAATCCTCATCCCTGCCAGTCAGCAGTTCGTCACCGACGTGGACCGCGAGAACAAAATCCTCCACGTCACTACCCCGGAAGGACTGGTGGAATTGTATCTACAATAAATTTTACGATAATTTTTACCTTGTAGAGACGATGTGCACATCGTCTCTACCGTGACGAATTAATTTCGTCCAAGAACTCCTTCAGCTGTTGCATGGCGCGACCGCGGTGGCTGATGGCATTCTTTGCCGAAGAAGACATTTCGGCGAATGTCTGACGGAAGCCCAGCGGTTTGAAAATGGGATCATAGCCGAAACCGTCAACTCCATGCTGTTCAGTGAGAATTTTACCCTCCACACGACCTTCGAAAAAGTATCGTTTGCCGTCCATGATGAGGGCGATCACTGTCCTAAAGCAGGCCTTGCGGTTGGTTACGCCGCGCATCTCCTCCAGCATTTTGAGAACGTTGTCTTGATAGGAGCAGCCTTCGCCGGCATAGCGTGCGGAATAGACGCCAGGGCGACCGTCGAGCGCTTCCACTTCGAGTCCCGTATCATCGGCAAAACAGTTGACGTGATAGTGGTCGAAGACATATTGCGCTTTCTGTAATGCATTGCCTTGCAGTGTGTCAGCAGTTTCGGGGATTTCAGGACAGCCGATTTCGCGCAAGTTTTTGATGTGATAATCAGGTCCGAGAATCGCGCTCACCTCTTCGGATTTATGCAGATTGTGGGTGGCAAAAATAAATTCCATAACAACATAAACTCAAAAAGATGACATAATTTCTTATGTCATCCATGTTTTTCAAAAAAACATCACTACGGATGTTTACTCAGCAGCGTTACCGATTTCGATGGCTTGTTTGCCTCTGTAGTAACCGCACTCAGGACATACACGGTGAGTGAGGATGGGAGCACCGCAATGGCTGCAAGTGGTCAGCTGAGGAGCGGTGATGAAATCGTTAGCTCTTCTCTTATCTCTTCTGATAGCAGAATGTCTTCTTTTCGGATGTGGCATATCTATTAATTTTTATTGTTATTAATCCAGTTTTATATTTTTGAGCGCATCCCATCTGGGATCCGTTTCTTGTTCATTTTCAGTGTTTTCGGTATTCATCTCATCTAAGCGGCGCATCACCTCGGGGTCGCAGGTCGGATTTCCATCGGCGTCATCCTCATGCACAATGCGGATGGGCAGCGCGAGCACGATAGACTCGTACACGAAGTGAAAGAGGTCGATCTCGTAGGTGTTCTCATCCATCATCCAAATCTCATCTTCCTGTTCCTCCTCAGAATGGTAGTTTTCGGACACCAACTTCACGAGCAATCTTTCGTCGAAGTTCAGCGGCAGGGTCACGGGAGCAAGACAGCGGTCGCATTCGGCCACAACTTCGCCCTCGAAGTGACACTGAAAGTCGACCATTTTCTCAGATTTTTCCATTTCAATCCGCAAATTCAAACGGCCGTCCATCAGTTGTTCAATGCCTGCCAGTTCAAAGAACTCTTTATTGCAATCAATTGAAAAACAATGCTTTCCGAGTTCAATGCCTGAGATTCTGATCTTAAATTGACTACGCAATTGTCTCTCTTCCATCGCAATAATTTTTGGGGTGCAAATATACTCTTTTTTCTATATCGTCCGTATGGTTTTATTTTTTATTTTTGCCGCCTTAAAGTTGAATAGTTGATGAAGGAATTTCTAAAACGTTATTTTGAACCTCAATTCATCCGTTTTGTGCTCGTCGCCATGCTAAACACGGCGTTCGGTCTGCTCATCAACTATGTCTTTCTCTTTATCTTTGAACAGCTGTTCAAACTCAACCACGCATACGTGGTTTCCAACTTCTTTGCCACCATCGTCAGTATCTTGTTCAACTTCAAGACGTATGGCATTTTGGTCTTTAAGAATAAAGACAACAAGCTGTTGCTCAGATTTTTGGCGGTAACTACCTTTACCTACCTCGTCAATATTGGCGGTATCGCGCTGTTAGAGCATATAGGCAGTCATAACAACTACCTCAACCTCACCATCATGGCGGTGCCAGTCGGTTTGCTTAACTATGTGCTGAACAGCGTTTTCGTATACAAAAAGAAAGCCAGATTCCTGAATATAAACAGGAAACAAAAAACAAACGATTTAGAAAAAGAGAATCTGGAAAATAAGTAGCGGTTATTTTAGTTTTTGCACCAACTCCTCAACCGAATCGGGTAGGGGAGAGATGATGTGTGCCTGAAGATAATAAGGTTCTCTGACTGGCAGCGTTTTGTGGACATACTTCCGAAGTTCCGGCTCACTCAAATGGTGGGTGAGCGGACGTTTTTTCTTGGAGATTAACAGATGCTCAACGATTTGATCTTCACTTAGTTGAAGGTATATGCTGCGGGCATTTTCATTGATGGCCTCCATGGCGCCTGCGTGGCACGGCGTACCGCCGCCCGTGGCAATCACGCAGTTGTCCATTTTCAGCACCTCGCACAGTGCGGAAAACTCCAACGTACGAAACGCCGGTTCCCCATACCGTTGAAACAGCAGGGGAACGGCGGAATGGTATTTTTCTTCAATGTAAAGGTCCAGGTCGATGAAGGTCATGTGCAACCGGCCGGCAAGTCGCCTGCCGATGGTGCTCTTTCCCGCTCCTGGAAACCCGACAATGACGATGTTGTTCATGTTGGCTTTAAGCTTTAAGCTTTTAGCTGTTGGCTTTGGCTAATAGCTAATGGCTAACGGCCAATAGCCGATATCATGGCCTTGATGAGGTTGTCGGCGCAATCGGCAATGTCGCCGATGCGGGCGGGCAGCATGTAGCAGGGCGTGGTGAAGACCTTGTTGGCCTCATCCGCGCACACCTCTTTCTGCACGGTGATTTGGTGCTTGGTGCCGAAGGTTTCCACGTTGCGGATAGTGCCGGGGTCGCTGCCGACCGTAACGGTGACGTCACCGAGCACTTTGGCGATCATTACGGGCGCGATGCAGAGGGCGCCCACGGGTTTGCCGGCGTTGTGAAAGGCGCGGATGACTTTTGCCACGTCTTCACGAACGGTGCAATTTTGACCCTCAAAGGCGTAGGTGAAGAGGTTTTTGGCGGAACCGTTGCCGCCGGGGAATACCACTGCGTCGAAATCCGCGACATTGCATTGTTCGATGGGTTTCACGTTGCCACGGGCGATACGCGCAGCCTCCAGCAGCATATTCCGCTTCTCCTCCATCGGTTGACCGGTGACGTGGTTCACCACATGATATTGCCAATCATCGGGTGCAAAAATCTGATATTCACCGCCATTACGGTCAATAGCCAGCAAAGTCATGACAGATTCGTGGATTTCGCTGCCGTCCAATGTGCCGCAGCCGCACAGTATCACTGCAAATTTTTTCATATTGAGAAGGTTTTACGTTTTTCTTTCGGGTGCAAAGGTAACATTTTTTAAAACACGTAGAGACGCGATTAATCGCGTCTCTACACGGGTGTCAATGATGACAGAATGTCTTAATTTTCAGCTGTTTCGTTGCCAGCTTCTTCCGCCTCTGGCTCCATCTCTTGTTGATCCATTCTGTTGTAGAACTGACGGAAAGCAGCGCCCAATTCTGGGGAGAGATTGCTCATCATATCCAGTTGGGAGGTGGCAATATCCTGAATTTTTTTGGCAGTTTGGCTGTCGCCAATTCGCTCAGCAACAGTCCGCATTTGGTGCAGCTCTTGGAGACTTCCAGCCACAGCTTGTTGGTCAAAATCGGGCTTGCGCAGTTGAGCGGAGATGTTGGCCTGCAGCGATTTCGCATAATTCATCGCCACTTTGTCGATCTTCAGCTCTTTGTAACGGTTCTGCAAGCTGTTGTCAGGATAGTGTACATTCATCATATAGTCGAGGAATATGAAGTCGTAGTGGATATCGCTGCTTCTGTAGTCCAGCGTCCGTTCGTCGCAGTTGTTATACCAATTGAAGAGTGCCACTTGGTCATCCCAAATCTGGTTGGCCATCTTCATGCCCTCTTTGTTGGCGGCGTCTGTTCCGATACGGAAGAAGTCTTCCATGTAAGTCATGCAGCTGTGGGTGTAACCATAGATGTATGACATTACAGAAACGTACGGGAAGTTGCAATCAGGAAGCACCTCGTTACCGTGAGTCAACACTTTAAGTGCTTTGTCCTTTTCACCTTCTGCAATCAATTGGGAAGCCAAACGGCTATAAAGTCTGCGCATGAGCGGTGCCAAGCGGGTGTTATCCTCGCTGTGGTACAGTTTCGGATCGTTGAAACCACCCCAAAGGTAAGGATAAGCCTCTTTTTGTGCAGCATCAGGATGATTGACGCGATCGACACGGCTGTGGTCGTCAAATACGTTCATCAGCTTGTCGTAGAGAATGTCGGAGTTGATGCGACCGATGTCGTATGAGCGGCTATTGGTACGGATGGGCACCAAACGGTAGGCCAAGCCTTCCAATTGGAAGTAATCCTCCAGACCGAGGTATGCTTCCGAACCGGCAGTGGCAGCATAGTAAATCGGGCGCTCCCAGTTGTTGTTCACCAGGATGTCCATCATCACGATATAAGCCTTGGTCAGCGGGTTCACGGCGTTGGTCTTGAGGTTCCACATCAGGCGGTCCACCACAAGAGCGGAATCTTTTTCAGCAACAGTACCGTTGGCAAGAACCTTGGCTTTATCCACTGGTAATGAGAAACTTCCGGGAATAGGACGACCATTGCTACGATAACCGTTCTTTTGGTTCAGCAGCATAAGGTGCCGCTCATTGTCGAAGGTGGAGGATTTCACATAATCCATCACGGCCTTCAAATCCACATATTGGTTGTTGGCGGGCTCCAGGTAGAGTACGTCGCGGGTACCGTCCTTATATTGATCCCAAGTCATGGAGATAGGCAGCGGATCGGATTCGTAGGCTTTGCGCTTCATCTGATCCACATACCAGCTGGTACTCAGGAGCATGAGGTTACAAACGCGCACGTCTGTACGATAGCCTTCCACCTCTTGGGCGTACCAAAGCGGGAAGGTGTCGTTGTCGCCGAGGGTGAACAGAATGGCGTTCGGCTCACAAGAGTCGAGGTAGTTTTTCGCGATAGCCAACGCGGTGTAGCGATCGGAACGGTCGTGGTCGTGCCAGTTCTCCTTGGCCATCACGCACGGCACTAAACCGATGCAGATCAACGTGACGAGCACGGCGCCAGCCGTTTGGGCGCTCTTGCTTTGCAGTTTTTCGAACAGACGGTAGATGCCTAATACGCCGAAACCAACCCACATTGCAAAAGCGTAAAATGATGCTGCGAAGGCGTAGTCACGCTCACGAGGCTGGAATGCATACATATTCAAATATATAGCAATGGCAAGACCAGTCATCACGAAGAGCATAAAGACTACGAAGGAGTGCTTGCTGTCTTGTTTTGTTTGGAAAATCAGACCGACAAGACCTAACAGCAACGGAAGCAGATAGTACTTGTTGTGTCCGGGACGTTCCATGGCGGAAGGCATGTCCTTCAGATTGCCGACCATCGGGTTGTCGATGGCACCGATACCGGTAATCCAGTTGCCGTTTTGGTAGTCGCCATGACCTTGAAGGTCGTTCTGACGACCTGAGAAGTTCCACATAAAGTAACGCCAGTACATGTAGCCCAGCTGATACGTGTGGAAGAACTTCAAGTTCTGTTGCCAGGTGGGCAGATTGCCACGTGCCAAGGAACGACGATTGTCTTTATCTGACTGACTGTCAGAATTATATCGATTATTCAACCAATCAATATACTGGGATTGTTTTTCGGGAGACCACATTCTCGGGAAGAACATGCAGCCTTTAGGGTCATATTCGGGAATGTCGCCCTTGCGCGGGTTGGAGACCTCGTAGCGTTTGGTCTCTTCATTGCGGTAGTAAACAGGGCTTCCGTCTTTGGAGCCGATCACGCGAGTATTATAGCTTTGTCCATATACCAGCGGATTGGAGCCGTATTGCTCACGGTTCAGGTAGGAGAGCAGGGAGACGGCATCTTCAGGACTGTTCTCGTCGATGGTCGGGTTGGCGTTGGAGCGGATAACCAGTGTCATGAAGGTGGAGTAACCGATAATCAGCATCATCAGTGAGAATGCGCTGATGGTATAGACGGGTTTGTTACGTTTATGACCGTACCACATAGCCCAACCGATGAGGGCAGCGACCAGCAGGAAGAAGAAAATCACGCCGGAGTTGAAGGGCATGTGGAGGGTGTTGACGAAGAAAAGGTCAAATTTGCCGGCGAGGTTAACCAATTGAGGCACAATACCCCAGAGGATAAGACCGAGCAAAGCGACGGAAATCAGCAATGAGAGGGTGACGCCCCATTCGGCTTTGGAGGAGAGGGCACCGCGTTTGCCGCAGAGAATGAGCAACGGGGTGGTCACGAACAGCCAAATCAGAAGCATCCACAGCGGTGAACAGATAATGCCGAATGCAAAGGAGAGAAGTGCGAAAGCGAGCACTGCGCCCATGCCGGTGGCCTTCGGGGAAAGACGATAGTAGATAATCAGTCCGATGGCGGGCAAAGTCAGCAAGTTCAACAGGTGAACACCGATGGAAAGTCCTACCAAATAGGCGATTAACACAATCCAGCGGTTGGGGTTCACGTTCTCTTTCGGATGTTCGTACTCCTCGTCCCATTTCAGGATGCACCAGAAGACGAGAGCGGTGAAGAAGGAGGACATGGCATAGACCTCACCTTCCACAGCGGAGAACCAGAAAGTGTCTGTGAATGTGTAAGTTAAAGCACCAACCAAAGCTGTTCCCAACACGGCGATAAAGCGCGGGGTGTTCAATTCGCCCCATTTGGCCACGAGCTTGCGGGCAAGACGTACGATGCTGAAATAGAGCAACATAATGGTCATGCCGCTGCAAATGGCAGACAGGCAGTTCACGCAGAAAGCCATCTTGGTGACATCACCTCCGGCAAAGAGGGTGGCGATGCGTCCAAGAATTTGGAAAGTGGGTGCTCCAGGCGGGTGACCGATGAGCAGTTTGGATGTCGTGGCAATGTACTCACCACAATCCCACCATGACACGGTGGGCTCGGCGGTCATGATATAAACCGCGGAAGCCACGATACCGATGATCAAACCGATAAGGTTGTTGATTCGTTTTTGCGTTTTTGTCATTGTTATAAGATTGTTTATTGTTTGCAGTTTAAGCGTTAAGGTTAGAGGTAAAGGTTAAAGGTAAAGGTTAAAGAGAATCAGTAGTATTACCTTAACAATTATGAATTATTTCGTCGCGGCTTTGAATTGTTGCAGGAAGCGGACGTCGTTTTCGAAATAGAGACGGATGTCGTTGGTGCGGTATTTGAGCATCGTCATACGTTCAATACCGAGACCAAAGGCGAAACCGCTGTATTTGGTGCTGTCGATGCCGCAGTTTTCCAACACGTTGGGATCCACCATGCCGCAGCCGAGAATCTCCACCCAACCGGTGTGTTTGCAGAGGTTACAGCCAGCGCCACCGCAGATGTTACAGGAGACGTCCATTTCGGCAGAGGGTTCCGTGAACGGGAAGTAGGAGGGACGCAAGCGGATGCGCACCTCGTCGCCGAACATGCGTTGCGCGAAGTAGAGCAGGGTCTGTTTCATGTCGGCAAACGACACGTTTTCAGCCACATAGAGGCCTTCCACCTGATGGAAGATGCAGTGTGCGCGAGAGGTGATCGCCTCGTTGCGGAAGACGCGGCCCGGACAAATCACGCGGATCGGCGGTTGCTGTTTCTCCATGGTGCGCACCTGCAGGGATGAGGTGTGCGTACGGAGCAGCACATCGGGATGCAGTTCAATGAAGAAAGTATCCTGCATGTCGCGGGCGGGATGTTCTTCCGCGAAGTTGAGTGCGGTGAACACATGCCAATCGTCTTCAATATCAGGACCTTCCACTGCTGAGAAGCCGATATCTTCGAAGATGCGGCGCACCTCGCTCATCATGATGGAGATGGGGTGCATGGAGCCGATACTTTGTCTCGTGGCGGGACGTGTGATATCGGGGATCAAAGTCGCCTGGCGGTCGGTTGCCGCTTCGATAGTGGCTTTGAACTCGTTATAGTGATTTTGGGCGAGGTCGCGCAGATCGTTCACCAATTGGCCGAACTCCTTGCGGTTTTCCTGCGCCATGTTCTTGATTTCGCCAAACAAAGCTTGAATTTCGCTCTTTTTGCTTAAAAATTGCAAACGGAACTGTTCCAGTTTCTCAGGGTTGTCAATCTTGAAACTCTCAATTTCCGCTCTGATTTCGTCGATACTTTTCATTATCAATTATCAATTATCAATTAACGAAGAATAGTTGCGCTTATTATTTTGATGTCCTCCAAAGGTCTGTCGTTGCCGTCTTTCTGTTGGCCGGCGATTTTGTCGACCACATCCATGCCTTTGATAACTTCGCCGAATACGGTGTAGTCGCCGTCAAGCCATGGGGCGCCGCCCACAGTAGTGTAGGCTTGCACCTGCTCAGGGGAGAATGTCTTGCCGGTGCGTTGCGCAATCAGGGTCATTTTGTCGTTGTCGTAAACAGTGCCGTCCACGATATAGAATTGGCAGCCGGAGGAGGCTTTCTGCGGGTTCACCTGATCAGGCTCGCGAGCTGCAGCCAAAGCACCGCGTTTGTGGTAGTGGCCTGCTACAAACTCTGCGGGAATGGTGTAGCCCACATCGCCGTCACCCAGTCGTTGACCGGCTTTCGCGGTCTTGGAGTTGGGATCTCCACCTTGAATCATAAAACCTTTGATGATACGATGGAACAGCACGCCATCGTAGAATTTATCGTTCACCAATTTGATGAAATTGGCCTTGTGTTGAGGTGTGTCGTCATACAGGGCAACGGTAATGTCGCCGAATGTGGTTTTGAACAGAACTTTAGTCATCATTTGGGTATTATTTTTTGAGGATGTCTGCTCAGTGGCGCCTGTAGTCGCAGAAGCATCTTCCGTTTTCACCTTTTTGGGCGAAGAACACGAAGCTAAAGCAATGATGCTCAATACGATACAACTATAAAAAATTCTTTTCATACAGAATTTGCCATTTTAGAAACAAACGGCAAAGATACTATTTTTTCGCAAATGGTCAGATCCCTTGTAGGGGCGAATAATTATTCGCCCCTACCGCCCAAATTCAAGTAGGGATTTTCACAATGCTTGTACAAATCTTTGTAATTCGATTTCGGATGTTTGGGCAGTTCGATTTCGTAGGATTTACCCGTTGCGACGGTCAGTCTGTTATTGCGGATCCAGGGGTTGAGATTGCGCAGTTCGCGGTAGGTGACGTGGTGCTCCTCGGCGAAGCGCGGCAGACTGGCAATGGTGGAAGTCACCTTAACCGTCTTGGTTTCAACAGGATGGTACATCTGTGCCGGACATAATTTGACACCGTAGTCTTGCGGGTTCTCGAAAATCAGCTTAAAAGCCATAATACGGTAGAGGTAGCGGGAAGTCTCGTTGTTGAGCCATAAATCCCAGTATTCGTGCACCTTCTGGTCGTCGACAGCCGCTTGCAGACCGCCGTCGCCGCGGTTGTAGCCCGCCGCTGCCATGGTCCAGCTGCCGAACTGGTTCTTCATTTTTTTCAGGTACTTACATGCCGCGCGGGTAGATTTTTCGAGGTGACACCGTTCGTCCACGTCGTTGCTGACTTCCAAACCGTACACTTTTGCAGTGCCGGGGATGAATTGCCAATAGCCGCCGGCATTGGCGGGCGAAGTCACGTTCTCCAGACCGCTCTCCGCCACGCAGAGGTATTTGAAATCGTCAGGAACGCCTTCCTCTTTCAGAATCTTCTCGATGGTTGGGAAGTAGCGGGTTGAGAGCTTGAGGATGCGCAGCGTTTTCGAATGTTGGTAGCAGTTGATGATGACTTCGCGGTCGAGCGCCTCGCGCACCCAGTAAACATCCAGAGGCACCTCCTCGCCCGCGAAGGTCATGCTTTGCGGTAGTGGCGGCGCGGTAAGGGAGTTCGCGTATTGGTTCGGAGTCGGGTCGCTCTCCGTGTTGTTTTTCGTGATGGCCCAGCAGCCCGTCACGGCGGTTACCGCCGTCAACAAGCACACAATGATGATAAACAAATTCTTTTTCATTATGGTTAATAGGTTTGAAATCAGGATTTTGTCAAGCAATAGGTTTTGGGCTCAAAAATAGTTAGGTACAAGATGTAAAAGTGGTTTTATAAAGCTGCAAAAGTACATTTTTTTAGGATTGCGTTTTCACTTTCCGTGAAAGTGCTGCTTTATTGATGATTTGACAAAATGTCTTTTCAAAATTTGTTGTTTTTGCCCTGTTTTTTCAACGAAACAAGCCAATTCTACCCCCCCCCCTTATGTTACAATTACTTTCTAATCGGCAAAAATATGGAATGTTTATGCAAAATTTCTGTTTTCTATCCTAAATCCATTCTTGAATGAAAAAGTTTAAAAAACAATTAGTAGTTTTGCAGCATGAAAGTAGCAGATACAGAAAAAAGGCATTTTTTACAGTTCATTTCTCGTATTGAGGAGGAGGGTATTGTCGTGATTGACAATACCATAGGAACGTCTGTATATTATGAGCCTTTTATTTCTGAATATCTGGTATGTAGTATTTGTCGCAGTGGATATCATTACGCCAAGTATGATATGCATGATTTGAGATTTGTTTCCAAAGACATCTCCTTTTCGTTTCCGAACCATATTTTGGTGACCGAGGAAGTGTCAGAGGATTATGCAACTACTTTGGTGGTGGTGTCTAAAGAGATTTTCGACGAATACAATACGCATTTTTCTTTTAGAAGACGTCTTTTGTATGAGCAACACCCCACATTTCATTTGAGCGACAGCCAATACGAGAGCGTTTTAAGTATTGTTGATGCCATGAGGGCGTTGAGTAGTAGTGGGATGCCGTCGCGCAAATATCATTTGACCACTTTGTATGAAACATTGGTCAAATTATCCGATTATTATCGTCAATTGTCCAATCCTAATGAAGGAGTAGTCGGGTCACGCCAAAGAATCAGCGTCCACTTTTTCGATGCCATCGTCAAGCATTACCGGCTAGAGCATTCGGTCGCCTTTTATGCGGACTTACTCTATCTTTCCCCAAAGTATTTCAGTGATGCCATCAAGCAGGAAACTGGTCATGGGGCTAAATATTGGATTGAATCTTACATATTGGTTGAAGCTAAAAGGTTGTTGAGAACTCGTGAAGATCTTAATATGCAGGAAATCAGTAATATGTTGGGATATGAAGATCAAACTACTTTCTGTCGTAGTTTTAAAAAAGGTACAGGGATGACGCCTACGGAGTTCCGTCAACATTACGAATAATTTTTTTATTCCTTTTTCAGATTATTGTTTCTTCCGGTCGTGCCACCAAAGTTGCAGACTATTAAATAGGTTTTGCCAAATGATGTAAAACGCTAAAAATACGGAAGATAGCGGTTGCAGATAGGTGTTGGCCATCCAGATACCCATCGCGGTGTTTTTCTGACCGAGCAGCTGACCGCCCGCCACAGTGTCGCCATAGCGGTGTCCGAGCCACTTTCCGAAACCGAACTGCACGGCACACATCAAGATGGAAAAGATGGCAGACAGCATGATAATGTGTTCATTTCCATGTCCTTGTAGGAAAATGTAGTCTATGGTGCGACCTAAGGTGATGAACAGAGCGCACGCCCAAAGATAGAACGACACGTTACGATATTGACAGAGCCAGTCGTTGGCTTTGGGTGCCCACGCTTGCAGAGCCAGCACCGTGAAAAACGGAAAGGCAAGTGTCGGGGTGATGCGTCGTAGTATCATCAGGAACGACTGCCAGAAAGTGAGTTCCGGATGCACGCCGATAAGGGTGAAGTAGAGCGGTGCAGCCACAGACATCACCAAGTTACAGAGCATGGTGTAAGCGGTGGTTGTCATGCGGTCGGCGCCCAGCATGGAGGAGATGACCACCACGGAGGAGGCCACCGGACATAGTGCGCACATCATGAAACCTTGCGCCAGAATTTCGTTGCCCGACACCGCGCGAACGAACAGATAAAGACCAATGCTAACTGTTAACTGAAAGAGTATCAGCCAGAAATGTAGCATGGAAAACCGCAGATGCCGCAAATCTACTGTCACGAAATTGAGTAGCAGAATGGTGAAGATCAACCACGGCACCAAAAACGACAAGTGTACGCTGACGCCGTGGAACAGCAGTCCCAGCAGGATGGCGACGGGGAGAACGTAGCTGCGGTATTTCTGCATTTAGAAGGTTTAGAGTTTAGGGCTTATGGTTTAAGGTTTAGGAATCGGTAGGTTGTCTCATGATAGAGACGGTGTACACACCGTCTCTACAAACGGTGCGACAGCTCTATCAAAGATTCCGTTAACGTAGGCGAGGACCATGCCGTAGTTACTGACGGGAATGCCTACTTCGATGGCGGGACGCAGCCGTTCGTGCAGCTGCTTGCGGGTGACCATGCAGCCGCCGCACTGGATTACCATCGCATATTGTTGGATGTCAGGGATTTGGTTTAATCCCGACACAAAATCGAATTGCAATTTTTTGCCCGTGAACTGTTGGATAAGTCGCGGCAATTTCACCCGTCCGATGTCTTCGCAAGAGGTGAGGTGCGTGCAGGATTCTAACATCAGGATGCGGTCGTTGTCGCGCAATTCGCGCAGTTTCGGTGTGCCTTTGACGTATGCCTCGAATTCGCCTTTGTGGTGCGCCAACACCACACTGAAACCCGTCAACGGAATGCTTCCGGGAACCTCTTTTTCCACTTTGTGGAACGCTTGGCTGTCGGTGATGACCAATTTCGGCGCGCAGTGGT
This sequence comes from Bacteroidales bacterium, assembly GCA_017633495.1. Lineage (GTDB taxonomy): Bacteria > Bacteroidota > Bacteroidia > Bacteroidales > WCHB1-69 > F23-D06. Next base: position 11,336 of record JAGBPE010000172.1, on the reverse strand, counting down.
TTTGCAAGTAGGAGGTCACTTTGTCCTCTTTCAGCACAATGGCAATCGCTTCGTTGTCAAGCACATCACGAATCATCTGTACCTGCGGGAGAATCATCCGGCCTTCGGGGGCTTCCGAGTCGATGGGCGTGACCAACAGCACTTCGTCTCCCTCGTTGATGAGGTCGCCAAGCAGCGAACGAGAACGGTACGCCGACTCCGGCATGATTCGTACAATCTCTTGCAACATTTCGTCAATGCCGGTGCGTGTTTTTGTGCTGATATTCCACACTTTGCAGCCATCCACCTCCATATTGCGCACTGCGTTGAGGTCGCATTTGTTGTTGACGATAAGATAAGGAAGTTCAAATTGGCGGAACTGCTCCAACAGTTGTCGTTCGGGAATGCCCACTTCGTAATCGGTGATAACAAGGATAGCTAAATCAATGATTTTCAGCACTTCCATTGACTTCTGGACGCGTTTCGCGCCGATGTCACCCACGTCGTCGATGCCGGCTGTGTCGATGATAATGCACGGTCCGATGCCGAAAATCTCAATGGCTTTGCGCACGGGATCGGTGGTGGTGCCGGCAGTGGCATCCACGATGGCGACCTCCTGCCCGATAATGGCGTTGATAAGGGAGCTCTTGCCGTTGTTCCTCCGTCCGAATATGCCGATATGCGGCTTGCTGCTCATTTCAAAATGCAGTTATACAGCCACTTCCGCCTTGATGTGCGGATGCGGGTCGTAGTTTTCTAATGTAAAGTCCTCGTATTGGAAGCCGAAGATGCTGTCCACAGCGGGATTGATGCGCATTTGCGGAAGCGGACGCGGCTCGCGCGAGAGCTGCAACTTGGCCTGCTCCACATGGTTGGAGTATATATGCGCGTCACCGAAGGTGTGTACGAAGTCCTTGGCTTTCAGGCCGCAGACTTGCGCTACCATCATGGTCAGCAGCGCGTAGGAGGCGATGTTGAAGGGCACGCCGAGGAAAACATCCGCGCTGCGCTGGTAGAGCTGACACGAGAGTTCGCCATTGCTGACGTAAAACTGGAACATCGTGTGGCAGGGCGGCAGCGCCATCTGATCCACATCGGCAGGATTCCACGCGCTCACGATGAGCCGGCGGGAATCAGGATTGCGCTTGATCTGCTCTATCAGACTGGTAATCTGGTCGATAACGCGGCCATCGGGGGCTTCCCACGAACGCCACTGTTTGCCATACACGGGACCGAGGTCACCGTTTTCATCCGCCCACTCGTCCCAAATGGAGACGCCATGGTCGTGCAGGTATTGGATGTTCGTGTCACCGTTCAGGAACCACAACAGCTCGTAAATGATGGAACGCAAGTGCAACTTCTTGGTTGTCAGAAGCGGAAAGCCCTTTTGCAGGTCAAACCGCATCTGATAACCAAAAATGCTGTACGTGCCCGTACCCGTACGGTCGGCTTTATAGTGACCCTCGTCGAGGATCGTGCGCATCAGATCTAAATACTGCTTCATTGTCAGTTTTTAGTAATTAAACAAGAGTTTCAAGTTTCAGGTTTCAAGTTTCAGGTCACTGTTGCCTCTTCCCTCTTCCCTTTTGCCTTTTGCCTTAAGCTTCCAGACTCTCCAACACATCCATCACATTTTCCAGATGGGTGTCGGCCACCTTCTCGATCTGGCCTTTGTCGCAAAGTTCGGCCATCTCGGGATCGATAGGCAGTCTATCCAACAGTTTGATATTGAACTCTTTGGCTACCTCTTCAGCGTTGCTCTTGCCGAATACGGAGATCTTCTCGCCGCAGTGCGGACATTTGATATAGCTGTAGTTCTCGATGAGACCGAGCACCGGAATGTTCATCATGCCGGCCATGTTTACGGCCTTGCTCACGATGAGGGAGACCAGCTCTTGCGGGGAGGTGATCATCAGGATGCCGTCGAGGGTGATGCTTTGGAAGACGGTCAACGGTACGTCGCCGGTTCCGGGAGGCATGTCAATCAACAGATAGTCAATGTGTTCCCAGATTACTTCGGTCCAGAATTGTTTCACCATGCCAGCGATCAGCGGACCGCGCCAGAGGACGGGAGATTTCTCATCGGCAATCAGCAAGTTGCTGGAAATCACCTCGATACCAGTTTCTGTGACAGCTGGATAGACACCTTGTTCGCTGCCGCGCACCATTTCGTGGAGGTTGAACATCTTCGGGATGGAAGGTCCGGTGACATCAGCGTCGAGGATACCCACGCGGTAGCCTTTGCGACGCAACGCCACAGCCAACAGCGAAGTGACGGAGCTTTTACCCACGCCGCCTTTGCCGCTCACCACGCCAATCACTTTTTTAATATCGCTTAATGCATTCGGTTTCTCGTGCAAATCTCTGTTGCCGCAGTCTTTCTGACTGCATTCCTGACAGTTATGATTACATTCGCTCATACAATAGTATTTTTTTTAAAGGGCCGCAAAAATACAAAATATTACTTCCCGATAATCGCTGCTAATTCATCCACGCCCTTCGGCAAATGTGGACCCAGCACGCGGTGGCCGGTTTCGGTGACCAGCAGGTCGTCCTCGATGCGGATACCACCGAAATCGCGGTATTTCTCAACCACGTCGTAGTTGATGAAGTCGGCGAACTTGTTCTCCTTCTTCCAGATGTCGATCAAATGAGGGATGAAGTAGATGCCCGGTTCAATGGAGACCACGAAGCCCGGTTTCAGCTCACGGGCCATACGCAGCGATGCCCATCCGAAAATGTTGCTCGGGCGCACGGTGTCGTCATAACCGACATAAATCTGTCCCAAGCCTTCCATGTCGTGCACGTCGAGACCGATTTGGTGACCCAAGCCGTGAACCATGAACAGGGCGTGAGCACCCAACTCCACAGCCTCTTTCACGTCGCCTTTCATCAAGCCTAAGTCTTTGAGACCTTGAGCGATAACCTCGCAGGAGAGGCGGTGCAGCTCTTTGTTGTACATACCCGGATGCGCGGCGTCGATAGCGTCCATGTTAGCCTTCAGCACGATTTCGTAGATTTCCTGCTGTTTTTGGGTGAATTTGCCACCAACAGGCATTGTACGCGTGTAGTCGGAGCAGTAGTTCATCAAACCTTCTGCGCCGGCGTCCATCAACAGCATGTTGCCGTTTTGGAGGATGCCGTTGTGCAGGTGATTATGCAGCGTCTCACCGTGTTGTGAGAGAATCACCGGGAAGGAGATGCCGTTGCCGAACGACAAGGCGATGCCTTCTGCCAAACCGGCCAGCTCGCGCTCGGACTCGCCTGCCACAGCGCGACGCATCACGGCGGTATGCATCTTCACGCCGATTTCGCAAGCTTTGTCCATCTCGTCGATTTCGCACTGCTCTTTGGCGGAACGCAGGTTAACGATACCTTTGATGAGTTCCACAGAGGCGTGCTCGCGGATGTGGTTCACGTCGATGCCGGTGAGGTTGGCGAGCAAAATCTGGTTGTCGCCACGGTAAGGCGGCACAAAATGGACCTTACGGCCTTGCTGCTGAGCCTGTTGGATGAAGTCGGCGAGCTGCCCGAACGGACGGGTCTCTGTCACGCCTACCTTCTCTGCCAAAGAGGCAATCGTTGGTTGGTCGCCCATCCAGATAATATCGTCGATGGTGAAGTCGTTGCCGAAAATGACCGACTGATGCGCGTCAAAGTCGATGACGGCGGCGATATCGGCGATGGAAAGGCCGAAAAAGTAAAGGAAATCGCTGTCCTGACGGAAGTTATAAGTGTTGTCGGGATAGTTCATCGGAGCCTCGTGGTTGCCGAGGAAAACGGCGATGCCGCCATTCACGGCGTTCATCAGTTTCTCTCTTCTGTTTTTGTAAACTTGGGGTTCAAATAAGGGATTCATATCGTTTTGTATTTATTTTTTGTTCGAAAATTCGTGACGGCAAAATTACAATTTTTGTTTGTTGTAGAGACGCGATTAATCGCGTCTCTACAGGTTAATGATTCCGAATGTAGTTGATTGCGGCATCCAGTTGCGGACGGAAATCGCCGTTGTAGTCTTTGCGGAGCACAATCTCATCGGGGGTGAGGCCGATGCCTTCCCAAACATTGCCGCCGATTTGCGATTCGAAGGAGGAGGTGTAAACGTAATGTCCTACCGACAGATTGCTGGTTCCGAACGGACCGCCGTAGTTGAGGTCGATGCTGGTGGCGGGCTGCAGCGGACCGGTGCCGCCGTGTGTGCGCTCGCCAACGGTGTGGCTGGTGGGCAGCACCGCCTTAATGGTCATCGGCTCTATCTCGCCCATACTCACGGAGTTAATATCGCAAATAATCACATACGGGATGTTCTCCGCCGTGATGTCGCGATGGTATTTCTGGTTAGGATCGATATAGTACGGTGTCCACACAGAGTGCTCCATCCGACCCGGACCCTCTTTGTAGCGGGTCTTCATAATCTCCGTCCGTTCATTGAGGTAGTTGCCGATGAGGTAGTCCAAGTCGTCCTGGTATCCGCCGCGGTTGCAGCGGTTGTCAAGAATGATGCCAGCGAGCTGACTACGCGGAGTCTCCACGATAGCTTTGAAGTAGTGATCGAGCAGTTGCGCAGTTTCGCCATTTTGAAGTATTATCGGTGTGATGGCAGCAGAAGATTGCCACAAGTACGGGATCTTCCGTCCATCGGGAAGTTTGAAAAGAATATAATGGTACGTGACAGACATTCCCAATTCTGGGGCGTATCCTACACTTGTTTCGTGGGTCTCCACTGTATACTGCGACTCTATGCCTTGCAAAAACGCCTGAATACCAGCGTTTTCATCCGATGCCGATTCGAAATAGTAATCACGGGTGGGAAGTTCCAGATTGGCAGGACGGATATCTATGTAAGTACTTTGGTCATCGGGAGCCGGATGGAGATTCCTCACTCTAAAAGCCATGTGATGATCAATCATACCGCCCACGACTTTGGTGTAAAGCTGTTTCAATTCCTCCGTTTGCACGTAGCCGACTTGCTCATACTTTTTGTCAAGTTCCTGGAAAGCAGGAAAATAACGGTCGTACATGGCGTCCCAATCCGTAGTGTCGACATCCCAAAACACATAGCCTGTGCTGAGGACTTTCCAGAGGTAGTCGAACTGTTCGGCGTAGGTGCTGTAGGCCAGATCTCCGCTTTCGCCGATGTAGGGCATGTAGTCGGCCTCTTTGCGACAAGAGGTGCATATTGCGATTAATATTGCTGCTATTGTGATGATTTTTTTCATAATGATTCTATTTTTGTCATAACCCCCACATTACGCTCCTTCGTCGCTCATGTGGGGTTATTGCTATCCTGTTCGTTCTTGTCTCCTTTGTCGACCCCACATTACGCTCCTTCGTCGCTCATGTGAGGTTATTGCTATCCTGTTCGTTCTTGTCTCCTTTGTCGACCCCACATTACGCTCCTTCGTCGCTCATGTGAGGTTAATTGCACTTCGTGCGTCTTGTCCCTTCGGGACTGCTCAAGGAATTATGTTTTAAAATTTATAGGTGGCTCCGAAGGTGAGGGTGAGGGTGTTGAGGTAGCGCGGGTCGCGCAGGTGTTGGGAGCTGCGGTGGTGACTGGTGAGGTCGTAGTAGTAGAGCGCATCGAAATTGATGCCCCAGTGCTCATCCAAATTGTAGCTCAAACCCAGACCGCCGACGAGCCCAGCACAAAACCGAGCATCCTCATTCGTGAATTCGCGCGCTTCGTTGAAGTCGTCAAAAAAGACGTAATAATCTGTCATCCAGTAGGTTTTGCCGACCACACGCTCGCGCAACCAATATCCCATATAGCCGCCAGCGAATGCGTGTCCGCGCAGAATTTCGCCGCCGAAAGAGAAATCAGCCATGACGGGCAGCATCAGGTAATAGTTGTGGTGGTTGGTGAAAACAGGCTCCAAGTAGTTGAGATTCCGGTCCATTCGGTGCGATCGGCGCATAAAGCTGAGGTCGGCACGAAGCGCGAACCAATCAGTGAAGCCATAGCGCGCCTGAATTCCGGCATCATAACCGCTGAATCCGGAGTAGGATTCGTCAATACGTCCTGCATTGGAGCGCGTGATGGTGGTGTAGTCCCATCCGCCTTTGATGCCCACAGACCACTGGGCATCGGCCATGAGCACGCTGCAGCACAAGGCCATCGCGACGCTCAGTTTCAATAGGAGATTTCTATTCATAATGATAGATTTTTATTTCGAATAATGAGACGGCAAAGGTACAAAATTTTGGTTAAAGGTTAAAGGTTAATGGTTAATGGGACACGGCGAACGTACTTAAATACCACTACGACTTAGACATAGACTAATGACAATGACTTTGGCTGTTAGCTAAAAGCAAAAAAAGGCGGCACCATTGCGGGTGTCGCCTTGGGAAAAGAGAGTCGCCATCTGATGACGGCTCTAAAAATTCAAATTACTGGATTTCGATGGCGCGGGCCGGTTTGGCTTCCTCTTTCGTCAGTCTAGGAAGGGTGACGGTGAGGATGCCGTGCTCCACTTTGGCTGAGATGTTCTCTTTGTCAACATCTTCGGGCAGTGTGTAGCTCTGCTCGTAGTTGGTGTAGGAGAACTCGCGGCGCAGATAGTGGTGTTTTTTCTCTTCTTCCTTGTGCTCCATCTTGTTCTCGATGGCGATGTTCAGGTTGCCATCGTCGTTGATGTTCACGCGGCAGAATTCTTTCTTGATGCCCGGCGCAGCCACTTCCATGGTGTAGGCCTTTTCATCTTCCTTCACATTGACTGCCGGTGCGGTGGTATTGGCACGAGGCATTATGTCGTTGTTAAGGAATTCTTCGAACATTGTAGGAAACCAACTGTTTTTAAACATTACTGGTAACATAATAAACCTCCATTTTTTTAATTTGTTAGACTTTTCATTTTTACTGCCGCCTCCGCTTTCGCCTCAGCGACGCTTCCTATTATGCAACCAGCGTGCCAATGCTAAAAATGGACAAATTGTCACTGACATGCGACAATCTGTCCATTAACCATATAAACCCGTAAGCCCAAAAAAAGAGACCCGTCTCCCGACAGGTCTCTTTATATTATAATATAGTAAGGGTTCCGATTATTGTGTCACTCTTTCCAGCCACTTCACCATGCCGAGCATGATAGCCATGGAGACGAAGCAGACGACTGCGAAGACCGCCCAGCAGTATTTGATCGGCCAGGCGTTGTACATCACAGGACCGAGCCAGATCATCAGGTTGCCGATAGCGGTAGCGCCGAGCCACAAGCCCTGGCACAAGCCCACCATGTGGCGAGGAGCCACCTTGGAGACGAATGACAGACCCAGCGGGGAGATGAACAACTCTGCAACGGTCAGGAAGAAATAGGTGACTAACAGCACCCAAGGAGCGGCTTTGGCAAGACCGGCGGCAGCCATTTGGGCGAGATCCATGGCACGGAATTCAGTGCCGGAAGGATAGTTGTTCACGATGGAGATAATCATCAGGAAGAGGTAAGCCATACCGGCGATTGCCATACCCAAAGCGATCTTACGCGGGGTGGACATCGTGACTTTCTTGTTGAAAATGATCATCAGCGGGGTGAGGACAATGACAAAATAGGGGTTCAAAGCTTGCCAGATTTCAGGGGCGATGGCATCCGTCTTGACGAAGTCGCGGGCGAACACGGACAGGGATTGGCCATTCTGGTGGAAAGAGAACCAGAAGAAGATGGCGATACCCAGCACTGCGAACAAAGCATACAGACGTTGTTTGATTTCCTTAGCCATAGCTTGTTTCTCTTCAGCGGTGTATTCCACCACCTGAGCATGTTCTTTCTTGGCGGGTTGCGGGAATTTGTACTTGTTCACCATGAAGATAACCAAAGAGATAACCATGGCAACCACAGAAGCGATGAAGGAGAAGTGCACGCCTTGGTTGAAGACGGTGATGTAGTCGGAGCAGAAAGCGGCGGTGTCGGTGAAGTTGTAACCGGGTTGCAGCACGGCGGCCATGGTCTCGGTGAACTTCTGGGTCTCCTGACCGTTCGCGAGGAACTGGTGGCAAAGACCTGACATGTCGGCGTTATAGACAAGGTGATGCGCTTTCAGCCACCATTCGCGGAGGAACGGGGCGATGAAAGGGGCGAAGAAACCGCCGATGTTGATGAAGACGTAGAAAATCTGGAAACCGGAGTCACGGCGTTTTTTAGCCTCAGCCAAGGCCTCTTCACCCTTTTTCGCAGCTTCAGCTTCGAACTCGTCGTACAGCTTACCGACGATAGCCTGCAAGTTGCCCTTGAACAGACCGTTACCGAAGGCGATGAACAACAGAGCCATACAGGTGATGGTCAAGATGGTAGCCCAACCTGCACCGCTGTCCAAAATGGCGCCGTCAGCGGTTTTGCTGAACAACGGAATAGCCATCACCACATAGCCGATGGCCATGATGATGAGACCCCATTGGATGGTCTTGTTGTAGTTCTGGGTTTTGTCGGCGATGATACCGCCCACCAAACTCAAGACATAGATTCCAAAATAGAAAACGGAATAGATGACGCCGGCGGTGCCATCAGGCAGACCGAACTTTGACACTAAGAAGAGAAGCAGCACGGCGTTCATGATGTAATAGCCGAAGCGCTCACCCATGTTACTCAAAGCTGCAGCAATGAGGCCTTTCGGGTGGTTTTTAGCTTCCTTCACATAATAGATGATAAACGGCACAATGGTGAGTGCGCCGACAAGACAAATAATACCAGCTATACTCATACTTTATTGAATTTTAATTGTTTACAGATGTTGGTTGATCTTCGCCACCAGCTCTTCTTTCTTGATCACGCCGACGTGACGGTCCACGATTTCGCCGTTTTTCAGGAAGACCAGGGTGGGGATGTTCATGATGCCGAACTGCATGGCGATGTCGCCGCTCTCGTCTGTGTCGCACTTGCCGACCACAGCTTTGCCCTCAAATTCTGCAGCGACCTCCTCCACGATGGGAGCGATGCTTCTGCAAGGGCCGCACCAAGTTGCCCAGAAGTCAATGACGACCAGCTTGTCGCCTTTCACCAGGGTTTCAAAATTCTCATTGTTAATTACTAATGCCATAGTTTTTGGATTTTAAAATTATTAAGCCGCAAAGATACGATTTTTTTAATTCACAATTCATAATTCATAATTCACAATTGACGCAGCACATTGTTTTCAATTTTCAATTATCCATTATCAATTAATTTTGTATATTTGCCACCGCTAATTTTATTAGAAGATGAAACATATAAAAAGATTAATAACGTTCTGTTTCTGTGCAGTAACTTTGTTTGTTGGATGCACGAAATACGGCACGGCAGTTTCCACCATCACCTCTACTGAATACGAAAACAAGCAGCTAAAGATCACTGCTATGGTAACGGATGACGGCGGTTGTGACTACTATATGGAGCAGGGTTTTTGTTACAGTCTGTTCTGTCCGCCCAATCTTACCGACGTCTACACAACGCAGGTGAAAGTCTGCAACTATTCTGAAGTGGACACCTTCTCGGCCACCTTCACGCTGCCACTGGTCGACACGGCCTACTACGTGTGCGCTTACGTAAAAAACAGCGCTGGACTCTCCTATAGTAACGCAGTGAAAGTGTCGACTGGATTTTAATTAACCCGAAATTAAGTTTTACCAATAATAGTAAGTATGAAAAAAATACTCGCCATCAATCCTGGAGCTACCTCCACCAAAGTTGCCATTTTCGACGGCAACGAACAGGTTTTCCTGAAAAATATCAAGCACTCTACCGAGGAATTGTCGCAATTCGCGACCATCGCCGACCAATATGAGTTCCGCAAGAACATCATCACCTCCACTTTGGAGGCTGAAGGCATCGATTTGCACGACATCGCTATCGTGATGGGTCGTGGCGGTCTGGTGAAACCCCTGAAATCAGGTGTTTACAGAGTCAATGACCTGATGCTTGAGCATCTGAAGATGGGTTACAGCGGTCAACACGCCTGTAACCTCGGCGGTCTCATCGCTGACAGCATCGCCAAATACATCGGTCTGGAATGCGCCTATATCGCTGATCCTGTGATGGTTGACGAGATGCATGACATCGCGCGTATTTCCGGACACCCGATGTTCGAGCGCCAGTCCATTTTCCACGCCCTCAACCACAAAGCCATCGGTCGTATGTACGCCAAGGATTGCGGTAAAAAATACGAAGACCTCAATCTCATCATCACCCACATGGGCGGTGGTGTGAGCGTGGGCGCACACGAAAAGGGCAAGGTCATCGATGTGAACCAAGCTTTGGACGGCGAAGGTCCGTTCTCTCCCGAGCGTTCCGGTTCTCTCCCGATGAACCAGTTCTTAAAAGCTTGTTTCAGTGGCAAATACACCCAACAAGACATGCAGAAGATGCTCGTTGGTCAGGGCGGTTATGTGGGCTACTTCGGCAGCAACGACGCTTACGCTGTGGAGAAAGCCGCTATTGCCGGCGATCCCAAGGCAGAACTTTTGGAAGAGGCTTTCGCTTATCAAGTTGCCAAGCAGATTGGTGAGAACGCCTGTGTGCTGAAGGGCAATGTGGATGCCATCATCCTCACCGGCGGTATCGCTTACGGCAAGCCGGTCGTCGCACGCATCAAGAAATATGTGGAATGGATCGCTCCTGTGGCCGTCTATCCTGGCGAAGACGAAATGGCAGCTATGGCCTTGAATGCCAATATGATCCTGAACAAGGAGATCGAAATCCAGGAGTATAAATAATGCTCACTTTCGCGCTCTATAGCCGACCGGGCACCGGGCAGCGGCCTTTTATCGATTCGGTCATCACCTTCTTGAGAGAAAATCAATGTAAGGTGGTGCTTCATAAGAATATACCTTGTGAAATAGCTGATATTCAGCGATTTGAATCATACAAAAGTCTGCAAAAGCTTGGTAATGTAGATTTTATGGTTTCCATTGGTGGTGACGGTTCCTTCATTGATGCCGCCAACCTGATTGGAGACCTGAACATCCCGTTGGTCGGAATCAACACCGGGCGCATTGGTTTTCTGTCGGCCATCAAAAAGGAGAACTACGAGTCGTGCATCCGCATGCTCATCGACAGAAAATACACATTGGAATCGCGCTCGCTGCTCCACATCGAGGGCAGCGAGCCGTTGCCATTGGACACGCATTTCGTGGTCAACGACGTGACGGTCCGCGCCACCGACAACGACTCCATCAACGCTATCTCGGTGGAGGCCGGCGGCAAGCACATCAACACATACTGGGCCGATGGACTGATTGTGGCCACCCCGACAGGTTCCACGGCCTACTCCATGAGTTGTGGCGGCCCGATTCTGCATCCCCAAACCGACGTGGTGGTGCTCACCCCCATTGCCTCTCATTCGCTCAGCGTGCGACCGCTGGTGATTCCCGCTGCACAACCCTTGGAAATCGC
>JAGBPE010000171.1 GCA_017633495.1 Bacteroidales bacterium | reverse complement strand
GGTTGAAAAAGAATCTCTTTTGCTCGAAAAGCGACGTGTCGCGTGCCACTTCGATTTGCAATTCAAGCCCTTTTCGAAGCATGGAATCGACATGTTCAACGAGTTCGATGGAACGGTTCATGTCGTAGAGCACGTACATCACCATCTGCCGTTTGCTCTTCTCTTTCTGCCTTTTGTCTATGAGCGCCGCTGTGCCGAAGGTGAGCACGATGGAAAAGGTGGTGGCGATGAAGGTCATCAGCAGATCCTTCAGCCACGGCCACCGCACAAAACCCGATGCCTTGGTAGCGTTCGACGTCAATTTGTTGTTTTTCGATCCGAATCCCATAATCACAAAATTAAGTCGCAAAAATACAATTTTATTGTTTCACAAATTTACGTGTCTCGCCGTTCACATGAACAAGATATACGCCCCGAGGCAGGTCGCTGATTATAACCCTGTTCGTCGTACTGCTGAGATGGACAGTCTTCACTGTTCTGCCATTCATGTCGAGGATTTCCGCAGGGACATCCGACTGCTGGACAAAAACGTCAATGAAGTCGGTAGCGGGGTTGGGACAGACTCGGAGAAAAGGATCGGGCAGCTGATAATGAGGCACTGCCGTGACCAGACTGTCGGAATGCGCTGCAATCATGGCTTCGATCGCTCTGTTACAAACGGCACAGAAAGGCGCATAGTCGCGCATCATGCAATGGAGTTGCGGGCGGTACATGCCATACTCCAAATAACCTCCGCCCTCAAAAGCCCCTACCGTGTTGTTATATTGGTTGGTGCTCGGTGTGGGGATTGGTGTGCCAGGCGCAACCAGATCGGCCCATTTCGAGTCAAAATCCACCAACGTGGTCAGATTGGGCTGCCAAGGCTCCACATTCAGATTGAAAAGCGCAGCTAGAGGACTGCCCTGCTCCGCATATTCATCACCCAAACCGGCGAAAGCATGGCCGAACTCATGCACAATGACATGGGCTGACGACATATTGCCCGCCGTACTCATCGAGTAGAAGTTGTATAATCCGCCACCGCCATATTGGCTGCTGTTCACCAGAATATAAATCTGATCGTACGGTGCGTTGGCCGCTACATCCTTTACCGAGAAATAGTCGCGAGTAGTGCAGTAGCGGTCAATGTAAAAGGTGTAGAAATGCGCGTTGAGGATGGTACGTGCCCAAATGGAATAACCGGGGATGTCAATTCCGCTCTCCTCGGAAGGGGCAAGCACGGCCCGGAAATTGAAATCGTTGATGTGGCTGGCGAATGGCTCATTCTGGGAGAACACATTTACCAGATTCTGACAATCTTGTTGAAACTGAGTCATTTCAGCGGCAGTGTATCCCTCGGGCAGAATCACAACATCCACCTTGCTGTCCGGCGTGCCGTTAACCAGCACATCCTGTACGGGGAAGATGTAGCGCTGCTCGGTGGTGTTGAACATCTCTCCGGGCTCGTAAAGTTTGGAGAAAACTTCCTCAAACTCGCCATTGAAGTCTCTGGTTTCGAGAATGATATACGCCTGATTCAGCGGCAAAGGAACGCTCACGGACTCTTCATAGCAGCGTTCCATGCTGGCGGCCTCATTGGTAGTCTGCCATTCGCGGAACAAAGGCTTGTACCCCCTTGTATAAATGATGGTATTACTCTGTGCATCAACCACTTTCACACGGCTAGTCCCGTAATTGAAAGGGTCGATCAGGTTGACCTTGGAGCCCCCGAAGTGCGGTTCAATGATGAAGCGCTCGAACACATAGTGCGAACTGTCGGCATCGCCGCACTGATAAACATCCATGCGCAACGATCCTTCATTATGGAAATACTGCGCGAAATTGACATTCTGCGCCCTCGAAAGCATCGAGAACGCTAGCGTGAGCAGGATAATTACGGTCTTTTTCATCTCAAATAAATTTTGTCGCAAAAATACACTTATTTCCGTATAGTTTCAAGTTCAAGTTTCAAGTTGCGTGTTTTCGCACCGTAAATCTGATGATGCGAACGGAAGATGGCGAGACCTCCACCGCCACTGTCACCGTCATCGATGAGAGCCAAAGTGCGGCAAAAGGCGTTGCAAAAGAAATTTCGCCCAATCCGCCCAATTCGCCGACAAAAATAGTATCTTTGCCGCGAACAAAAACCTCACGATTATGCAATTGGAATTCACGTTTGAAGATAAAGAATTTATGACCCAGCGCGGGAGCGACCCCGTGCAGGTGGAACAGCAGTTCGCCAACTTTGAGAAGGGCTTCCCCTTCGCAGACATAGACCGGCCCGCCACCGTGGACGACGGCATCTTGCGTCTCGATGAGGATCAGGTGGCTGAACTGGAGGCCGAATACCCCTACGCCATCGAGGGCAAGAAAATCGAGAAGTTCGTGCCCGCATCCGGCGCTGCGTCCCGCATGTTCAAGGACCTTTACGCTCTGCTCGGCGACAACCTCGACGACAAGCAACAGGAGCTGGCGAAGACCTTCCTCGCCACCCTACCCCGCTACCCTTTCTACGAAGCACTCAAGAAGGCGATGGCCGACAAACAGCTCGACCTCGATGCGGAAATCCAGAAAGGCAACTTCCGTCTCATCATCCAATACCTTCTTGAAAAAGAGGGTCTTAACTACGGCAACCTGCCCAAGGGTCTGCTGCTCTTCCACCGTTACGATAACGAAATCCGCACCGCTTTGGAGGAACATTTCGTGGAGGCCGCACTCTACGCCACCTCCGGCATCGACGCCTACCTGCATTTCACCGTCTCCGAGCACCATCTGGAGCTCTTCAAGACGAAAGTGGCGGAAATCCAGCCCATCTATGAGGAGCGTTTCGGGGTGAAATACCATGTCACCTTCTCGATGCAGGCTGCCTCCACCGACACGCTCGCGGCCACTGCCGACAACGAGCCCTTCCGCGACGAGAACGGCAATTTGCTTTTCCGTCCCGGCGGACACGGTGCGCTCATCTACAACGTCAACAACCGCGATGCCGACGTCCTCTTCGTGAAGAACATCGATAACGTTACCAAAGATCAGAACATAGCTCCTACCGTCATCTACAAGAAAGTGCTGGCGGCCTATCTGGCTCAGCTGCAAAGCATTCAGTTCCAATATCTTAAAATCTTGGAAGCTGGCGACGTGGATCCGATGACATTGTGCGAAATCATGGACTTCGCTGAATCGAAACTGATGATTTCCGTTGGGGAGCAGCCTACTGCCGAAGAATTGTACGAGCTGATGAACAGACCATTGCGTCTCTGCGGCATGGTGAAGAACGAGGGCGAGCCCGGCGGCGGACCCTTCTGGGTGCGCGATGCCGAGGGCAACTGCTCGCTGCAGATTGTGGAATCGTCGCAAATCGACAAAAACAACCCCGAAAAAGCCGCTATCATGGCGAAATCCACGCACTTCAACCCCGTGGATATGGTGTGCGCCATCAAGAACTACAAGGGCGAAAAGTTCGACTTGCTGCAATACGTCGATCCTAACACGGGCTTCATCTCTTCGAAATCCTACAACGGCAAGACCTTGAAAGCCATGGAGTTGCCCGGACTCTGGAACGGCGCAATGGCCAACTGGATCACCATCTTCGTGGAGGTACCATTAGCCACATTCAATCCGGTGAAGACTGTGTTTGATCTGTTGAAACGTAATTAGGTGGCCTTTGGTATTGGCTGTTAGCTGTTAGCTTTTGGCGATTAGCTTTTTTAAATGTTCACAAATGAAAAGAATCGTAAAAACCTCCATTATCGTTTTTGCTTTCATAGCAAGCATGATAGGGACTGCGAATGCACAAAAG
>JAGBPE010000170.1 GCA_017633495.1 Bacteroidales bacterium | reverse complement strand
GTTTAGTGCAGCAAGCCCCCAGGAACGAATAACGACGAATGACGATAATGAAATGAATATGAGAAAAAGTTTTCTGATATTAATAATGACGGTAATATGTTTGGGCGGTTCCGCCCAAACATTGAAGAAAGCCACTCCGGAGCAATCGAAGAAAATGGTGGAGACCATCAACAAGGCGACCGCGTCGGTGAAGAGCATCCAGTGCGACTTCACGCAGGTGCGGCAGTCCAGCATGCTCAAGGAGAAGCAAGTTTCTAAAGGCAAGATGTCTTTCTCGGGCAAAGACCTCAAATGGGAATACACCACCCCCAACAAGTTCGCCCTCACCGTGAAGGAGGAAAACGGGCAGCAACAGGTGTACATTCAGCAAGATGGCAAGACCAAGAAGGCAGAAGGACAGAGTGGGCAGCTCTTCAAGGGCATCGCGCAGATCGTGATGGGCAGCGTCACCGGTGCGGCGTTGTCCGAAAACGGCGACTTCACCGTCGAGATGTACACCCAAGGCGACATTTGGGTGGCCAAACTCATCCCGAAACATCCGAAACTGAAGAAGATGTTCACCTCTATCCACCTCTATTTCAACGACAAACACAACGCTGTGACGAAGGTGGAGATGAAAGAGGCGAATGGGGACGGGACGGTGATTACGTTTACGAACGTGAAGTTGAATTGATAATGTTAGAACACGAATTATACACGATCATCGAAATCACGGACAACGCCGTGAGGGTTCAGTTGAATCCCGAGAGTGCGGTTTTCCGGGGACATTTTCCGGGGAATCCGATTACGCCGGGGGTGTGTCAGGTGGGTATTATTGGAGAGGTGGCCGGGAAGATTTGCGGCGGGAATTTGGTGTTGCGAGAGGTTAAGACATTGAAATACATAGATATATTACGGCCGTCGGTAGAGGATGTCGAGGTGAAGTTCGATAAGTTGGAAGAGGCTGGGGGTGAGGTGGTCGCGAAGGGCACGGTGGTGTCTGACGGTCGGGTGTTTACGAAATTCTCATTCATATTCAGCAAGGAAGCATGAAAGATTGGCAGACGGTTTTCGACGAGGAGCGCGCGTGCGTGATCGTGCCGACGTATAACAACGAGCGGACGATTGTAGACGTGCTGCGTCGCATCCGTGCCTACACGTGCAACATCATAGTGGTGAACGATGGCAGTACACCCGAAACGTTGTCCGTTATCCATGCCGCTTTTTCTTCCGAAGAACTGCCTGATATTGTGGATTATACACCCAACAGAGGCAAAGGCTACGCGCTGATGCAGGGTTTTCGCAGTGCGTTGGAGTTGGGCTATCGTTATGCCGTCACCATCGACTCCGATGGACAGCATTTTCCCGAGGATATTCCCGACGTAATGAACTGTCACTTAGCAAATAAGGAGGCTCTGGTAGTGGGTTCGCGCAACCTCACTGCCGA
The DNA here is from genome assembly GCA_017633495.1 of Bacteroidales bacterium. Lineage (GTDB taxonomy): Bacteria > Bacteroidota > Bacteroidia > Bacteroidales > WCHB1-69 > F23-D06. The sequence continues at coordinate 5,704 of JAGBPE010000170.1, read as the reverse complement.
TAATATGCCTTCAAAAAATACTTTCGCCAACAAGTTCTCCAACTTCTGGTTCCATCTACAGACGGGCATCCCGTTGGAGGACACGCAGAGCGGTTTCCGGCTCTATCCGCTGGAACGTCTCAATCTGCACTGGCCCATCACCCCACGCTACGAGGCTGAATTGGAACTTTTGGTCTTCTCCGCTTGGCGCGGCGTGCCGGTCGTCTCCGTTCCTGTACGCGTCTATTACCCGCCTGAGGGCGAGCGCGTTAGCCATTTTCGTCCCTTCTGGGATTTCTTCCGCATCAGCATCTTGAACAGCTTCCTCACTATCGCTGCGCTGCTGTTTTTCCGTCCGCTGTTGGCACTCCGAAAGATTTTCAATCGCTAAAAAAGTGTATCTTTGCGAGTTGCTGATGTGGCAATCTCTGTAACCAAAATCATCTGACTATGAGTAAGTTCACGCACTTACATGTGCATACCCAATATTCCATTCTGGACGGCATGTCCGCAATCCCCGCGCTGGTCGACAAATGTCTCGCCAACGGAATGAATTCCATGGCGATCACCGACCACGGCGTGATGTACGGGATCAAGGAGTTTTCCGATGTGGTGGCGAAGAAAAACGGCAAGGTGAAGGATGAGATCAAGGCGTTGGAAAAGCAGCTGGCAGAACTTACTGATGAGGCGGAAAAGGCTGAATGTCAGCAGAAAATTGCCGCACTGAAGCAGAAAATCTTCAAGCCGATTTTCGGTTGCGAAGCCTACGTGGCGCGTAAGACCAACACCAACCCTGAAGGCAGCCGACTCATTAAGGAGCACAAGGAGAACGGCAGCGGCTACCACCTGATTCTGCTGGCCAAAAACGAACAGGGCTACCACAATCTCTGCAAAATCATCTCGCAGGCGTGGATCGACGGCAAATACTACCGTCCGCGCATCGACCGCTCCTTGTTGGAGCAGTACCACGAGGGGCTGATCGTCTCCTCCGCCTGTCTTGCCGGCGAGGTGCCGCGCAACATTACGGATGGTCAATACGAGAAGGCCAAGGATGCCGTGATGTGGTTTAAAAACCTCTTTGGTGATGACTACTATCTTGAGCTACAACGACATAAAACCGATAAACCTGGTGGCGACCGCACCGTTTACGAACAGCAGAAAATCGCTAATGAAGGCATCTTGCGGTTGGCGGCGGAGACCAACACGAAGGTGATCGCTACCAATGACGTACACTTTGTGAACGAGGAGGATGGCGAGGCGCACGACCGGCTGATCTGCCTCAGTACGGGCAAAAAATACGATGACACCGACCGTCTGCATTATACCAAGCAGGAGTGGCTGAAATCGCCCGAGGAGATGGCGGAGATTTTCGCCGACGTGCCCGAGGCGCTGGCCACCACGCAGGAAATTGCAGATAAGGTGGAGGTTTACGCCCTGAAACATGCGCCCATCATGCCGATGTTTGAGATTCCCGAGGAGTTCGGAACCGTGGAGAGCTATAAGCAGAAGTTCTCTGAAGAGGACCTTCGCGCCGAGTTCGAGAGCGGAGAGGGTGGGGAAGGCCGCATCGAGAAATTGGGCGGTCTGGAGCGCGTTTACCGTATCAAATTGGAGGCCGACTACCTGCATAAACTGACGATGGATGGCGCGAAAGTGCGCTACGGTGACCCCCTTGATCCTGAAATCTTGGAACGTATCGAGTTCGAGTTGAGCGTGATGCGCAACATGGGCTTCCCGGGCTACTTCCTCATTGTGCAGGACTTCATCGCGGCCGCCCGCGCAATGGGCGTGTCGGTGGGTCCAGGACGTGGCTCCGCGGCTGGTTCCGTGGTGGCTTACTGCTTGAAAATCACCGATGTGGACCCGCTGAAATACGACCTGCTGTTCGAGCGTTTCCTCAATCCCGACCGTATCTCTCTGCCCGATATCGATGTGGACTTCGACGATGAGGGCCGCTACAAAATCCTCAACTGGATTATCCAGAAATACGGAAAGGAAAAAGTGGCGCACATCATCACCTACGGCACGATGGCCACGAAATCGAGCATCAAGGATGTGGCGCGTGTGCACGATCTGCCGATTCCGGAGTCGGACCGCCTCACCAAGATGATTCCCGTTAAGCTGCCCGAAGACCCTAAGACGCATAAGGCACCCAAGGTGAACATCAAGACCTGTTTGGAGAACGTGCCCGAGTTCAAGGCGGCATACGAAAGCAACAAGCAGATTCACGACATCATCGACTACGCTTCGCAGCTGGAAGGCACTGTGCGTCAGGTGGGTATACACGCATGCGGCGTCATCATTGGCGCCGACGACCTCACCAAGTTCGCACCGCTCTCCACCGTGGAGGACAAGGAGGCGAAGGAGGATATCATCGTGACGCAGTACGAAGGTTCCGTCATCGAGGATGTGGGCCTCATCAAGATGGACTTCCTCGGGCTTTCCACGCTCACCATCCTCAAGGAAGCCATCTCTAACATCAAGAAATCCAAGGGGATAGATATCGATATTGACCATATTCCGCTGGACGACCCATTGACCTACCAGCTCTTCTGCGACGGCGACACTGTGGGTACGTTCCAGTTTGAATCGGGCGGTATGCAGAAGTATCTGCGCGAGCTGCAACCCTCTACCTTCGAGGACCTTATCGCTATGAACGCCCTCTATCGTCCGGGGCCGATGGACTACATCCCGCAGTTCATCGACCGCAAGCAGGGTCGCGAGCCGATCGTCTACGACATCCCTGTGATGGAGAAGTACCTGAAGGACACCTACGGCATCACCGTTTACCAGGAGCAGGTGATGTTACTGTCGCGATTGTTAGCCAACTTCACCCGCGGCGAGTCCGACACGCTGCGTAAGGCTATGGGTAAGAAGCTGAAAGACAAGTTGGATGCATTGAAACCCAAGTTCATCGAGGGCGGAAAGGCCAACGGTCACGATCCAGAGGTTTTGGAGAAAATCTGGGCCGACTGGGAGAAGTTCGCCTCCTACGCCTTCAACAAGTCGCACGCCACCTGCTACTCTTGGGTGGCTTACCAAACAGCCTATCTCAAAGCGCATTACCGCGCCGAGTTCATGGCTGCCAACTTGACGAACAGCGTCACGGACATCAAGAAAATCACCACCTTCATCGACGACTGCCAGAAGAGCAACATCGTGGTGAAGGGCCCCGATATCAACGAATCGGACCAGACCTTCACTGTGAACAAGGACGGTGATATCCGTTTCGGTCTGGCGGCGTTGAAGGGCGTCGGATTCAGCGCAGCGAGCAGCATTGTGGAGGAACGCAACGCCAACGGTCCTTACACCAGCATCATGGACTTCTTCGAGCGCGTCAACCTCGGCAGCTGCAACAAGCGCTGTTTGGAGTCTCTGGCATACGCCGGCGCTTTCGATTGCTTCACCGACATCCACCGGGCGCAGTATTTCATCACCAATGACAAGGGTCGCAACACCATCGACATGCTGATTGCCCGAGCTTCGTCGAAAGAACAGCACGCCACGCAGATCGACATCTTTGCGGAGATGGCCGACGATTCGGCTGGCGCAGTGGAAGATACGTTCATCTTCCCGCAGTGCGACCCGTGGAACTACTACGACCAGCTCAAGTACGAGAAGGAGGTGGCGGGGTTCTTTATCTCCGGGCATCCGCTGAAGGAGTATCAGGTGATCATCGACAGCTTCACCAACGCTGATATGTCGGTGATGGAGGATACGGACTTCCTGGCGCGTACCGTGCAGAGCGGCAAGGGCGTGCAGGTGGCTGGCATTGTGAGCAGTGTGATGTCGGGGGTGAGCAAGACCGGAAATCCTTACGGAAAGGTGGTTTTGGAGGATAACAGCGGTACGTGGACATGGTTCCTGCGCGGCTCCAACTTCGAGAAATACGAATGGCTACTGAAAACGGGCAACCGCGTGTTTGTGAACGCTTCCGTGAAGCAGAACTCTTGGGTCGACAAGAACACCCAGCAGACGGTGGTACGCTACGATGTGAATCCCGTCTACATTTACCCCATCAACGAGGTGTACGAGAAGCTCTGCAAGGGCGTGCAGCTGCAGTTGCAATTGCGCGACATCACGGGCGGTTTGGCGCTGCATATCAAAGATATGCTGGACAAATATTCCGGTAAAACACCGTTCAACATCCGCATTTTCGAGAAGGATCAGAACTTCCATTCCGACTTCTTCAACTTCGCTGCAAAGGTGAATCCCGAGGAGTTTGTCCGCAATTTCACGCTGCCGGCAGAATATAAGCTGGTGCTGTTGAACAATTAATTGATAGCGTAGTAGATAATACGAAAAGAGGCCCATGCGAATGAGCCTCTTTTTTGTTGGGTATCAGTGTGTTTGCTGTTTGATCAGTTTTAGGTTGAAGACTTTGTCGTCGGTGAAGACTTTGACCATATAAACGCCTGTGGGTAAGATCGCTACGTCGAATTCGGAACCGGCCTCACGTAGAATCAGACGGCCTCTCATGTCGTAGAGGTGTACGGTGCAAGAGGGATCGCTGAGTCCGATGACGCGGCAGATGTTCTTCGCGGGGTTCGGCGCGAGGTAAACGTTAGCGACCGTCTCGTGCGTCGGGATGCCCACGCTGGTGGTGAGATGGAGCGTAACGGTGCTGTCGCAGCCGTTCGCGTCGGTCAACGTCTGCGTGTAATCCCCTGACGTACAATAGAGTTCGCCGTTCCACTCGTAGCAGCTGTCGGCGGTCTCGATGGTGAATTCAGAGGTAGTAGGCTGGTTGATGGTGAGGTGGAGGGTCACTACGCTATCGCAGCCCGCTATATTGGTCCTATGGGACGTATAATTGCCGGACTCCGTGTAAGTGACGCCATCCCAAGTAAAGCTTTCGCAGGCTGTTGCGGTAGTGTCGCCGGTGGTAGGTTGGTTGATAGTGAGGTGCAGGGTCACCACGCTGTCGCAGCCCGCTATGTTGGTCCTATAGGACGTATAATTTCCGGACTCCGTGTAAGTGACGCCATCCCAAGTAAAGCTTTCGCAGGTTGTTGCGGTAGTGTCGCCGGTGGTGGGCTGGTTGATAGTGAGGTGCAGGGTCACCATGCTATCGCAGCCCGCTATATTGGTCCTATGGGACGTATAATTGCCGGACTCCGTGTAGGTGTTGCCATCCCAAGTAAAGCTTTCGCAGGCTGTTGCGGTGGTGTCGCCGGTAGTAGGCTGGTTGATGGTGAGGTGCAGTGTCGCCACGGAGTCGCAGCCGACGACATTGGTCGTATAGATTGTGTAATTACCAGATTGTGTGTAGTTGCTTCCATGCCAGGTGAAACTCTCGCAAGCTACGGCGGTGGTGTCATCGAATGTAGGCTGGTTGATGGTCAAATGCAGGGTGTCCACTTGCGTGCAACCGTTAGCGTCGGTGTGCGAATAGGTGTAGTCTCCGCTGACAGTGTAAGTTTCACCGTTCCAAGTGAAGCTCTCGCAAGCGGTTTCCGTGACAGCAGTGTGTACGGGATTGTTGATGGTCAAGTGCAGGGTTACCACACTATCGCAACCGGCGGAATTGGACTTATAGGACGTATAATTGACAGATTCCGTGTAGGTGATTCCATCCCATGTGAAAGTCTCACAAGCAACAGCAGTTGTGTCTCCTGTAGTGGGTTGGTTGATGGTAAGGTGCAAGGTTACCACGCTATCGCAACCGGCCACGTTGGTTTTATAGGACGTATAATTGCCGGATTCGTTGTAGGTGGTGCCGTTC
>JAGBPE010000169.1 GCA_017633495.1 Bacteroidales bacterium | reverse complement strand
AGTGTCGCGCCTGTGCGGAAGAATTTGCGCTGCGCGGCGACGATTTGTTCTATTTCTTTTTCGTTATATGGCATGATGTGGGGTTAATTGCTCTACCGAGCTCTTGTCCCTTCGGGGTTCTTCACGACCCCACATTGCGCTCCTTCGTCGCTCATGTGGGGTTACTAGCACTTCGTGCGTCTTGTCCCTTCGGGACTGCTCAAGGAAAAAATTTTAATTAATATTCGTCGTAGCCGCCGTCTTTGTCGGTGAGATGGATGATGATAACGTCAAATGCGGGGTAGTCGCGGTATTCCACATAGAAGGAGAGTTCGTGGTTGAAATTCTTCGGGAATTTGACTGCTAATGGCGTTCCTTTTAGGATTCTGTTGTTTTTAGTACCTTTTGTGTTGGAATCCGAGTCGCCTTTTTCCTTGAGGGAGTAGTCGCCATAGACCTCTTTCACGGTTTTGTCCTCATTGAGGACGACCACCCGGCAATGGAAGTCGGTGTAGGAGGTTTCGTTCACAACGCGCACTTGATTATAGGATTGTTCGGGACCTTCCACCACGAAGGTCATCTCTTTTTGCGCAAAAACAGCCGCTGCGGCTATTAAAAATAACACGGATAAGATTGTTTTTTTCATTTTATTGATTATAATTGGTTGTTCTTTCTGCTTTTCATCTTCTCTACCGAGCTCTTGCCCCTGACGGGGCTGCTCAAGGAAGCTTTTTTATATTACTACCCCGCCCTTCGGGCACCCCTTCTATAATAGAAGGGGAATTGGGGTTGCCCGTAACTGCTAACTACTAACTGCTAACTGCTAACTGCTCCAGCACCTTTCGGATATCCTCGTCACTAAACGTTACCGGAGCAGAGTAGTTGATGGAGTCGGCGGCGATCATGCGTGTGAGTTCCTCGTAATCAGCTGGTTGAACGGGCGATACCATCTTGTCCAGACCGCAGGTGACGATCAGGTCGGAAATGGCCTGTAGGAACTTGTCAGCGGCGTGTCGATCGTCCACGTGGTCATCCACTAACCGACAATAGCGTGCCATCATCGCGAATTTCGACAGGCAGGCCGCCTTCTGGTACTTCAACACGGGCAGCATCATCAGTGTAATCGCTTGTCCGTGCGGAATGTGGTATTTGGCCCCGATACTGTGCGCGAAGGCGTGTATATAGCCAGCCAGCTGCGTGTTGATAGCGTTGCCGCCGTACATGGCGGCGCGACACATCGCCAGCCGCGACTCTATATTCTCCGGCTCGCGCATCACCACGGGCAGATGCTGCAGAATCAGCCGCACACCCTCCAACGAATGGTAAGCATCTTCCACATAGACCGCCACATCGCTCAGCGTGCCCTCCACCACGTGGCTAAGGGCATCCATACCACATGCAGCGGTCACCAGCTGCGGCGCGTGGATGGTGAGTTCGCTGTCGAGGATCACGTGCGTCACATCCAAACCGACAATCACCGTGGAACCTTTCGTGCCGCGTGCGTTGGTCACGACCGCGCCCACGGTCACCTCCGCACCCGTACCCGCGGTAGAGGGCACGGTAATCATCGGCAGCGTTTTGCCCGGCACTACCAAAAACTTGCGTAACAGCGTTTTAGTGCTGAGATGCGGCATCTTCACGCCAGCGGCAATCATCTTGCAGGTGTCCATCACCGAGCCGCCACCGAGGGCAATCACGCACTCGGCCTGACACTCCATCGCGATTTTGCGACCCGCGTCAATGAGCTCAATATTTGGTTCGGAATTGATGTCGGCGAAGAGCGTGCACCCTACCCCAACCTCTTCCAACGATTGCACAATTTTCTGCTCGTAGCCGAGTTTTTGCAAGGTTTGGTCGGTTACCAGCAGCACCTGCTTATAGCCACATTCTCGGCATATTTCGCCGATTTTCTCCCGCGATTGATGTCCTTCCACCACCTGCGGATCCGGCAGCGGCACACGGTGAATCACCTTGCCCGGCAATCGGTGGATCTGTTTTCTAAAACGGTAAGTATCCATTTGTCAATTCACAATTCATAATTCATAATTGCGCTCAGCCGAACTTTTTCACTAACAAGCCAATCACAAGCAATGCCAGCACGAGGAGCACTATAAGCAAAATAAACATGCTGATGGTGGCGATAGCGGTTTTCAGGGTGGTGCGCCACCAACTGTAGCCACTCATCTGTTTAAGAGGAATCAGAGTGAGGAAAATTGAGAGTACGGATAGCTTATTAAGACAGAAAAAATCAAACACAATCGTATAGATGGTGTACATATTGGTGATATAGAGCAGCGCAATGAAAAACTCGGCATAACGCAGATCAGGGATATTAGGGCTATGTCGGAAAAAGAGGAACAGATAACCCGACAGTAACATCAGCATCAGCAACATGAAAATGCTGGAAAAACGTTCCTGGAAACGTGCAATTGCATCCACCGTGTTGTAAAAGATGGATTTCACTCGTTCACCGAGCTGATTTTCTTCTTCCGTCAACCCATCATCAACCGTTGAGGCATCCATTTCCACTGTGTTGGCCCCCTCTGTTGCTCTTTTCTCTTCCACTTTTTGAACGACGGATTGCATGTCTTCATCGGCAGATGGGTTCTGACCTTTGATGTTGATTCCGTGGGTCACGAGGAGGGAAATGGCGGTGAGCAGGAAAAAGAGCTTGAAGGGAGCGAAATAGGAAGCCCTCATGCCATGGAGATAGTCGAGAATCAGGTAGCCGGGACGCAGAATGAGATCCCGGATGGTGCGGAACATGCCGCGTTCGCCCATCCCGTAAGCATCGGCGAAGTTCTCCGCCGCGACCTTCATCGAGAAACGGTCGGTCGTGGCCGCCTGACCGCAACGAGGACAGTAGTTGCCCGTGTAATGATCATGGCAGTTGAGGCACTCATGCTCCTCTTGGGAGTTTGCCGCCACCTCGCGCGGACGCTCCTGCCACGCCCTGAACTCTGCTATTTTCTCCTTAAGGTTGAATCTCTTTTCCATAACTCGCGGCAAAGATAGAATTTTTTTAAGCACAAAAAAAGGGCATCCTTTCGGACACCCTTGATTATGAATTTTGAATTATGAATTCTGGATTTTAGTACATGCCGCCCATGCCGGGGTTCATGCCGGCAGCAGGCATAGCAGGAGTCTCCTCCTTGATTTCGGCGAGCACGCACTCGGTGGTCAGCAGCATACCTGCGATGGAAGCTGCGTTTTCAAGAGCCACACGGGAGACCTTGGTCGGGTCGATGACACCAGCCTCAATCATGTGCTGATACTCGTCGATGCGAGCGTTGTAACCGTAGTCGCCTTTGCCCTTGGCAACAGCGTTCACGATCACAGAACCTTCCTTACCAGCGTTTGCAGCGATCTGACGGAGAGGTTCTTCCAGAGCGCGACGCACGATGTCGATACCGATCTGTTGGTCTTCGTTGTCGCCCTTGAGGCCTTTCATAGCTGCGATGCTGCGGATGTAAGCCACACCGCCGCCAGGGATGATACCCTCTTCGATAGCAGCGCGGGTTGCGTGCAAAGCGTCGTCGAAGCGGTCTTTCTTCTCCTTCATCTCCACTTCGGAAGCGGCACCCACGTAGATGACTGCCACGCCGCCTGCCATTTTGGCAAGACGCTCTTGCAGTTTCTCGCGGTCGTAGTCGGAAGTTGTCTTCTCGATTTGGGATTTGATCATGGCGATACGAGCCTCGATAGCCTTCTTGTCGCCCTTGCCGCTGACGATGGTGGTGTTCTCCTTGTCAACGGTGATCTTCTCAGCTGTACCGAGCATTTCGATAGTAGCATCTTCCAGCTTGTAACCCTTCTCCTCGGAAATCACAGTACCACCGGTCAGGATGGCGATGTCTTCCAGCATCTCTTTTCTTCTGTCACCGAAGCCGGGAGCCTTCACGGCCACGATCTTCAGGCCAGCACGCAGACGGTTCACAACGAGTGTTGCAAGAGCTTCACTGTCAACGTCTTCGGAGATAATCAGCATAGGACGGCCGCTTTGGACAACCTTCTCCAAAATCGGCAGGAATTCCTTCATGTTGCTGATTTTCTTGTCGTAGATGAGGATGTAAGGAGTGTCATAGACAGCTTCCATCTTCTCGGTGTCGGTCACGAAGTAAGGAGAAATGTAACCTCTGTCGAACTGCATACCCTCGACCACCTTCACGTAAGTGTCGGTGCCCTTGGCCTCTTCGATGGTGATCACACCCTCTTTTTTCACTTTCTGCATAGCTTCGGCAATCACTTTACCTACTGCAGAATCGTTGTTAGCGGAAATGGTAGCAACTTGCTCGATTTTCTCGTGGCTGTCGTTAATCTCCACAGATTGAGCCTTAAGGTTCTCGACGACTTTAGCGACGGCCTTGTCGATACCACGTTTGAGGTCCATCGGGTTAGCACCAGCGGTCACGTTCTTGAGACCGGTGTTGAAGATAGCTTGTGCGAGCACAGTAGCGGTGGTAGTACCGTCACCAGCTTGGTCGTTGGTCTTGGAGGCAACTTCCTTCACCATCTGCGCACCCATGTTCTCGATGGGTTCTTGCAATTCGATTTCCTTAGCGACCGTCACACCGTCTTTGGTGATTTGCGGTGCACCGAACTTCTTGTCGATGATGACGTTACGACCTTTCGGTCCCAGTGTCACTTTTACGGCGTTAGCTAATGCGTCAACACCTTTTTTCAGACCCTCACGGGCTTCCCAGTTATATTTAATGTCTTTTGCCATTTTTTTTAAGTTTAAGGTTTAAGGTTTAAGGTTTATTTGCAGATTGCGTAGATGTCGCTTTCTTTCATGATGAGGTAAGTCTCGCCGTCGAGTTGGATTTCGGTGCCGGAGTATTTGCCGTAGAGTACGGTGTCCTTGACTTTGACGGTCATGGGTTCGTCTTTTTTACCGGGACCGACCGCGATAACGGTGCCTTGTTGGGGTTTTTCCTTGGCGGTGTCGGGGATAATGATGCCACCAGCGGTTTTCTGTTCAGCTTCTGCAGGTTTCACTAAAACTCTGTCTGCTAAAGGTTTGATGTTTTTCATATTGTTTATTTTTTTAGTTGATTATTCGTTTTTTTTCAACGGCGGAGGTTATAGCAAATTCTGTGCCAAACTAGAGGAAAAGATGAGGAGAGGAAAAGATGAGGAGAGGAAAAGATGAGGAGAGGAAAAGATGAGGAGAAGAAAAGATGAGGAGAGGAAAAGATGAGGAGAGAAAAAGAGGGAAAAAGGAGGTGCTTGAGAGACAACAAACAAAATATTTGTTGATAATAAAAAAAATATTATTTTTGCGGAAATTTATGCAAACAAAATTTTTGTCATTATGAAAACTTATTCTTTTGAAAATCTGGAAGTTTGGAAAGCATCAAGAAAATTGGTGTCAGCTATTTATCAGATTCAAAACAAATTCCCTTATTATGATAAATCTGGACTGGGGGATCAAATACGCCGTGCTGCCATATCTATACCTTCCAATATTGTAGAAGGTAATTATCGCACGTCCATTAAAGAACAAATTAGATTTATTGAAATTGCATTTGCTTCATTGATGGAAGTGTATTGCCAGCTGATCCTGGCATTTGATTTGAATTATATCACAGAAAATCAACTACTTGAATGCAAATCCACCATTGACACTATTCGAAAAATGCTAATCGGTCTCCGTTCACAAAAACAAAAGAAACTTTCCAGCAACAACCACTCCAAATAATCCCTTAATCCTCTTCTCCTCTCCTCCTCTCATCTTCTCATCTCCTCATCTCCTCATCGAATTCCCTGACAAAATGTCAGCCCCCAAAACTCCAAACTCTTAACTCTAAACTCCTAACTCCCCATAACAAATTATTTTATATCTTT
>JAGBPE010000168.1 GCA_017633495.1 Bacteroidales bacterium | reverse complement strand
TCATGCCGGCATTCCGCTGATGGCGCAATCCAGACGCAATTTCTTAGTTATGAAAGGGATTACGATGGGGTTGGGACTACTGGTGGGAGCTTTGTTGTTGGGAGTTAGTAGTTAGCAGTTGGCCAACAGCCAATAGCTAATTGCCAAAGGCCAACTACCGTACAATCGAGATGGATCCGTTCCAGGAGATGGTCTTCGCTTTGCCTTTGTAGCTGAAAGAGTAGTAGTAGACGCCATCGGGGAGATTTTCGCCGGAGAAGACGTTGTTTCCCACGTTTATTTGTCCGTCTTTGGACCAAGTATCGTAGTTTTTGACGTGATATACCACTTTACCCCAGCGGTCGCTGATGCGCAGCTCGTTGTGGCGGTAATGGTCGGGATCTTCGGGGTTGATTTCGGTGTTGAGGTTCTCGATGGCCCACACGTCGTTGATACCGTCACCGTTGGGTGTGATGACGTTCGGGAAGCGCAGGTCCTCTTCAATGACTACCACGTGGCTGACAGAGTCGCCGCAGCCGGATTCAGTGGTCAGGGCCAACGTCACGGTGTAATCACCCCAACTGGAGTAAATGTGCGATGTATTGGTCTCACTTTCAGTAGTTTGTCCGTCTCCGAATGTCCAAACGATATGGTTGCTGGGATTGTCGGTGACGTTGTCGGATATATAGGCCGTGAATGTAATTTCACCGTTGTTTTCGCTCATCATGCAGATTTCGGGGTTAGCGACGAAATCTACGCTCGGTTGCGGTGCGGTGGAGATATAGTTATATTTGACAAGGGAGTCCTTGCATCCTTCGGCGGTGGTGACGACCAGTTTCACGGAGAAGATGCCGGCATCTTCAAAGTGGAAAATCGGGTTGGTTTCCGAGGAGTATTCTATGATGCCGTTCTCATTGAACACATACCATTGACAGATTATGGTGTCGGAAGGGGTGTTCGTAAGATTGGTGAAACGGGAGATGACGGGCGTGCAGCCGGAGGTGACGTCAGCTTCGAAGTCCACTTGCGGCAGGTCCCAGAAATTCACCAGCACGGTGTCAGAGCTGCGGCAGGTGGTGTGTGTTTCCTCGTTGGGCATCTCGATTTCGAGAATGTATTCACCGGAGGTGATTACTTCGATATGGTCGGTGATATCACCGGTGTTCCAGAAAAAGGTAGCGTTTGTGTCCGTATAGTTGGGGTTCAGAACAGCCACTTCGCCGGTGCAGAGCCATTGGTCGGGACCAAGGTCGGGTTTGTAGGTGTTGACCACGTGGATGAAGATGCTGTCGTAGGTCCAGAGGTTCACACAAGGCAGATCGGCGTGGGCCCAGAGATAGTACCAACCGCTGTCGCTCACATCGGCATCGTGCAATGTAAAGGGCTGATCCCAAATCGTATCGTTGCTTGGTGTAATCACAAAAACAGTGTCCACCGGGTCGGAGATGTAGTCGAAAACGATATCTTCGTGCAGACAGTAGGTGTTGCGCATCATGAGTTTTGTGGCAATACTACTGTTAAAGCTCTTACCTTCAAGGAAAACGCCGGAGTCGTAAGAGTTGTCGCCCACATTACTGATGGCGAGGTGCATGTGGTAGGTTGCGCAGGCTAAAATTTTGCCCTCGGCGGTAAGTTCCACTGTGCGGCCGTTATATTCCACACCGTTTTGGCCAGAAGTACTGGAGATATAGTAGGAGGAGTATGTGCCACAGTAACAGGGGCTGGTTGAACCGCAGTTGCCGCCGTTGATTGTGCTGATGGAGACGGGCAGCCCAGCGGGGTTGGCAGCGGTAACAGTGCCAGGCACCACAGCCACGTTTTTGGTAGTGGTGAGTCCTGTCACAGGGTCGGGACCGGTGAGAAAGAAGACGAAAAGGTCGTTGAAGGTAGCGCACACAAAGCCCGGATACTCTTCGGAGCCGAAGACGTAGTTGAAGGCAAACGTGTCGGCATAGGCTAAAAAGTCGAAATCCAGTGCTGCGCTGCTGTATAGAGAAGCAGTTGCCAAGCCCGACTGTTGCAAAACGGGATCCGTGTAGTAGTTGGTGATAGCGCTTGAGGAACCATCAGAGCTGTTCGGACCAGCGGCTATTGTGACTGCGCCGGTGGTCATCACCAGACCTGAGTCGAACGGGAACTGGGTATAGTTGTTCCGTTGGAAAGTGCCGATCTGATTGTAGGTCACGTTGCCCGTTTGGTTGTTGAACTTGCCGTTGGTGATTTCCACAGCTTCACCCTGAAGGTGATATTTCAGGATGGTGTCGATGTGGGTGCCTTGCAGCGATTGCACAGTCACATTGTTGTTCTGCGCCCACAATGCGACGTGTAAACCTGCTAACACAAATATGATGGAAAGTAGAAACTGTTTCATACTCTATATTTTTAACCTATTTAATCATAACATATTGAGTGGCAAAGATACATTTTTTTATACAACAATCTTTTTTGAAATTTTTTTTTGTGTTTTTTTTTGTTATGCCTCCCTATTTGTATTAGACGCGTGGAATGGCGAAAATATCACGTCAGGTGGCAGATTTTTATTATCGTGACCTTTTAAAACACGTAGAGACGATGCGCGCATCGTCTCTACAGAGGGAATTAGTTTCAGGTTTCAGGTTTCAATAGTAAGTAATTACCTGAAACTTGAAACCTGAAACTTGAAACCTGAAACCAATTAAGTTTATCCGCAGTAGAAATATTCCTTCACCATCTTCGCCATCAATTCAGGATCTTTGGCGATTTCTTTACGGATGGATTTATCTTTGAAGGATTTGAGTTGTTTGATGATATCGTCGATCATGGAGCGGTCGAAAACGCCGTGAGCTTCGAAGATTTCGCGGTGGTTGCTCAGTTCGTCGGCAGACTCCCAGCAGGAAGCGGGCAGTTGGGCTAGTTTCTCGACCAGAGCCTTGTTCTCAGCGCGGTGGATGTCGACGTCAACGTAGGTGTCGTTAGCGAATTCGAGAGCGTTCTCCATTTCGAAGCCGTGGCGGGCGGCGCAGACGAGACCGGCTAACAGCAAGTAGATGTCAGCGGAGCCATCCGGGCAGCGGAATTCGACGGTCTGTTTCTGGGAGCGGTCTTTGTTGACGGCCTTCTCCAGAGGGTTGAGTTCAGCCACGATGTCGTTCTTGTGGGTCCAGCCCAGCGGCACGCGCACGAGCACGGAGCGGTTACGGTCGCCCCAGCATACGGACGTGGGAGCCTCCTGATGAGGAACCAAACGGAAATATGAAGTCGGGTTGGTGTTGCCGAAAGCGGTCAAGGAACCGGCGCAGGTCATGTAGCCTGCGATAGCGGTCTTGGCGATGGAGTTCAGCTTGCCCTTGGTCACCATCTGGTTTTTGCCCTTGCCGTCCACGATGCAGGTGTGGATGTGGAGACCGCTACCAGCCTTGCCGGCGGTGATCTTCGGGGAGAAGGTGACGTCGAAACCATATTCGTAAGCGAGGTTACGGATGATCCATTTGGCCAGAATCAGCTGGTCGGCAGCATCTTGCACATCGGTGACGAGGAACTCGATCTCGTTCTGTTCGTAAATCTTGCCATCCATGGTGAAATTACCCACTTCGGAGTGTCCGTATTTGATGAGGCCGCCCATCTTGGCGATGTTGAGCATGCACTCAGCGCGGAAATGCTCGAATTTGGTGAATGGAGAGGATTCGTGGTAACCTCTCTGATCGGGGATGGTGAAGAGGTCGTCTTCTTCGCCGATGACGTAATATTCGAGCTCGCCCATGGCTTGGAAGTAGTTGCCAGTCACTTCGGTGAACGACTTGGCAGCCTTGCGCAAGATATATTCAGGAGAGTTTTCCAGGGGTTTTCCTTCATTGTTATAGTAAGAACAGAGGAAAGAGAGGGTGGGGATTTCCGTGAATGGGTTGAGGAAAGCGGTGGAGAAGCGCGGGATGACGTAGAGGTCGCTGGAGCCGGCATGGATGAAAGCCGGGAAGATGTTGGACCCGTCGACGCGTTCGCCGTTGGAGAGGATCTGTTCAAGATAGTCGCGGCTGTGGAGCACAAAGCCGAGGGTCTTGATACGTCCGTCGCCGGCCACGTAATGGAAGTTCACCATCGGGATGTTGTTCTCCTCCACATACTTAATCATGTCCGCTTTGGTAAATTCCTTAGGACTTTTCTTGAAATAATTCACGAGCGGATTCAAGCTCATGGTAATATTGTCTTTTGCCATAACATTGGATAATTTAAGTTCTTAAATTCGGGGGCAAAGATAGCATTTTTCAATGAACAAAGCGTGTCTTTGGTGTAATTTTTTTTTGGTATTTGAGGGGGTCTAAAATTTTTTTTTCAACCATTGCAATTTAAAAAAAAGTATTTTTGCAGCTTGTAAAATGGTATAGTGTTTTGCAAGAAGAGTGTAATATAAAGGATTGATATTTGAGAATCAACAAATTCATTATTCATAAAAATCAACAAGTTATGAGAAAAGTTTACACCTTTAAGAGGCTGACCGGACAGGTCAAGCGCTTTGCCGCTTTCATGCTGATTACATTGTTGGCGGTGGGTAATGCCTTTGCCGATTATGACGGCACTGGATTGTTTACCAAGATTAACTCAGTTGACGAATTGACAACTGGTTATTACGTGATCACCAACCAAACGGGTGAATTCGCGATGCAGAACCAGGTGTCAACGTCAGGAACAAAGTACATCTTCAAAACAGATGCCGTTTTTAACAATCCCACTGCGGATATTGTTTGGCTGGTTTCTGTGAGTGATGGTCAAATCACGTTGTACAACGAGGCGGCCAACATGTATGCCGCTTATTCTGGATCAGGCAATTCTGCTTACATGATAGCCGAATTGTCGGATAAGGCTCGTTGGACTGCCACGTTGGATGACGATGGCAACTGGTTGCTGGAGAATGTAGCTACCAGCGGACGTTATTTGAATTACAATACCGGTAGCCCCCGTTTTGCATGCTATGGCAATCACAATCAGCAGGAACTTTCATTCTACAAATGGGGTGAGGCTCCCGCTTTGGCTGCTCCTACCTTTTCAATTCCATCAGGTACGTATTATACCGAGCAGACGGTTTCTTTGACAGCCGCTCCTGGTGCAAACATCTACTACTCCATCAATGGTGGAGAGCCTATTCTTTATAATGCTCCTTTCACAGTTTCCACGACTTCCACTATTTCCGCATATGCAGTTCTGGAAGGTGCAACCAGTACTACTGCTACGATTACGATTACTCTTCCGGTGCAATTGGCCAACATTGCTGCTTTAGTGAACGCTAATTCTGACAACAGCACCATCTATCAACTCACCGGCGATGTGCAATATGTATGGCGTCAAGGCAAAAGCATGTTTGTGCAAGACACAACAGGCGGTCTGTATGTCTATGATGATCACAATAAAATTTCTACCCAATACAATAATGGTGATGTGATTTCCGGAGGTATTTACGGAACACTGAAACCTTATAATGGTATGGTGGAATTTGTTCCTACTGATAACACTGCTGAAGGTACTCCCGGCACTGCCATTAAACCTATTGTGACCACGATTGCCGATATCAAGGCAAACCCTGCTCAATATATGTATAAATTGGTGGCTCTCCGCAACGGTGCATTCCAGGGAAAAACCATCACCACTGGTAACAGCGCTGCCAAAACGATTGAGTTCTATCAAGGCGGAGATACGATGGTTGTTTTCAACCAATTCAATACAGTTAATGCTACTTTTACTGCTAATGAGCCCGGTGTTGTTATAGGTTTTGTTGGCAAATTCAACAGCACGATTGAGATTTTCCCGCGTGGCAATGCTGACCTTATCAGCACTGTAGCGCCTTACGCTTGCAACTTTGAGGACGGCGGTATCGAGTGGAATATTGTTAACGGCAACAACACCAACAAATGGTACATCGGCGAAGCCCAAGGTTTCGACAACAACAAATTGTACATCTCTTCCTCAAACGGCCTTACTAATAAATACAACGTGTCTGAAGCTTCCGTTTCACATGCCTACATGTATACGGTGCTTCCCGCTTCCGATGTGTTGTTGACCTTCGATGTCAGAACCGTGGGCGATGCAAACGACTTCTTGCAGGTGTCTGTTTTGGACGAGGCTCCCGTGGCCGGTACACTGCCTACCACCTATCTCACCCGTATCTATGGTGTGAACGAGTTCACCACCCAAACTTTGTTGATTCCTGCTTCCAATGCTGGTGCCAAGTACATTGTCTTCACGTGGAAGAACGACGGCAGCAACGGCGCTCAACAGCCCGCCGCCATCGACAATATCGCTTTGACGAACACTTGCGAGATGGTGACCAACATCAATGCCACGGTCAATGAGCGCACTGCTGTGTTGACTTGGACGGCTCCTGCTGACCAGAATTCCTGGACGGTGGAGTACAAGGATGTGAACAATGGTGAATGGCAGAGCACAACCGTCAGCACCAACACCCTGACCCTGAATGATCTTAACACCAACACTGCATACGATGTGCGTGTGCGTTCCAACTGCGGTGAGGCTGCCAGCTATTGGGCTACTTACCAATTCGCAGTTCCTTGTATTAACGTGGTTATGGGACCTGTGGATGTCACGATTGGTGAGGGAACGAATACGACGTACTATGCTCCTTTTGGTTCTTTCTATAAGAATTCATGGATTCAGATGATTTATCCTGCATCTGCTTTCGAAACACCTGGATACATCAACGCTCTTTCCTGGGAGGTGAGTTCCGAGAATGCACATGATTGCTCTTCTTTGAAGATTTACATCGGTACTACCACTCATGAGAACAACACTTCCACCACGGATTGGGTTCCTATGGAAGATTTGACGCTTGTTTACTCGGCCAGCAATACCACTATTGGTAGCGCAGCAGGTTGGGAAACCTACACGCTCAACACTCCTTTTTTCTACAATGGTCAAGAGAATTTGGTGATTGTGACTTCTCGTTCAGCAAATGATTACAAGTCATTGTATTACAAAGCAACGGGCAATAACACCAATGCCGTGATGTATCGTTGGAATGACAACGATGCTTCATACGCTTCACATCCTGGCACTTCAGCTGCAACCGGTCGTAGTGCTGATCTTCCCAATATGAAGATTGACTACACGGGCTATGTTTGTGACGATGCTATTTGCAAAGCTCCGACCAACTTGACGGTTAACGACAATGTCGCCAATGTGGTTGTGACTTGGATGGGTGTTGCTGACGCTACCTCTTACGAGGTGCAATATGCTGCAGATGGTTCTGATGTCTGGAATTCTGCCATCGTGAATAACGCTACCACCTACATTTTTGGTAATCTCCCTGAAGGCGAAACCTTCAATGTGCGTGTCAGAACGCTCTGTGGTGAGGGTGTGAACAGCGAATGGGTTGAAACCAGCTTCACGAAAGCTGTCTATTGTGGGGCTCCTTCAGCTATCACCGCTTCCGCTATCACTGACAATTCCGCAACCATCACTTGGGAAGAGGGTTTTGGCACCTCTTGGGTGGTTGAATTCGGTGAAAATGGATTCGTTATCGGTGAGGGAACGCAGGTAACCACAACCAACAACTCACTGGAAATCACTGGTTTAAACGCCGAAACAGAATATGATGTGTACGTCAAGGCTAATTGTGGCGACTATCCGAGCACTTGGTCTAACGTATTCAGCTTCACAACGGATTGTGCGCCTTACACGGTGACGGCTGTCAATCCTTGGTTTGAGGACTTCGAAGGCTATCTTGGCAGCGGTGAAAAACCGTTCCATTGCTGGGCAACTCCTGTGAAGACCAATGGCGGTGGACCTTTCGTCTATTGTGGTTATTCCTCATCTTGTCACTCCGGTGCCAACTCTGCAGAGTTAAAGGGTTACGACAACGTTTTGGTTCTTCCTGCATTCACCAACGACATTCATACCTTGAGCCTCTCTTTCTGGGCAACGGCCGTGACTCCGTCTGACGGTACTTTGGAACTGGGTATCCTCACGGATATGAACGACATGAACTCTTTCGAGTTTGTGGCTAATGTTACTGGACCTTCCAGCCGTAATGGCGTGGGTAACTACATGGGACCCTTCTCCTTTGAGAATGTGATAGCTAACGGCGGCAGAATCGCGCTGCGTTATCACAGCAATAACGGTACTGGCAATTCTTGGAACTTGGATGATTTCACGGTATTCATTCAGCAAGATTGTTACGCTCCGACGAATGTGACAGCCAATGTGAATTACAACGACAATGAGGCAGAAATCACTTGGACCCCTTACGGTGAAGAGAGCAATTGGCAAGTGGAATATGGCGCAGAAGGTTTTGAGCCGGGTACGGGTACTGTAGCGAACGTCACGTCAGCTTCCTACACGATAACCGGTCTCACCCAAGATGAGTCATACGATGTTTATGTGAAAGCTTTATGTAGCGAGACTCAAAGCAGCGTTTGGAATGGTCCTGTCACTTTTGTAATGGCTTCTGCTTGTGAACAAACCTGCGCTTATACGATTAACTTGGAAGACGAATTCGGTGACGGCTGGAATGGTGGTTCCCTGACTGTTTCTCAAAACGGTGAGGTGTTGGGTACATACACCATCAGTGAAGGTAATTCGGCATCCTATAGTGTGAATTTGTGTGAAGGTGTCGATGCAGTGTTCACGTATACTACTGGCTCATACGCATCCGAAAATGAAATGACCGTTTTGGGTCCTAGTGGCAATGTTGTATGGACACACGCCGGTACTGCTGGATCCACTTCAGAAGTGATAATACCTTCTTGTGCTATTGTTCCTGTGCCTTGCGAAAATAGTTGTGAATACACCTTCGAGTTGACCGACTACTATGGTGATGGATGGAGTGGTTATCCTGCCGGTGCTCTTGTTGTTGAACAGGACGGAGAATTGTTGGCTACGCTGACATTGACAAGTGGCTATTTCAGTTCAACGAATGTTGAATTGTGCGAAACGAAACCTGTCACTCTCACTCTCCATTTGGATCAATATGAGGATGAGATGGGTTTGACCGTTTATGATGCTTTCGGAAATCAAGTTTGGCATGTTGAAGAGGGCAGTTTGAGCGGTTCTAATGATGTGATCTTCAATTTCATAGCAAATTGTAGCAACGCTTGCAATGCTCCTACAGACCTTCTTGTGAGCGATGTGAATGCCACCTCTGCCACGTTGACTTGGACGGGCGACACTGCTTTGACTTACGAAGTCTCCTACATGGCTGGTATGGACGCAGCTTGGACCACCACCACGGTGACGGGAAATACCACTACTCTTACTGCTCTTATGGAGAATACAACCTACTTCGTACGTGTGAAAGCCACTTGCGATGCATCAAATAATTATGCTGAAGCTATGTTCTTCACCACTGCTTCCGCTATGGTTTGTAACGACAACACCATCAGTCAAGAGAGTGGCAGTGCATATTACACGCCTGTTAATGATTACTACAATAATTCCCGCAGTGAGCAGATTTATTCTCCCGAAGAGGTGGGTACCGCTGGCGATATCAAGAAAATCTACTTTAATTACCAAGGTTCCAGCACGATGACCAAGAAGACCAACGTGAAGATTTATCTCGGTCACACCACCAAGAACGAATTCTCTTCCACAACGGATTGGACCACCAGCGGTCTGACTTTGGTGTACACAGGCAATTTGAATTGCTCCCACGGTTGGAATGAGTTTGTATTGGACGAGCCTTTCTCATACAACGGCGCTGACAACCTGCTGGTTTGTGTGGATGACGAGTCCGGCCAATATGGTAGCTCCTCCAATAAGTTCTACTATACAAACTGCACGGGTTACAAGTGTCTTACTTTCCAAAATGACTACTACACTTGGACAAATGCATCCAGTAAGACCGGTACTCGCAGAACTTACAGACCTGATATTCGTTTCAATATTTGTTCCGCTCCCACCGATATCGCTTTGACGGCTATCCACAATATTCCGAATGCTTGTGACCTCACCAACATTCCTGTCACAATCGATGTGAAGGTAATGGGTAGTAATCCTGTGAGCACCATTGATGTTTACTATAAAGCAAACCAAAGCGCTACGGTTCATGAGACGATCACTCTTGACGAACCTTTGACTCAAGGTGAATCTATGACCTACACCTTCAACACATTGGTTACTTTACCGTACAATAGTAACGATTTGATGGCTTGGGTTGAGATTCCTGGTGATGGTAATCCGGAAAACAACCTGCTTGTTGCTGAGCCTATCCTGAACATTTTACCTGCTACTATCCCGTTTGTTGAAACCTTCAATGAAGGTGAGATCAACGACGGTTGGTTCATCCGCGATGTCAATGGTGACAATGTGACATTCACCATCGCTAACGGTGTGGCTTCTTATCCTTACAGCGATGAGGAGAACGCTGATGATTGGTTGATGACTACCTGTGTGGATGTTTATGGTAGCACTTTCTCTCCTGGTGTTTATGATGTTACCTATAGCTACAAGGCTAATGACGCTGCTATGACCGAGAACTTCGGTGTTTATTTCGGTGAAAAAGTTGGTGACAATTATGTGATGAACCATGAGGTTGCTACTCACGAGTTCAACAATACCGAGTTTGTTACTGTTCACAACATCATCAATGTGACGCAAAGCGGTATTTACTACTTCGGTATCCATGCTACCAGCTTGGCAGGCAACGCTGGTTTTGAAATCAACGATTTCGCTGTCAGACAGACTGCCCGCATCATAGTTAATGCAGGTGACAATGGTTCCACCGATCCTCAAGGTGCTGTCTATGCGGCTAAAGGTGAAGAATACACCATTACTATCCATCCGGATGCTGGCTATCATGTTTTGGCTATCTACAGAAATAACACTCTTGTGAGAGGTGAAAATACTGACAACGCTTCTGTTGAGTACTATACCTTTACTCCTAGCAGTTACGAAGTCATCAATGTGACGTTCACAGGAAATCTGTACGACGTGAACGCCACGGTGACCAATCTGTATGCTACTGGTTACAATAACGACGCTCCCGGTGCTGTTTACACTCCTGCCCACGAGACAGTGGCTTATGGCGGTTCTCACACTGGTGTTCTCACGCTTGCTCCTAACTACCATTTCGTTTCCATGACTGTGAATGGCATGAGTGTCACTCCTGTTCCTTCCAACTTGGATGGCCAGTATTTATTGACTTTGGATCCTGTTATGGAAAACAAGGATATCAATGCGGTGGTTGCTGTTGACAGTGCACGGGTCATTTACAATGTGCTTGCAGGTCAAGGTACCATCAATAACCATTTCGTAGTGGACGGCAACTCAACCTATCCTGCTGCCTTCACAGAGACGGTTCCGGGTTATTCCAACTTGTGGAGTACAATCACTCCTGCTCCTGGTTATCATGTGGCCAGCATTATCGTCGACGGTATTGAATATAACAACATTACCGAGTACTTCTTCGAACATGTAGTTGGTACTCACACTGTGGATGTAATGTTCGTAGCCAATCAGTACACCATCACGACTCTTGCTTACGGCAACGGTACGGTCAGCCCTGGTGTTCAGTTCACCTATAATCCTGATTACACCTACACCTTCACGGCCACTCCTGCTGTCGGTTACCGCATTGCTTCGATCTTGCGCAACAATGTCGAGCTGACAGTTGCCGATCCGGCCAACGGTTACACCGAAACTTTGAGCAACATTGTCTCCGACTACACTTACGAAGTGCTCTTCGTGCAGAACACCCACTCTGTGACGGCCACCTCTGGTGCTCACGGTACGGTTTCTCCTGCAGGTGTTTCCAACTACTATCACGGTCAGGATGCCGTGTACATCATCGATGCCGCTCTGGGTTACTATGTTGCTTCTGTAACGGTTGACGGTGCTGCTACCACATATACTCAAGCTGACAACGTGACTTCTACCACTTACACCTTCAACAACATCAGCGAGGATCACACCATCAGCGCTACCTTCGCTCAGAAGATGTACACGGTGACGGTGAATGCCGGTACACACGGTGACATCACTCCTGGTACGGGTAGCTTCGCATTCGGTACCACTCCGACCTTCAACATCATTCCTGCTGCTGGTTACGGTATTGCAGATGTGACGGTTGACGGTGCTTCTGTGGGTGCAGTCAATGCTTACACCTTCCCGGCTTTGACCGCTGATCACACCATTGCTGCCACCTTCGCTGCTTATCAATACACGATCAACGCAACGGCTGGCAACGGCGGTACGATCACTCCTGCCGGTAACACTACTCTTGCTTACAACGGCACTCAAGCTTACACGATATCCGCTAACGCTGGTTATCACGTGAGCGATGTCTTCGTGGACGGTGCTTCTGTGGGCGCAGTTACCACTTATACTTTCTCTAATGTAACCGAGAACCACATCATCTATGCCGCATTCGAGGCTAATGAGTACACGGTTGCGGTGAACCAACCTGCTAACGGTTCGATCACTCCTGGTACGACCACCGTTCTCTACGGTGCTACTCCTGCCTTCGTGATAACCCCGAATGATGCCTACAATGTGACTGCTATCACAGTGAACGGTTCCAACGTGGCCCTTGCCAACGTCCCGAACGTGAACGGTACTTACACCTACACCTTCCCGGCAATCTCTGCTAACCAGACCATTACGGCTACCATGGCAATGAAGACCTACACCATCACCGCTACTGCAGGTGCTAACGGTTCTATAAACCCGGGCACTCAAACGGTGAACTACGGTGCTTCCAAGACCTTCACCTTCGCTCCTAATGCTGGTTATGTGGTAGCTAATGTGACGGTTGACGGTGCTAACTTGGGCGCTTTGAGCTCCTATACCTTCACCAATGTGACGGCTAACCACACCATCAATGTCACCTTCGCTCCTGCTGAATGCGAGATGCCTTACTCCTTGTACACTACGCATATCGGTGAGACTACCGCTATGTTGCACTGGTCACACCCGACCGCAACCTCATTCGATATCCAGTACAAGACGCTCACCAGCAACTTGACCTCCATCACCAATGTCTCTGGTAACAGCTACGAGCTGACCGGTTTGGACGCCAACACCACCTATCTGTGGCAAGTCCGCGCTAACTGCACGAACAACAACCACAGTGATTGGTCCAACCTTGTATCCTTCACGACTGAGGCAACTCCGATTGAAATCGGTATTGAGGATATCGTGAAGAACAGCATCAAGGTTTACGCTGAGCACCAGAATGTCCATATCGTCAACAACGAGGGTATGAACATCGACAACGTTCGTATTTTCGACACTTACGGTCGTCTGATTTATAGCGGTTCCGTGAGCAGCGAGCACGAAGTCATCGGTCTCAACGTGGCTGTCGGCACCTACATTGTGAATGTCACCACCGACCAAGGTGTTGCCAATTACAAGGTTACGATTCTGAGATAATCCGTTATCTAAAATATGCGCAAGGGGAATCTCGAAAGGGGTTCCCCTTTTTTATGGTTTAAAAGTCCATGCGGTTAAACGATAAAAAAACATGTGAGTCTTATGTTTATTATTTTATTATTTTTGCACAAAAAATAAATTCATTAAATAATTGAAAAGATGAAAAAAGTACTTGTTTTATTGTTGAGTGTTATGGCTCTTAATGTGTATGCGTTTGCTGACAGACCTGTTACATTCGCTCAGTTACCACAGAAAGCGCAACAGTTCATTACCAAACATTTCAGTGGCGTGGAATTTCTTTCCGCCACGATGGATGATGGTGAATATGAGGTTAAGCTTGTAGATGGCACGGAAATAGAATTCACCACCGCGGGTGAGTGGAAAAAGGTTGACTGTCGCACACGTGCGGTGCCGTCAGCGCTTGTTCCCGAAGCCATCACAAAATATGTGAAGGGTCAATTTCCGAAGAATCTCATCACCAAGATTGAGAAAAAACGCAACGGATTTGAAATCGAACTTGACAACGATTTGGAATTGATATTCGACAAAAACGGTGCTTTTATGGGTGCCGATGATTAACAACAATAAGCTCGCCAAAAAGCGGGCTTTTTTTAACCCAATTTTATGTATCTTTGCAGTCCAAAACTAAAGACGTATGGCAAAGAGCAAAACGATGTACTATTGCAAGAACTGTGGGGCGCAGTCGGCGAAATGGCTGGGCCGCTGCCCTGAATGCAACGAATGGAACACCTTCGAGGAGGAGGTGATCCTGCAGGAGTCTGCACCCGCGCAGAAAGGGCGTTTTTCGCCTGTGGTTTCGCAGAACAGTCCCAAGGTGATAGACGACATCGAGTTGACCAAATTCCCACGCACAGAGACTGGATTTGCGGAGTTCGACCGTGTGTTGGGTGGAGGTATCGTGAAAGGATCCATCGTGCTTTTGGGTGGTGAGCCGGGCATCGGAAAATCCACTCTGCTGTTGCAGATGGCGTTGCACTTGCGTGGACAAAAAGTGCTGTATGTCTCTGGCGAGGAGAGCGAGGCGCAGCTCAAGATGCGAGCCGCCCGCCTTTCAGGAGAGCCTGCACCGCACTGTTACGTCTTGACAGAAACCAGTACACAGCAGATTTTCAAGCATATAGAGGCTTTACAGCCAGACATCCTCATTGTGGATTCCATCCAGACGATGCAGAGCGATCTGTTGGAATCTGCTGCGGGCTCGATTTCGCAGCTCAAAGAGTGCGCGGCCGAGTTCCAGCATTTTGCCAAACGCACCGCATGTCCCGTCTTCCTCATCGGTCACATCACCAAGGATGGCTCTCTGGCCGGTCCGAAGCTGTTGGAGCACATTGTGGACACGGTGTTGCAGTTCGAGGGCGACCAGCACTACGGTTACCGCATGGTGCGGTGCATCAAGAACCGTTTCGGTTCCACTTCCGAGTTGGGCATCTTCGAGATGCTACAGGAGGGTTTGCGCGAGGTGCAGAATCCGTCTGAAATACTCGTCTCCCAACGCGATGAGGATTACAGCGGCAACGCCATCGCCTGCATTTTGGAGGGCAACCGCCCGATGATGATCGAGACGCAGGCGCTGGTGAGCACGGCGGTCTATGGTACGCCACAACGCTCTGCCACGGGCTACGACATCCGTCGTATGAATATGTTGTTAGCGGTGCTGGAAAAGCGTTGTCGGTTCAAATTGGGCGCCAAGGACGTCTTCCTCAACATTGCGGGCGGAATGCGTGTGGAGGATCCCGCCATCAACGTTGCGATTGTAGCGGCTATCTTGTCTTCCGCCACCGACATTGCCTTGGACAGCAAGACCTGTTTCGCGGGCGAGATGGGTTTGAGCGGTGAGGTACGCCCAGTGACGCGCATTGCGCAGCGCATCGCCGAAGCCGACAAGTTAGGATTTACTCGTATGTTCGTCTCCAAATACAACCTCAAGGGCATCCGCACGTCCGATTATAAGATACAGATTGTGCCGATTACGAAGGTGGAGGAGATGGCGAAACTTTTGTTTAGTTAGTAGTTAGCAGTTAGTAGTTAGCAGTTGCGGGCAACCCCAACCAATATAATTATGAAACTTCTTCCTTAAGCAGCCCCGTAGGGGCAAAACGCACGAAGTGCAATTAACCCCACATAAGCGAAGCGCAGTGTGGGGCATTCACGAAAAACAAAACAAATATGAATAACGAAGATAACAATATCTGCAGGGAAGGCATTGTGCGTTCCGTTGAAGGTGATGAAATCACCGTGGAGGTGATTGTGAGTTCCGCGTGCAGTGGATGTCACGCCAAAAGTATATGCATTCCCTCCGATAGAAGGCAGGAGCGTATCACTGTGAAGAACACCCGGAACGAGCAATATGAGGTGGGCGAAACTGTGGAGCTGCTGTTGGAGACCTCCGCAGGAAACAAGGCGGTTGTGTTGGCATACGTGCTGCCGCTCATTGTGTTGCTTATGCTGTTGTTTGGTTGCTATGCGCTCACACACAAGGAGTTGCTGAGCGTCGGTGTGGGCGTACTCGGAGTTGTTCTCTATTACCTCATTCTGAAATCCGCAGGGAAATCGATAGAAAAGGGAATCACCTTTGGCATCCGGAAAAAGGCGGTGCAATGAAAAAAGTCTATTTTTGCCGCGTTTTTCAAAAAGGACTATGACACGTTATCGCATTAATGTAACTCATTCATTGAGAATAGTTTGGATGCTGTTATTGGTGATGTTGGGCAGTTCGCTTTTTGCACAGAACATCACCGTGAGCGGCCATCTTTATGAGAAGGGAAGTTTGGAGTCGTTGCCAGGCGGATTGGTTTATGAGCCGGTTTCGCAGAAAGCCACGACCACCAATACCTACGGTTTCTATACGCTCACGTTACCTTACCAAGAAGGTATGTTCTTGGTTTTCAATAGTTTTGGCTATGTGAATGATACCTTGTGGATACGCAGTGCCGAAAACCTTGAATATGATGCCAAGTTGTCGAAAATCACCACTTTGGAAACGGTGACCATTACGGCGGAGAAGACCAACACCGAGCAGGTGCAGATGAGCTCCATCAAGTTGTCAACCAAGGAGATACAGCAAATCCCCATGCTGTTAGGCGAAAAGGATGTCTTCAAGACGCTGTTGCTGTTGCCGGGTGTGCAGTCAGCGTCGGAGGGCACCTCGGGCATCTACGTGCGCGGTGGCGGTCCCGACCAAAACCTCGTCATCTTGGACGAAGCCACCATCTACAACGCCAGCCACCTTTTGGGCTTTTTCTCCGTCTTCAACGGCGACGCCATCAAGTCAGTGGAGTTGATAAAAGGAGGATTTCCAGCCCGTTACGGTGGTCGTCTCTCATCCGTCATCGATATCAACATGAAGGACGGCAACAAGGAGGGCTATCATGTTGAGGGCGGCATCGGAGTGATTTCTTCCAACGTGGTGGTGGAAGGTCCTATCATCAAGGACAAGGCCTCTTTTATGCTGTCGGGACGTACTACCTACCTCGACCTGTTCATGGTTCCGATGATGAAACTTATGAAAGATCTCACGGGAGGCACGACGGCGGGCTACTATTTCTTCGATTTGAACGGTAAATTTAACTTCGACCTGAGCAAAAAGGACAAACTTTACCTCAGTGCCTATTTTGGGCGCGACAAGTTCCATGTGGCCCAAAGCGACAGCTATATGGGAACCACCGACAGATATCGGATGGGTCTTTTCTGGCAGAACGCCACCGCCACTGCACGATGGAACCATCTGTTTACCAACAAGATATTCTCTAATATGTCGTTCGTGTTCAGCGATTATACGATGAACACCTACATGAATTACAAGTACTATTATGGTCCGAACGACCCCGACAATGAGACGTTCAGCTCCGATTTCAATTCCGGCATTCGCGACTACACGCTGAAGTACGACCTCTCTTTCCATCCCAATGCCACGCACCATATCCTTGCAGGTGCGGCGGTCACCTATCATGAGGCGCGTCCCAATGCTGTGACGATGAAGGCCGACACGCTGACCATGCGGCAGGTGAACAAAGAGTTGGGACTGGAATACGCTGTGTATGTGGAAGATGAAATCAATATCCGCAACAAGTTCCGCATCAATCCGGGTGTCCGGTTAGTAGCATTCTCCGTGCCGCACAAGACCTGGTTCTCGCCTGAACCGCGATTGGCGATGAGCTACAACTTCCTGCCTAATTTAGCCATCAAAGCTTCCTACGCTATGATGAGCCAGAGCATGATTCTCCTGAGTACCAGTACGATAGGTCTTCCGACGGACTTGTGGGTGCCTGTTACGGAGAAAATTCGTCCGCAGCGCTCGCAGCAAGTGGCACTTGGTCTCCATTATGACTTGAAAAAGCCGCAACTTTTCTTCTCTATTGAAGGTTATTACAAGAAAATGGACAATATTTTGGCCTACAAAGAGGGTTCTTCCTATTTTATGAGTCTGATGGAGCAGATTTTGGAAGAGAGTTTGGAGGGGCAAACGCAGACCCGCTGGGAGGATAATGTGACCTCAGGAAAAGGCTGGTCATACGGTGTGGAATTCCTTGTGCGTAAGGAAGTTGGCAAGTTTACCGGTTGGATCGGTTACACGTTGTCGTGGACCAAACAGCAGTTCGACGACCTGAACTTCGGTGAACCCTTCTTCGCCCGCTACGACCGTCGCCACGATGTTTCCATTGTGTTGATGTACAGCCCGACCAAGAGGATAAACCTCTCATTGTCGTGGGTGTTCGCTACAGGTAATGCCGTTACGTTGCCTACGTCCATCTATACGGACGAAACACTTGAAGAATACCTCAATTTGACACTTCCTGCGAACGAAAACCATGTTTATTATGCTGGTTATATCGAAAATTATGGCAAGAAGAACGATTTCCGCGTGAAACCATTCCATCATCTCGATGTTGGCGTGCAATTCATCAAGCCGCACACGAAAAACAAAGGCCAGAGCATTTTCGAGGTCAGTATTTACAATATTTACAACCATCATAATCCGTTCTTCTATTACACGGAACAGGCATACGTCAATGGCCAGTCTCGATACACGCTTAAGCAAGTCAGCATTTTCCCGATTATTCCGACTTTCACTTATCATTTTAAGTTTTAGGGAATAGGCAAAAAAGTATAAAAACAGACTAAAAATGTTAACAATGAATAGAATCAAGATATCCCGGATGTTTGTGGTGTTTTTTGCCACAATCCTTTCTTTTCTTTTTTCCGCTTGCGTCGATGATGTACCCATCGACCGGGAATTTGATGAGACGCAGAAGTTAGTGCTCTACAGTCGCCTCTGTCCGCAGTTGGACACAAACTATATCTATTTGACTAACACGAAGTTGTTGTATACCAATACAGACCAGACAATCAATGTCCTCTCCGATGGGGTGGTGGAACTTTCCGCGGATGGTGAACATTGGGTGCGGGCTACATATTTACCTGAGAAAGAGCATTTTTTCCTTACGAAAGAGGATTTTCCGATTCAAGAAGGTCATTCATATTACATCCGTGCTTCCTATCCTGGATATGAAACAGTATCTTCCTCATGTACGGTTCCTTATTCGCATGATGTGGGCTTCCGTTTCGATACGGTTTCGGCCAACGGTGACGTGCATTTGGGCGAGATTTACAACTGGCCGCACCGGGACGTGTATGCCGAGTGGTGCGACGTGGCGGGAGAGGAGAATTATTATGCGCTGATGGAAAAAATATATCAAACTCATTATGATTACGGCAATGGTTTCGGGCCTGCGATCATCTCTCATTACTGGACTTTTTATTCTGTTTGGATGTATTTGCACAACCAGGACTATCGATATGTTTCCGATGAAGGCTATGACGGGGCGCTTATGCGGTTTATGGTGGATGAGGGTCTGCCCGAAGAGGACGATTATTGGGATGATGAGGAAGAGGAGTCAGTGAATGAGTACTATTTCCTTTTTCTCGACAGAAACTGTTATCTGTATGAGCGAACGTTGCATGAAAACGATTTCGACATGAATTTCTTGCTGTTAGAGCCGGAGCATACCTACACCAACATCGAGAACGGTTTCGGTTTGTTCGGCGCATTCAGCATGATTCCGGTGCAGCGATAACCGAAAAAAATGTACTTTTGCGACTTCGAATTTTTGGAATAAAATCTCTCTAAATATGTTAAGAACTCATACCTGTGGCGAGCTGACGCTTGAGAATATTCAGCAGACCGTGACTTTGAGCGGTTGGATTCAGAAAATCCGTCATTTGGGCGGCATGATTTTCATTGACTTGCGCGACCGTTACGGCATCACGCAACTGGCCTTCAACCACGAGGAGCGCCCCGAATTGTGCGAGCGCGCCGAGCAGATGGGTCGCGAGTGGGTGATTCGCGTAACTGGCAAAGTGATAGAACGTTACAGTAAAAATAAGAACATTCCGACGGGCGATATCGAAATTGAGGTGCACGAACTGGAGGTCTTGAACGAGGCCATCGTGCCGCCGTTCACCATTGAGGACGAATCCGATGGCGGCGACGAACTTCGTATGCGCTACCGTTACCTCGATATTCGCCGCAATCCGGTGAAAAACAACCTGATTTTCCGTCATAAACTCGGTTTGGAGATTCGTAAATACCTGAGCGAACAAGGTTTCCTTGAAATTGAAACCCCGTTCTTGGTGAACAGCACACCTGAGGGCGCCCGCGACTTCCTCGTGCCCTCCCGTATGAATCCCGGCGAGTTCTACGCTCTGCCGCAATCTCCCCAGACCTTGAAACAGCTGCTGATGATGGCCGGTATGGACCGCTACTTCCAAATTGTGCGCTGTTTCCGCGATGAGGACCTCCGCGCCGACCGTCAGCCCGAGTTCACCCAGGTGGACTGCGAAATGTCGTTCATTGAGCAAGAGGACATCCTCAACCTGTTTGAGGGTCTCGTGCAGCATATCTTCCGCACTTTCAAGGGAATGGAGATCGGCAAGCTGGAGCGCATGACTTGGAACGATGCGATGAAATACTACGGTTCCGACAAACCCGATGCCCGCTTCGGAATGCGTTTCGTGGAACTTAACGACGTGTTGAAAGGTAAAGAGTTCAAGGTCTTCAATGAGGCTGAGCTTATCATCGGTATCAAGGCCGAGGGTTGCGGCAACTACTCCCGCAAGCAACTTGACAACCTCACGGAGTTTGTGAAGAGTCCGCGCGTGGGTGCCGCTGGTTTGGTCTATATCCTTTGTAATCAAGATGGTACGTTCAAATCTTCCGTCGATAAATTCTACACACAAGACGATCTGAAGACCGTGGCAGAACGTTGCGACGCACAAGCCGGCGACCTTATCTTGATCCTGTCGGGCAAGGCGATGAAGACTCGCAAGCAGATGTGCGAGCTGCGTTTGGAGATGGGTACTCGTCTCGGTCTGCGCAAGGCTGGCGAATACAAAGCCATGTGGGTGATTGATTTCCCGCTCTTGGAGTGGGACGAGGAGACGCAACGTTACTACGCTATGCACCACCCGTTTACCGCGCCGAAACCCGAGCATGAGGATTGGCTCGAAAGCCGTCCCGGCGAGGTGCTGGCCAACGCTTACGACCTGGTTATCAACGGTTCCGAAATCGGTGGCGGTTCCATCCGTATCCATCGTCCGGAGCTGCAAAAGCGCATGTTCAAAGCCCTGAACTTCACGGAAGAGCAAGCACAGAGCCAGTTCGGATTCCTGATCAACGCCTTCAAGTACGGTGCTCCGCCTCATGGTGGTATCGCCTTCGGTTTCGACCGTCTGTGCGCCGTGCTCAGCGACTGCGATAGCATTCGCGACTTTATCGCGTTCCCGAAGAACAACGCCGGTCGCGACACCATGTTGCCTGCCCCGACGCCCATCGATCCGAAGCAATTGGACGAACTGAATATCAAATTGAAATAAATGTTGCGGAAAACCCTTGCCATTTTTGGCGAATATCTCATCTTCTTGCGTCAGGTCTTCAGCAAACCGGCCAAATGGAGTGTGTTTCTGAAGAAGTGGGTCTTTGAGATGGACGCCATGGGCATCGGTTCCATGCTGATTGTCAGCATCGTGTCGCTCGCCATGGGCAGTGTGATCACGATGCAGACGGCGCTGCAAATCGAGAGCGGCTGGATTCCGTCGTGGACGGTGGGTTTCGTTGCCCGTACCTCTATTGTGATGGAGTTGTGTCCGACCATCATCAGCTTGCTGTTGGTGGGCAATCTCGGCTCCAGCATCACGGCGGAAATCGGTAGTATGCGGGTTACAGAACAGATTGATGCACTGGAGGTTATGGGTATCAATCCGGCATCGCATTTGGTGCTGCCAAAGGTGCTCGCTTCCGTCATCGTCATCCCGGTACTCTGTGTCTTCAGTATCGCTTTCGCCCTGTTCGGCGGTTTTCTCACGGTTTGGATCACCAACTGCATCTCCACCTACAACTTTATCGATGGTCTGACCTATTGTTTCCGGGTTTACGACGTGGTGTACGCTTTGACGAAGACCTGCATTTTCGCCTTCATCATGTCCACGGTGGCCTCTTTCTACGGCTACCGCATCGAGGGCGGTGCATTGGAACTCGGTAAGGCCAGCACGCAGGCGATTGTGGTGTCGAGTTTTATCATTTTGGTGCTGAATGTGGTGATTACGGATATTATGTTGTAAACAATGTACAATGTATAATGTACAATGTACAATGAATATCGAACTAATAACTATAATTTGAACGGATGAAAGAGAATCTAATTTTGGACAAAAGCAAAGCGTTTGCATTAAGAATCATTAAATTGTATAACTATTTGCGTAAAGAGAAAAGAGAGTTTGTTATTTCGAAACAAATAACAAATAAACATACTTACACCCATGTACATTGTACATTGTACATTATACATTAAAGAAAATGATCGAAGTCAACAACGTTTGTAAGTATTTCGGCGAGAAGCAGATATTGCACGACATCAACACGCAGTTTGAGGAGGGCAAAGTGAACCTCATCATCGGGCGTTCCGGGTCGGGCAAGACGGTGCTGATGAAGTGTCTGGTGGGCTTGTTCACGCCGGAAGAGGGCAATGTGCTTTACAGCGGGCGCGAGTTCCACAATCTGCCGGAAAAGGACAAGTTGTTGCTTCGCAAGGAGATGGGGATGGTGTTCCAGGGTTCTGCGCTGTTCGACTCGATGACCATTGAGGAGAATGTCACCTTTCCGTTGGACATGTTCACCGACCAAAGCGACAGCGAAAAGCACGACCGTGCCAACTTCTGTCTAGAATGTGTTGATTTAGAGAATGTTAATAAGCTTTATCCTGCGGAGTTGAGCGGTGGTATGAAGAAACGCGCCGCCATCGCCCGCGCATTGGCCTGCAACCCCAAATACCTCTTCTTTGATGAGCCCAACTCGGGTTTGGACCCTAAAACCTCGCTGCTCATTGACGAACTCATCACCAAAATCACCCACGACTTCAATACCACGACGGTGGTCAACACCCACGACCTCAACTCCATCATTACCATTGGCGAAACTATTTCGTTCATTTACCAAGGGCATCTGGCCTGGCGCGGTAGCAGCGACAACATCCTCACCTCCGATGACCAAACCCTAAACGATTTCATCTACGCGCAACCGCTGACGCAGAGGTTGCGGAAGACGTTGTGATGCTGGTCGCCTTCGTCCTTAAACCTTAAACCATCAACCTTAAACCAAGACAATGAACTGGATCGACATCCTCGTATTAATACCTCTCTGCTGGTTCGCCTTCAAAGGCTTCAAAAACGGCTTCTTGATGGAGATCGTCTCCTTGGCGGCCCTCTTTTTGGGACTGTTTATCTCCTATAAATTCTCCGACCTGATTGCTATGTGGCTTACCGGCACTACGCTGGCGAAACCCATTTCCTTCTCGTTGTGTTTCGTGATTACCATCGTGTTAGTCAACCTGTTAGGACGGATTCTGAAGCGCGCCCTCAAGCCTGTGTTGTCCGAGTTTCTCGATAAGGGTCTCGGTGTGCTGTTCGGCATCCTGAAGGTGGTCTTGGTGGCTGGCGTGCTGTTCTATTTCATTGACAGCGTGGACAAAAAGGAGATCCTCATCAAGCACGAGGTGAAAGAGGATTCCGTCGCCTACAAGCGCCTCTCGCCCGTGATGTCGCATGTGCTGGAATGGAAGGAGAGTCGGGAGCAGGAATGCCCCGAAAATGGGCGTAAAGAGCAATAACAAGAGCTTGATTTGTGTCCGAAAATTGTGTAATTTTGCATCATGATTCAGAGCAAAATTACAGTTGGCGACAAAGTGATTACCGCGGACCAGTTCCCGGAGGCTGCGGCGTTGACGAAAGTGTCGGAAGATGGCATTCGCACTACCTATTACGACAATGAGTATATCAGTAATTTGCTGACAGAGAATAGGGTAGGGCGTTTTCTGCTGCTGAGTCAGAGTGCCCGGAGTTTTGCGGATTGCGAGCTGGAGATTAGGCGGACGGGCATTCCTGTGCTGATGATGACGTTAGCGAAAAATAGCGATATGGTCCGCACTCGTCAGGAGGACCGCCACTGGCGCACGGGCGATGTGTGCCTTTCGCTCTTTCCTGAGGAGGATATCGTGGTGAATCACTGTCGGGCCGGCGGTACTTTCGAGTTGTTCAACATTGTGCTGACGGAACCAGTGGTACGGCAGTTGGCGGAGCGCCATCCGGAGGCGTTGAACCCCTTCTGCAAGGATTTCGAGCGCAACGAGTCGATCGCCTACACCCCGCCCGGCACGCAGGCAAATCGCAAGCTGCTGCGCTTGTTTCAGGATATTGAGGACTGCAACGAGATGGGCAACTATGCCGAAAAATACTTGGAAACCCAGATTTTGGACTGCCTTTCGATGATGATCAACAGCGTCAACGAGTCCGATGATACATTTTCCCCTGTCAATTTGGTGCTTTCCGACAAAGTTCACGAGGCTCGCGAAATCATGACGACCCAGTATCAGAACCCGCCTTCGCTGCATCAGTTGGCCACAATGGTGGGCACTAACGAGTGTACGCTGAAGTCGGCCTTCAAACAGGAGTTCGGCGAAACGGTTTTTCAATGCCTCTTTGACCATCGTATGTCTTTGGCTGTCAATTATTTGAAAGACACTTCCTGGCCCATTGCGGAGATTGGTCTGCTTTTGGGTTACGAATATCAGAGCCATTTCTGTACTGCCTTCCGCAGGAAATATGGCATGTCACCGACCGATTTTCGTGAGAGTTGCGGATATTCCGTAAAGTGAAAATGCAGCATCGGATTAAAGTGTATTTTTGCCGTCTGTGAAAGGGAGAATAACAATTAAAATTAAGAGATATGAAAAAGACATTGATCATGATTTCCTTGTGCGCCTTATTCTTTGGTTGCACGAAAGATTGGGGAAACCCGACAACTCGTAACTATCCTATCAGTGAGTCCTTTACAGAACTTAGGGCGAGTGATGCTTTCCAAGTGACGGTGAGCGACCAAGTGACAGATGTAGTTGTCACAGTGGACGAATTGGCTCAAGACAGAGTGGTTGTGAAAGTCGTTAATGGCGAGTTGCACATAGGTTTCAAACCGAACACTTGGTATAACGGCACCAAGCCCGTAGCCGTCATCCCAGCCACTGCAAATCTGCGTAGTGTTGATCTCAGTGGTGCCTCCTCTTTCACGGGCAACCTCAACGGTCATGATGTGGACATTGACCTCAGCGGTGCTTCCCACTTCCATGGTTATGTGGATGCTGATGAGGTTGACGTCGACCTCAGTGGCGCTTCGAAAGCCATTATGAACGGTTTCTGTCAAGAGAAGATGGATATTGACCTCAGCGGTGCCAGCACTCTGGAAGCTTCCCTTTTGGAAACGCCTTCTGTGGTTGGAAGTCTGAGTGGTGCCAGCACAGCGGATGTCACTGTTTGTTCCAATCTGAATGTTAGTCTGAGCGGTGCCAGCACCCTTATCTACGGACTTGTTTCTCCTGACTGCAATCCTTACATCAATTGTCCCTGCACTGGCAGTTCAACGGTAAGACCGCGGTGGTAACCGGCAACATGCAATAGGCTAATAGCCAGCATTCAATAGAGATGGCAAAGAAAACTACAAAGAGCCGCCGCATTGGCAAAGTTTTTCTTGTGTTGCTTGTGGCGTTACTTGCTTGCGGGGGGTTCCTCTTTTACTTTTACGCATATTTCGGGGGCTTTAGTAAGGTTAAAGCTGTTGATACAGAGGAGTTTGCGAAATATTCGGGCGATGTTCCGGATATCACCATTCCGGATAGTGTGCGTGTCATTGGGTTGGGAGAAGCGACTCACGGAAATGTTGAGTTCCAGCAACTTAAACTGGATGTGTTTAAGTTGATGGTCGAGAAGTACGGCGTGCGGGCGTTCGCTCTGGAGGGCGACTACGGTGGCTGCGAGGCGGTTAACCTGTACATTCATGGTGGCAAAGGCACGGCGGAAGAGGCCGCTGCGGCCATCGGATTTCCCATCTACCGGACTAAGGAGATGGCGGATCTCATCGAATGGATGCGAAAGTATAACGCTACTGCCGCAGAGGACGAAGATTTGCGTTTCTACGGTTTCGACATGCAACTTTACGAGCGCAGTTACCAGTATTTGTTAGAAGCCGCCAAGGCATACGCGCTGCATACGGCGGATTTGGAGAAGATGTGGGACAAGTCAGAAGGCAAGTATTCAGCTTCCTACACTGCCGACCAAAAAGCGAAAGTCATAGAGGCGGTGAAGCAGGATTTGTTGCAGTTAAACGATTCAACGACGGCGCAGGCGGTGCATTTCGCGGATATGCTGCTTCAAAACATCGCCGTCGGGAAGGTGATGGACAATATGGCGAAGGGAGTTGTGCTTCGCGATTCGCTGATGTTCGTGAATACCCACTGGATCATGGCGCAGGAGGAGGCACGTGGCAACGAGCGCATTTTCATCTCAGGACATAACGGGCACATTCAGCGTGTCCACGATTACGGAACGGACGGGAAAGCTATGGGGGCTTTGCTGGCAG
>JAGBPE010000167.1 GCA_017633495.1 Bacteroidales bacterium | reverse complement strand
TTCGATTTTTTCCGCCTCGATGGGCTTTTCCATATATTGCCGCACGCTGTGGCGGGCAACGATAGCTTCTTGTAAAGTCATATTCTATAATTAATTCTTAATGTTTCAAGATTGTAAAGATGTATTCATTTTCAGATCCCCTACTGTTACTTTCGGGTGGTGGTACTGGTGTTCCTTGGGCGTGGGCTTGCGGTTGAGCTCGACGGCCTGCTTCGGGCAGAAGTGGACGCAGGCGAGGCACTGCGTGCAGTTGCCGCCGCAGTGGGCTTTGCCGTCCGTAAGCGCGATATTGCCTTGCGGGCACACGTCAGCGCAGATGCCGCAGCCCACACAAAGGTCGGGGTTGACAGCAGGCGTGAGCATCGGCAATGTGCGGCGTAGCACACCTGGACGGGCGCACAAGGCACCTATGGGTCCCCACCACGCGTAGTGCAGACTGTGCATGCCGGCGGCTATCTCCTCGGTGATACGTTCCAGTCGTCCGGCGTATTTCCCGAACTTCCAGACTTGCTTGTTGGGATCGCGCCCGAAGCCGACGGCGCTGTTGTCGGGCACACGAATCTTCTGACTATACGCCAATGACAACCCTTTGTCGTCCAACAGTTTCCGAACCGTATGGATGGAGTTGCCCGCTTGTGCGCCGCAAGGGATAACGATGAAGACGTAAGCTTTCTTGGACAGCTGCAGTCGCGGCAGCAACTCCGTCACCGCCCGCGGTGCGTTGAACCAGTAGCTGGGATAGACCAGCCCGATGCGCCGCTCCCGCGACAAATCCTGATGCACCGCCTGACTAAGTGGCATCACCGTTTCGTTGAGTTTCTCCGCGATGTGGCGGCTAATGGCCAGGCTGTTGCCCGTGCCTGAAAAGTAGAGGATCATAGTATTTACATTTTAGTTTTATTCGAATTCTTACACACTCCGCATCGCCTTCATCCAGCTGCAAAAGTATCGTATTCCCGCTATTGCGAGGGCGGCACCGAGGCCCGGATAGAATCCGGCAAAGAACTCCGCTGGCATTCCGGGGATGAATTTCAGACTGATGCCCAATCCCATCATGAAGAGAATGAGGATGTAGCCGTGTAGGTCAAAAAAGGCGAACAGCGACTTCTTCCGTTCGGGAAAGTCGAGGATGCGCCGGGTGTATCGCTTTACGAAGTTGTTGAACATCAGCGAGAAAGCGACGGCAACAGCGACGGCGATCAAGGCCAGCCACCATACGCGTCCGGAATGGTGGCTGGATACCTCCGCCATGGCCTTCACGCCGGTTGTGAAGATTTTGATGCCGGGACCAAGCCAGCACAAAACCTGCATCAGCAGCAGATGCTCCCGGTTAACGGGCAGAATCCTGTCAGTGTTCATAGATTTTGGTGAATTGATATTTCTCCCGCAACTCGGCCTGTTTTTCAGGTGATAGCGAGGTGAAGTAATTCTTCCAACCCGGACAGAAGTTGATGTGCCAGCGCCAGAAGCGGCCCATCAGAGACTTCGGTTTCGCGTCGTAGTGTGCGCGAATCTTGCAGTTTTCACAAGCATGTGCCATAATTCTGACGTTTTATTTCAACATAGATTCAATGTCCGCCTCCATCTCTTCGGGAGTCGTGGTGGGCGGGAAACGCTTGACGACGGCGCCGTCCTTCGAAACGAGGAACTTGGTGAAATTCCACTTGATGTCGCTCTCCTTCTCCACACTCTTGCTGATGGTTTTGAACAGAGCCGCCGAAGCCTTGGCCTTCAAACCCTTGTACTCCTCCGTCGGGGCAGCCGCCTTCAGGTATTCGTAGATAGGGTGCGCTTCCTTGCCGTTGACATCGATTTTCTTCATCAGCGGGAAGGTGACACCGTGGTTGAGACGGCAGAACTCCGCAATCTCCGCGTCGGAGCCAGGCTCCTGGTTGGCGAACTGGTCGCACGGGAAACCGAGAATCACGAGACCTTGGTCCTTGTACTTTTTGTACAGGGCCTCCAGGCCGTCGTATTGAGGGGTGAAACCGCATTTGGAAGCGGTGTTGACAATCATGAGGACGTTGCCGCGGTATTGCGCCATGTCCACCTCTTCGCCCTTGTTGCTCTGGGCTTTGAAATCATAAATAGTAGCCATTGTTTTGAATTTTTAAGTGATATTTGTTTGTTTATTCGAATTTTCTGTGACTTGGGACTTGAGACTTGGGATTTTTTTAACTGTTCTACCATTCATTCAGTCCTGTGATGAGTTTGTCGAGTGCGGGGACCATCGTCGCCAACTCATCCACGGAACCCATTTTCTCTAAGATGCTCGCGCTCAGGCATTCGGGGATGTGCTTCGCCTGTTCGCGCATCACCCTGCCCTTTCCGGTCAGCGAGACGATGCGCTGGCGCGTGTCCGTTTTGCCCTTCGCCCGCTTGAGCAACCCTGATTTCTCCATGCGCTGGAGCAACGGGGTGACGGTGTTGGTGTCCAGCATCAGCCGCTTGGCGATGTCACACACCGGCAGGTTGTCCTGCTCCCACAACACGAGCAGCACGAGATACTGCGGATAGGTGATGCCTAACGGGGCGAGGTAGGGGTGATACGCACCCACGGTCAGCCTCGCCGCCGTATAAAGGCGGAAACAGAGTTGGTTTTTTAGCTTAAG
>JAGBPE010000166.1 GCA_017633495.1 Bacteroidales bacterium | reverse complement strand
GTCATCTGTGCCTGTGCGAGCTCCAACAGGAAGCCGTTCTCCAAGGTCGGGTCCATTTCGAAAGCGTGACCCAAGCCCATCTGCTCTTCGGGCAGAGCGGCCAACAATGCCAGCTGCTCGTTGATGAGGTCGGAAGCGAGCACCGTGTGGGCAGCCTCCACAGCATCGGCGGTTGTCAGGTAGTTGTCCTCACCGGTGTTGATGATGACGCCGGCATAACCGTTGATGATACGGGAGAAATACTGGTCGATGAGGGTACGCTGCGGGTTGATGTCGCGGAAGAGGATGCCGTACAGTGCGTCGTTCAACATCACGTCCAAGCGTTCCAATGCGCCCATAGCGGCGATTTCCGGCATACAGAGTCCTGAGCAGTAGTTACACAAGCGGATGTAACGGCCCACTTCCTCGCCCACTTCGTCGAGGGCTTTACGCATGATGCGGAAGTTCTCCTGGGTGGCGAATGTACCGCCGAAACCTTCGGTAGTGGCGCCGTAAGGCACGTAGTCCAAAAGACTCTGACCGGTGGTACGGATCACGGCGATGACGTCGGCACCTTGACGGGCACCTGCCTGTGCTTGCACCACGTCTTCGTAGATGTTACCCGTAGCCACGATGATGTAGAGGTAGGGTTTCGGACCTTCGCCGATGGTGTTCAGATATTCGTTACGTTTGGCCACGTTGCCCTTGATGCGGGTGAGGCACTGCTCGATGTAGGGTTGCACCGCCTTTTGGATGTCCGCAATGGGATGTAGCGGCAACGCGGTGACGTTCAACTCGTTGCGGGAGATGCGCTCGGCAATCTCCTGCGGGGTCGCACCGGTCTCCAAAATGGCGTTGCCCATGAAGTAGAGCACGCCCTGATTGAGCACGCCGGCCTCCAGAAGCGCGTCCACCACCCGGTTGGGCAGCGGCACTTCGTTCTCGTCGATGCCGTCAATGCCAATCAAACGGCACAGCGTGCGCTCCACCGTCACGGTTGTGTAACCGTCCACAAACTCCTGAACCTGATCTGCGATCTGCTTTGCCAACTGCTTTGCCACAGCCACTTGTGAGAAATCCAGTCCAAGTTTCGATTTTTCTGTCATAAATTTACCTTTTATATTAATGTACTTACTTTAAAAATTAAGGACGGCAAAAATACAAAATTATCTGATATGTTTATGGTTTAATGTTTAAGGTTTATGGGGGTTAAAAGGTTAGGAGGTTGTATGGAAATAATTATCCATTATCAATTATCCATTATCAATTATTTTGTATTTTTGCGGCTTGTTTTTTTACCCCCAAAATTAGAAGAATATGAATTTCATTGAGCAAATTATCGAAGAAGACATTCAGAACCGGAAGAACGATGCGAAAGTATATACTCGTTTTCCCCCGGAGCCGAACGGCTACCTGCACATCGGACACGCCAAGTCCATCTGCCTGAACTTCGGTGTGGCTCAGAAATATGGTGGCAAGACCAACTTGCGCTTCGACGATACCAATCCTGTGAAAGAGGATACCGAATACGTGGATTCTATTAGAGAGGATATCCAATGGCTGGGCTTCCAATGGGCGGAAGAGCATTACGCCTCCGACTATTTCGACCAGCTCTACCTCTGGGCCGAGCAGCTCATCCAAGAGGGTCTCGCTTACGTGGACGACCAGACGCAGGAGGAGATCAGCAAGGGACGTGGCGTACCCACGCAGCCCGGCACCGAGAGTCCCTACCGCAACCGCAGCGTGGAGGAGAACCTCGACCTCTTCCGCCGTATGCGTGCG
Source organism: Bacteroidales bacterium (assembly GCA_017633495.1). GTDB lineage: Bacteria > Bacteroidota > Bacteroidia > Bacteroidales > WCHB1-69 > F23-D06. Next base: position 1,879 of record JAGBPE010000166.1, on the reverse strand, counting down.
GGCGAGTTTCCGGACGGCAGCCGCGTGCTCCGCGCCAAAATCGACATGGCTTCGCCCAATATGCACTTCCGCGACCCCATCATGTACCGCATTCTGCACGCCGACCATCACCGCACCGGCAGCAAGTGGTGCATCTACCCGATGTACGACTTCGCCCACGGACAGAGCGACTCCATTGAGGGTATCACGCACTCCATCTGCACGCTGGAGTTCGAGGTGCACCGTCCGCTCTACGACTGGTTCTGCGAGGCACTGCATATCCATCATCCACAGCAAATCGAGTTCGCGCGTCTGAACCTCAACTACACCATTATGAGCAAGCGCAAACTGCTGCAATTGGTGAAGGAGAACTACGTGAACGGTTGGGACGACCCGCGTATGCCCACCATTTGCGGTCTGCGCCGCAGAGGTTACACCCCCGCCGCTATCCGCAACTTTGCCGAGACGGTCGGTGTGGCCAAGCGCGACAACATCATCGACGTCTCCCTGCTCGAGTTCTGCGCCCGCGAGGACCTCAACAAGACCGCCATCCGCACGATGGCCGTCCTCGATCCGGTGAAGCTCATCATCGACAACTATCCCGAGGATCAGGTGGAGATGATGGATGCCGTCAACAATCCCGAAGACGAGAGCGCCGGTATCCGTAAGATTCCGTTCGCCAAGGAGTTGTGGATTGAGCGTGCCGACTTCCGCGAGAATGCCGACAAGAAGTTCTACCGCCTCTCCATCGACCGTGAGGTGCGTCTGAAATACGCCTACATCATCAAGTGTACGCACATTGTGAAGGACGAAAACGGCGAAATCACCGAGATTCACTGCACCTACGACCCGCTGACCAAGAGCGGTATGCCCGACAGCAACCGCAAGGTGAAGGCCACCATCCACTGGGTGCCCGTGAAGCACTCCAAAGCCGCCGAGGTGCGCCTCTTCGACCGCCTCTTCAACGTGCCCGCTCCCGACGATTGCGAAGAGGGCAAAACCTTCCTCGACAACCTGAACCCCAACTCGTTAATCACCACACAAGCCTGGGTGGAAGAGGGCCTCACCTACGAGAAAGCCTCCACCATCAAGCACTTCCAATTCGAGCGCATCGGCTATTTCTACTGCGATCCGGATTCGAATGAGGAGAAACTGGTGTTTAACAAGACGGTTAGTCTGAAACAATGAACAATGTATAATGTACAATGTACAATGATACTTCGGTAAAGTTAGCTCGTGCGAACCCCCAATGTACATTGTTCATTGTACATTCTTAACATAATAGGTCTAAAACGTACGATTCTCCCATAAGATTCGATATACACCAATGAGATCCTTATTGGATTACGACCCCAAAGTCCTGATGGCCTTCCTTAAAAGTCTGGAGGGCGATCGGAAGTTCAGCGATTTCCTGATGAACAACGGGTATCGCGAATTGGAGGCGTTGTCGTCGGCGATACACTCCAACGAGGCGGCGCTGCAGTGGCTGCTCGACAACGGCTACCCCGAGTTCGCGGTGCTCAGCAACGCCATCGACAACGAGGATGCCGCTATCGCATGGCTCGACAAGTACCATTGCACCTTTTTAGCGACCTTCGCCGCTGCCTGCCGCAAGGAAGACACCGCCATCCAATGGTTCGTAGACAACGACTTGCGGCTCTTTATCCTGATTATCAACGAAATTCATCACATCCTGCTCTACCAATCGTGGGATGCCAGCGACTTCCACAAGTTCCGGAGGTCATAAATCCTATTTTGTCACATAAAAACAAACATTATGAAACGTAAATTATTGACTATCATTCTGATTTGCTTTGCAACGGTCACTTTTGCACAGGTTCCGAAACACCAGCGCGTGCTCCACTACGTGCCCGACAGCTGCTACTCCGTCACCTTGATC
>JAGBPE010000022.1 GCA_017633495.1 Bacteroidales bacterium | reverse complement strand
TTCTCAAAAATGGATATGAAATAAAAGGGCAAAAAGGAAGTCACCTGAAATTTGAAAAAGACGGGAAAGTGGTGATTGTACCGAATCATGGAAGCAAAGGTATTGAAAAAGGTACTTACCATAGTATTATGAAACAAGCTGGATTAAAAACAAATAACAAATAAATATGGCGACAATAGAAATCATTGTAGAACATGCCGGGAAGAATTTGAGTGCCTATATGGAAGATGCACCCATTTTCACCGTGGGAAAAGACTTGAAAGAAATTGAAAAAAACATACGGGAGGCGATCGATTTTTATTTGGAAGATAATCCGAATCCTTCCCCTGCCTTGACCGATAATTATAAACTGGTTTTCAAAATCGACACCGCCACTTTCATCAACTACTACAGCGGGGTGTTCACGAAAGCCGCCCTAAGCCGAATCACAGGCATTAATGAACGTCAATTGTGGCATTACGCAGCAGGGGTACATAAACCGCGTAAGAAACAGACGGAAAAAATGCAAAATGGCATCAAATTACTCAGCCATGAGCTAGAAGCCATTCAATTGGTATAGCCTCGCAATCTTTTTATATATTTGAAAATCAGATGTTTACATAAAAATATTCAATAACGATTGCACAATCGAAAAAAAGTGTATTTTTGCAGCCTCAAAAAAGGCGGGGTAGCTCAGTTGGTTAGAGCGTCGGATTCATAACCCGGAGGTCTCGAGTTCAACTCTCGATCCCGCCACGAAAGAAGGCGACTGTTTCAGTTGCCTTTTTTGTTTCAAGTTTCAGGTTTCAAGTTTCAAGTGAGTCCTGAAACCTGAAACTTGAAACTTGAAACCTCTTTTTTTGTATCTTCGCCCGTTATTTTTTAAACATCAAAGATCATTTATAGTCTATTATAACATGTTGAAAATTAAGACGATATTTATTTTGCTCGCTATGGCAGCGATCCTGCTTCCCGCTTGCGACCGCACCAAGAAAGCCCCAAAAGACTCCCCTCAACCCTCTGTCGCCCTGCCGGCATTCGACAACGATTCCGCCTACCATTTCGTGAAAGCACAAACCGACTTCGGTCCGCGCGTGTTGGGCACGGAAGCACACGAAAACTGCCGCGTCTGGCTCCTTAACAAGCTGCGCGAATATTGCGATACCGTTTACAACCAATCTTTTACGGCCAAAACCTACGACGGCAAATCCTGGCCCTGCGCCAACCTCATTGGCAGTTTTGCTCCCGAAAAGACCAAGCGCATCGTGCTGGCCGCGCACTGGGACGCCCGCCCCTTCGCCGACCACGACCCTAATCCCGCCAACCGCGAAACCCCGATCGACGGTGCCAATGACGGCGCCAGCGGCGTTGGCGTGCTCCTCGAAATCGCACGTCAACTGCATGAGAGCCAGCCCAATGTAGGTGTGGATATCGTTTTCTTCGATGCCGAAGACTACGGTCCGAGAGAAAGTGAGTCCATTCCTGGTGATTGGTGGGGCTTAGGCGCGCAATATTGGGCAAAAAACCCTCATATCCAAGGATATACGGCCAGCTACGGCATCCTGCTCGACATGGTGGGCAGTCCGAACGCGCAATTCATGCAGGAGCAGTTCTCCCTGCGCGACGCGCAAGACGTGGTCCGCAAAGTCTGGTCCACCGCCTACGAACTCGGCCACGGCCAGTACTTCCAAAACAGACCCGGCGGCGTGATTACCGACGACCACTACTATGTTAATAAATACGCTCCGTTCAAGATGATCGACATTATCCACTACGATGCTGCCTCCGGCACCGGCTTCGATCCCGTGTGGCATACGCTGAACGACAATATCGAACACATCGACAAAAACACTCTCGGTGTGGTGGGTACAACTTTATTGCAAGTCCTTAAAAACGAATAATTTAAACTATGAAAGTATTTAAATTCGGTGGAGCTTCCGTGAAAGACGCTCCCGCCATTGAGAACTTAAAAAACATTCTGCAACGCTATGAGAATGAGCAGCTTGTGGTGGTGATTTCCGCCATGGGCAAAACTACTAACTTCATGGAGAAGCTATTAGATGCTTATTACCACACCCCCGAAAATGTAGAAAGTCTCGTAAGCGAACTTCGCAGAAACCACGAGTCTGTGGCTGAGCAACTTATGGGCAAAGACAACCCCTTTCTCATGCACTCCGATCGCCTCTTCACCCTGCTGAACGAGCAGCTGCAACGTCCCACATCCGATAATTTCGACTATGACTACGACCGCATCGTGAGCTTCGGAGAGCTGCTCTCCACCACGCTCATCGCCGTCTATCTCGACACACAACATCTTGAAACCAAGTGGCTTGACGCACGACAACTCATCCGCACCGACAATACCTACCGCGAAGGTCACGTCGATTGGACCGTGACGCAAAAGCTCGTCTGCAACACCATCAAACCCTACTATCAAGACCGGACGCACGGCATCGTGCTGACTCAGGGTTTCATCGCGGGCACAGCCGAGAACCAGACCACCACGCTCGGTCGCGAAGGTTCCGACTACTCGGCCGCCATCATCGCCAACACGCTTGACGCTGAGTGCGTTACGGTATGGAAAGACGTTCCCGGCATCCTCAACGCCGATCCGAAACGTTTCCCCAACGCCGTCAAAATCGACACACTGACCTACCATGAAACCGTGGAATTGGCTTACTACGGTGCGAGCGTCATCCACCCAAAGACCCTCAAACCCCTGCACAACAAGCAAATACCTTTATTCGTAAAATCCTTCTTCCTCCCCGAAATGGAAGGCAGCAAAATCACACAAGAGGCTGACAACGTGGAGGTTCCTTCCTACATTGTGAAGGACAACCAACTGCTGATTTCCGTCTCCCCGCGCGACTTCTCCATCATCGGGGTCGAAAATCTCTCCATCATCCTTGACATCCTCTCGGAATACCGCATCAAAATCAACCTCATCCAGAACTCCGCACTCACCTTCTCGGTTTGCACCGACAACGTGCCGCTTCGTTTGCAACCCTGCATAGAGGCTTTGCAGAAGGAGTTTATCGTCAAATTCAACGACGGAATTCGATTGGTCACTATCCGCCACTATGATGCCGATTCAGAGAAAACAGTATTGCAAATGTTTGAAAATGAAGAAGTTTTAATTCGACAAAGCAACCGACACACTGTTCAATTAGTGTTAAAATAAAAATAATTGTTTGTTGAAATGTTTTTGCTTGATATTTTCAAACAAAAGTGTATTTTTGCAACGACATTTGTAGAATAATATTTTCACATTAAAAATTTTTAAATATGAAGAAAAATTTACTTATTTTTGCAGCGGTGCTGACCACTATGTTCGCTTCCGCGCAGATCACCGACACTATTGTGTCTATGACCCCTTCCAACCGCAACGTGGTGCTGGAGGAGTACACAGGTATCAACTGTACTTGGTGTCCGGCTGGTCACTTGGTAGCCAACCAAATCAAGGATGCTCACCCCGGCAGAGTGAATCTTATCAACATTCACCAAGGCAGTTTTGCAGCCAATACCTATACCACCGAATTCGGTAACGCTTTGGCTAACCAAACTAATTTGGATGGTTATCCTTCTGGTACTGTAAACCGTCACGTTTTCAGTGGTGGTATAACTGCTCTGGGCAGAGGTGATTGGGCTAGCGCTTCCAACACCATCTTGGGCATGTCTTCCCCTGTGAACATTGCTGGCGAAGGAACTCTTGACTGGGCAACCCGCACGCTGAACATCCGTGTGCAACTTTATTACACTGCTTCTCAAAATGTCTCTTCCAATGCGCTGAACATTGCTATCACGCAGGACAATGTTTTGGGTTCTCAAGTAGGTAAAGAGAAAAATCCCGACCAAGTGGTGGGCAACCAATATAACCACATGCACATGCTCCGCCATTTGATCACTGGTCAATGGGGTGAAACCATCAACACCATCTCTGCAGGCACCCTCGTGGAGAAAACCTATGAATATGTGATTCCCGAACAACTCGGTTCCCCGAATCCTATTGACGTAGCTCTGGAAGATCTGCAATTTATCGCCTTCGTCTGTGAAGGCCATCAAGAGGTGCTCACCGGTATTGAGATTCCCGTGCAACACATCAACATGCCTGCCATCGGTGGTCGCGTCGTTTCTGTGAAAGCTGGAAACAACCTCACTTGCAACAACCAAGGCAACGTCTATTTCGAGTTCAAGAATTTGGGTTCAAACACTGTCAACTCTTTGACATACAGCTATACCGTCAATGGTGTTACCCAAACTGGCACATGGACTGGCACTATCGCCTCTATGGCCACAGCAAACATCGATATTCCCACTTTTGAAATCAATTTGAACTCTAACAACACCATCGCCGCAGAGGTGACTGCCATCAACGGCGAAACAGTAACCACTTCTCCCAGATCACTGACACTGAAGAAGAACGTCTACGAAGGCGGTGGTAATATGACATTTATCTTGAAGACCGACAACTATGGTTCAGAGACCACGTTCAAGTTCTTTGATCCTAATGGCAATGTCATCCTTTCCGGCGGTCCTTTCACCAACGCTTCAGTTGAGCATTCTTATCCTTTCAATCCCGCCTACACCGGCTGCTATCGCCTTGAGGTTTACGATGCCTACGGTGATGGTATCAACTCTGGCTATGGCTCAGGTTTCTTCAAATTGATGGCTGCAGATGGTACTCAGATCTTCAAAGATAACGGCAAATTCGGTGCTCAAGCCACTTATATGGTTGACGTGCTCTATCCTGCTGGTATCGAAGAGGTTACTGCTGAAAATAGCATCTATCCTAATCCTGCCACCGACCAAATCACCATCAACAGCACCGACAACGTGCAACGTGTTGAAATCTACAACATGCAAGGTCAACTGGTGAAGGCTGAAACCGGCGCTGTGAACAACATCTCCGTGAAAGACCTCGCCAACGGCATGTACACCCTGAAACTGACGACCGACAACGGCACTTCCATCCACAAAATCGTGAAGAAGTAAGTTTGTTAGTTACAGATACAAAAAAGACCGGCGTTTCCGTCGGTCTTTTTTTTGTAGATGTAGGGCTGTCACATTGTGGCAGCCCTACACATTGTGGCAGCCCTACACATTGTGGCAGCCTTACATAAATTATTCGTGTACCATTTTGCGGATGAATTCGCGATTGTCGGTGGTGCGGAGATGGAGGAAATAGGTTCCGGCAGGAAGACCACGGACATCGATTGTCGCCCGCTGTAGAGACGCGATTAATCGCGTCTCTACATGACGGCCGTGTATGTCATAAAGGGTGATATTATCAATCTCTATGCCATCAGCCAATTCCACATTAACAACATCTTTCGCCGGGTTGGGATAAACTACAACACACTGCTCGTAACTCTCAACACCAACCACCTTAGCCAACTGAACATTCTGCTCAAGGCGTTGACCATCAGCAATATTTGTAACGATAGTCTTCGGCAAATAACCCTCTGCAGAGTAGGTGACAGCATACTGTCCCGCCTTGATAGGACGATGATAGTCGCCATGAGGCATAGCCGTTTCGACATAAGAATGATCGAGGTCGTGGTTGACGATATAAACCAACGCCTGCAACGGTTCACCCGTAATCGAATCGGTAACAGTACCGTGGATGCCGTTGTCCGCCTCCGCAATGAAATTCAAAAACGACCGCTTAATATATGCCCAATAGTTTGGCAACTTATTAGAAGACAATACTTTGCTATCACTAACCTCAATAGTGACATGACGTGTTCCAAGATACCAATTGTGGTAGTCCTGCATAGAACCCGTGATAACGTACCAGTCACCGCCCTCGGTCACGCCATTATCCTCCTCCGTCATGAAATTGGCGTTGAACAGGTGACAAGTGTCGGCAAAGTTCCGTCCGACATAGTTCCACCAAGCAGCATCGGCATGACTGTGCTGCCAAGTCATCCACTTGTCCCACGGATAGTTGAAAACCTCAGCCCCTCCGTGCAGGTTGGTGGCCAGCGTGAAGTTATGCGCCGACATAAACGTCATCATCGCTTCCACTTCCGGCTCATAATCCGACTTTGCAATAGTCTGACCAGCTTCCGGAAAAACGCGGTTCAAATCTTCCCAATGACGGTTATATCTGATGGAGGTTGGAGATTCATTAATCTGATTGTTGGACGTATAATAGGTGCCGTCTGGATTGAGCAGCGGACAAATCCAAAGATCGATATTGTTCACTAACTCTGTAACATAGCTGTCTGTGTTATAATTAGTTAGAAGATAATCTATCAAACGGAGCATCATGTAATAGCCCACCACTTCATCACCATGAATGGTTGAGATATAGAACACAGACGGTTTCCCTCCATTATCATTGAGATCATTGCTGATATGTGCACAGAGAATCTTGTGATTGCCCGGCGTCGCAGCCAAAATGGTGTCAATCTCGCACAAATTCGGATAGCGTGTGCGGAAAGTGTCCATCATCGCAAGGTACGTATTGTACGTAGGATAACGATTCCAATTGGCAGTCATCTGCTCATAATTCTGTGCCATTTGCACATTTGCGCGAGTCTGAGGCACAGTCGTATACGCGATGTTCTTCGCCAAGAAACCATCAAAATCCTTGAAAGACAAACAAATACGTGTCTTAAAAGTACCGTCTGCATTGCGATCCACACGATCCACTGAAAATTCATGGGCCAGCGTTTGCAAAGTAGATGCATCCACCACAGCCTCCACGTATGTTACAGGATACGTGAGGGTTTGATTACTCTGTCCAAAGCCCTCCAATGCAAAAACAGATAATACTATTGTCAAAAAAACAATACAATAATTCTTCATAATGCTTTATTATTCTGATAATTATGAAAACAAAAGACCTCTATGCAAGAGGCTGCGCGAAAATACAAAAAAAGTCAAGCCATCTTAGAGACTGTGTAACCTCGCCCCCTCATCGCGCATTCTCCTCACGAACTTCTTGTATCACACTGTGCAACAACTCCTTGAGAGTGTCGTCCATCTCGGTCTGGAGGGTCTCTTGATAGTAACGTTCCGCGATCTCGAATGGATCCTTTTCGCGAAATTCAGAAAGGTTGAACTCGGGTTTTTCCACCACACTTTTGCCGTCTGCAGCCGGACGGGTACACTTGTAATCGCAATAAAGAAGTCCTTCTCCCTTAGAGAGGATGTCGCGGATGCGATTCTCCGTATCGGAGGGCAAACGCTCCGCAGAAAGGATATTCAGCTGCACATAACCCTGTTTTTCAGGAAGATGCGCATCTAAATAGGACAATGCCTCTTCCAACGGCGCAGGCTTTTCGGGAATCACATAGAAACGACGCAACGGTTCCAGTTCGATGGTGTCGATTTGGGGCATATCCCCGTGATTCTCAACCGTTACCATCGTCACAGAATGCGGAAACTGCTCCTTGAAGTTCAGCTGCACCGGACTGCCGCAATACCGTGCCTTCCCGTTTGACAACGTCTGCGGAGTGTGAATGTGACCGAGCGCGAGATAGTCGTAGTCATTATCTATTTCATTGATATTCATACTGTTGATACCACCCACAATATCGCGACCGCTGAACGTTGTGGTTTCGTGCGCAGTGAAAATGGCATTCCCGATGGTAGTGTGCCCCATCAAAATGACGGGCAAATTCTGCGTGTTGCGATCGTGAATCTCCTTTAATATAATATTGTATAGGTCGTTTTGGTAATCGGGGATATACGGCACCGCCGCAATCCAGCCTTTGCCTGGGATTTCAATGATATGCTTGTCAAGCTGGTACTCCTCCCCCACCCGCTCGGCTGCCCCTATAAAGTGGGTGTTCACGCGCCGCCACACGCCCGACATACTTTCGATACGTGAGCTGCTGTCGTGGTTGCCAGCAGTGAGAACAATCGGCATATCGGGTGCCAAGTCGCAGATTCTGAGCAGATTGTCGGAAAGAAAACGCATAGAGCTGTTGCCAGGGGTATTCTTGTCGTAAATATCCCCGCTCACGATGAGCACATCGGGACGCTCCTGCTCAACAATTCGACACAACTGGTCAAGGAAACACTGATGCTCTTCCTGTCTGTCATAGTGGAAGTTAAGAATTTGACCAATATGCCAATCCGAAGTATGGAGTAGTTTCATTTTCGAATGTTTTAAGCGGCAAAGGTACACATTTTAGGAGAATCTCGCCCAACTGAATACTTTTATCAACATTTTTTGTTCATAAAAAATGAAATTTCAAAAAAGGAGTTTTTCAGAAAAAAAAGTATTATTGCACCCCGTTAGCAGCAAGGGGCTCTAACACGTAAATCATTAATAATCAATTTTTAAGTCACAAAATTATGGGTGGATTTTTCGGCGTTGTATCAACCAAGCCATGTATTTCCGATTTATTCTACGGGGTGGACTATCACTCACACCTTGGAACAAGACGCGGCGGAATAGTAACGTATCAACAAGATGCAAAACTTTTCCGCCGCTCTATTCATAATATAGAGAATACCTATTTCCGGACCAAGTTCGGGGATGAGTTGGATAAATTCCAAGGCGAATCCGGTATCGGTGTCATCAGCGACACTGACGCGCAGCCTATCGTGGTGAACTCACACCTCGGCCGCTTCGCCATCACTACGGTATCCAAAATCAACAACATCAAAGAGTTGGAGCAGGAGTGCCTCGACTGCAACCAGCAGTTCACCGAACTCAGTTCCGGTTCCACCAACCCCACCGAACTCATTGCGCTGATGATCACCCGCAAGCACGATTTTGTGGAAGGCATTCAATACGTATATAGCAAGGTGAAGGGTTCTTGCTCTTTCCTGATTTTGACGGAAGACGGTATCATCGCCGCCCGTGACTATTACGGACGCACCCCTATCGTCATCGGTAAAAAAGACGATGGTCGCGTGGTCGCCTCTGAAAACCACAGTTTCGCCAACCTCGATTACGAAACGGAATATTTCGTGGGTCCCGGCGAAATCGTAAAAGTAACCGCTAACGGTATTCAACAACTGCTCGCCCCGAATCCGAAGATGCAAATCTGCTCCTTCCTCTGGATCTATTATGGCTATCCATCAGTGAATTACGAGGATATCAACGTGGAAAGTGTGCGCTATTCTCTTGGCTACGCTATGGGTAAATCCGACGATACCGAAGTCGATTTCGTGGCTCCTATCCCCGATTCCGGCATCGGTATGGCCATCGGTTACTCCAACGGCAAGCAAATCCCTTACCAGCGCGCTATCGTCAAATACACACCCACCTGGTCACGCAGCTTCATGCCCTCCAATCAGTCAATGCGCGAGCACGTTGCCAAGATGAAATTGCTGCCTAACAGAGACTTACTGAAAGGTAAACGCGTGGTCTTCTGCGACGACTCCATCGTGCGTGGCACCCAGTTGCGCGACAACGTGAAGATGATGTACGAATATGGCGCCAAGGAGGTGCACATCCGCATCAGCTGTCCCCCGCTACTCTACGGTTGCGAATTCCTCAACTTCTCCGCCTCCAAAAACGTCTTGGAGCTCATCACCCGCCGCGTCATCAAAGAACTGGAAGGCGACGACAACAAAAATCTGCACCTCTACATGGACAGCACCACCAAAGAATATGCCAACATGGTGGAAATCATCCGCAAACACATCGGTGTGGACACTTTGAAATTCAACACGTTAGACACCATCACCAACTCTATCGGTCTGCCCAAAGACCGTATCTGCACCCACTGCTTCGACGGCTCATCCTTCGGTTTCTAACATTCAAATATAATACGAATTACCCTGTAGAGACGCGATTAATCGCGTCTCTACAATTGTTATAAAAAGACAAATCATGGCCACACAAAACTACCTTCTTCTCGGACAAAAAAAACGGATGATTGAGCAGCTTCGTCAGCGCGGCATCACCGATGAAAACGTGCTCAATGCCTTCGACAAAATGGAGCGACACCTCTTTTTGGAGTCGCTGCTTTGGCCGCAGGCATACGAAGACACCGCTATCGTCATATCTACCGACCAAACCATCTCCAAGCCCTCCACCGTGGCCTTCCAATCCCAACTTTTGGAGGTACAAAAGGGACATAAAGTGCTGGAAATCGGCACGGGCTCCGGCTTTCAAGCAGCCATCCTATACGCCATGGGCGCGAAAGTATACACCGTGGAACGGCAAATCGCCCTTTTCAAACACACAAAACCCCTGTTGGCCAAATTAGCTCCTTCCGTAGTCACCTACTACGGCGACGGCTTTAAAGGATACCCCACCTTCGCTCCCTACGACCGTATTATCGTCACCTGCGGCGCACCTGACATACCGCAAGCGCTGCTCGATCAACTGGCAGTAGGCGGAATTATGGTCATCCCCGTCGGAACGGAGTCCCAAATCATGAAAAAAATCGTGAAAATCAGCGATTCAGAATACGAAGAAGAAGACTTCGGTGACTTTGTATTCGTCCCGATGCTCAAAGAACGCGTGCGGAAATGAGGATTATTCCTTCACTTCCTCAACACCCTCTTTCTTAAATTTTAAAGCTTTGATATATCTGTAATTGTCATTCTGATCCAAGGTGGCAATACCATATATATAATAGTCTTCCCCATTGAGCAACTCACAAACGTAATCCACATCCACCTTCTCCATCTGCTTGTTGAAATAGGCTAAAGCCTCAGCATCATTCTCTGTTGTGGTCTTATTTTCGTACGTAACCAGTTTGTTAAAAGCAACATTGGATGAGAAATAATCTTCAATGGCCACCCAATCTGAAGGGGTGACGGATCCCATCTGATACCCCAAACAACCAATGGTATACGTAGTGGAAACCATTTTTTCTTTGCACGCACCCAAGAAAAGGGACATACAGACTATCACTGCTATAACTACTTTTTTCATATCTGAATATTCTATATTACAATTTGCAAAAATAGAACAAATCGAAACAAAAAACGCGGCAATATGAAGATGTAATCAACATCTTTTTGTTACTTTTGCACTTTCAAAAAAGTGAAGGTATGCAAGTCACAGGATTCATATTCGCAGCCGGTTTAGGGACCCGTCTATATCCTCTAACTGCCAATAGACCAAAGGCTTTGGTGCGTTATCAAGACAAAACACTGTTGGACAACGCGATAGACAAAATGTGGAACAGCGGCATCCACGACATCATTGTCAACGTGCACCATTTTTCAGACATGATGCTGGATGCGCTGCGTAACCATCCCCATGCCGCGCATATCCGCATCTCCGATGAGCGCGCCTACCTTCGCGATACTGCCGGTGGTCTGAAATTCGCAGAACCGCTGTGGAAAAACAGCGACATCTTGTTACTATATAATGTTGACATCCTGTCAGATATAGATTTATCCAAACTGGTCGACCACCATATTCAGCAACAAGCGGAAGCCACTCTGGCCGTGCGACATCGCGATACACAACGGTATTTTCTTTTCAACGGCACCGAACGGCAACTGTGCGGTTGGGAAAACATCAAGACTGGCGAGAAGATTCTTGCACGCGCTGCCGACAATCATGACAGGCTCGCTTTCAGCGGAATACACGTTATCAACACTGATTTTGCACGATGCATCCCCTCCGTGGAGAAATCTTCCATCACCCAATTCTATCTGTCAAATGCCGACCATCACCGGATTTTGGGATATCCCCATGATGCCGACCAATGGCTGGATGTAGGGAAATTCGACGAATTCCGTAACTTGTTGTCATAGCCCTTTTTATAACGCTCAAAAAAGTTTATACTCTTTTTTTTCAAAAAATCAAGAGCAAAAACAAAATTTTTTGAACTTTTTTTTTGTTAATTTTGCGATGTTAAAAATTGACGAGAATAAATATTATAAACTGTTCAAATTAAGCATTATAGCAAAAATTTACAAAGTTGAAACTGCAAATGGAAAAAGAGATACCCTCACATATACCCGTCTGGAATCAATGCTTGGAGATTATCAGAGACACGGTCTCTCCGGAGGTCTATTCTACTATATTTGAGCCAATTAACGCTGTTTCCTTAGACAACAAACAGCTCACGTTGGAATTGCCGAGTCTTTGGTACAAAGAGATCTTGGAAGAACAATATGTGGACCTGCTTCGGACCGCCATCCGCAAGCTGCTGGGCAAAGATGCCAAGCTGCGCTACAAAGTGCTGATGGAAAGAGGGCAAAACGCTACCCAAAACGCCTCCATCACCATTTCCTCTACCTCACGTAAAGCTGTTAAGAATCCGCTGATGATGCCCCCGTTGGATGTCAACGCCATGGACCGCAAAGACATTCCCGGACCCTTCGTGGTGCCCGGCATCAAAAAGCAACGTATACCCTCCAACCTCTCCGAAACACTTACATTCGACAACTACGTGGTAGGCGATTGCAACCGTTTGGCCTGCGCTGCCGGCATGTCTATCGCCAAAGCCCCCGGTCAAACACCCTTCAATCCACTCTTCATCTATTCGGAAGTTGGATTGGGTAAAACGCACTTGGTCAATGCGATAGGTATTCAAACCAAAATCAACTTTCCCGACAAAATCGTCATCTACGTCAGCGCCGACACCTTTTACCAGCAATACATGGAGGCCGTCAAGAGCGACAACCTCAACGATTTCTATTGGTTCTACCAAGCTGTCGACATGCTGATTATCGATGATATCCAGTTCATTTCCGGCAACAAGACCAAAACTCAAGAAGCCTTCTTCCAGATTTTCAACCACTTGCATCAGCTCAAGAAACAGATCATCATGACCTCCGACAAATCGCCGGTGGACATCACAGGTTTCGAGCCCCGACTGCTAAACCGTTTCAAATGGGGTTTGGCCACCGACCTGCAAGCACCCGATCTGGAAACCCGTACTGCCATCATTACCAAAAAGTTAGAGAACAACGGCATCGAATTTTCCAAGGAGGTTATCGACTACCTGGCTCTGCGTATTACCGCCAACACCCGCGAACTGGAAGGCGCTATGATCGCCATTCTGGCTCAGGCATCCCTGAACCACCGCGACATCACCCTCGATCTCGCTCGTGAAATGGTCGACAAATACGTGAAATCCACTGCAAAAGAGATCTCTATCGAATATATCCAGAAGATTGTGTGCGACTATTTCGGCATCTCCGTGGACGCCATCAACGCCAAAACCCGCAAACGCGAAATCGTGCAAGTGCGACAAATCAGCATGTATTTTGCCAAGAAGTACACTCATTTGCCGCTCTCTGTAATCGGCGCCTACTGCGGAAACAAGGATCACGCCACCGTTTTGCACGCCTGCCGCACCATCCGAAACCTCAGTGAAACCGACAAAAAGATGAAACAATATATCTCCGATATTGACAAAAAAATGAAAATCGGAAATATTTGATACATCGTAAAAAAATAATCTTTATATTTGCGCCGCCTATTTTAAAAGGTAAAAAATGAAAAAACATTGGGTCAGAAAAGAGCTTCCAGATGAAGCAGTTGTCTCGCAACTATGTGAGCATCTGCATCTTGAGCGGCCATTGGCAACGCTCTTGGCTCAGCGTGGCATCACAACAGTGCAACAAGCCCGCGACTTTTTTGAACCCAATATCGATAAATTACATGACCCTTTCCTCATGAAGGACATGACTCTCGCCGTGGAGCGCCTCTCCAAAGCCATTGTGCACGACGAGAAAATCATGGTCTATGGTGACTATGACGTGGACGGCACCTCAGCGGTCGCCCTCGTCTATTCCTTCCTGTGTGAAATCCGCGGTTCCGATTCCCATGAGTACATCAAATATTACATCCCCGACCGCTATACGGAAGGCTACGGCATCACCGAAAAGGGCATCCAATACTGCAAAGAGAACGATATCAACCTGTTGATTTCCCTCGACTGTGGTATCAAAGCCAACGACATGGTGGATCTGGCCAACCAATACGGCATCGATGTCATCATCACCGACCACCATTTGGAAGGCGACACACTGCCTAACGCACTCGCTATCCTCGATCCCAAGCGGAAAGACTGTCCCTATCCTTACAAGGAGCTCTCTGGCTGCGGCGTCGGTTTCAAATTGGTGCAAGGCTACTGTTTCCGCAACGAACTGCCCGACGAACTCTGGCTCAAACGCATGGACTTAGTCGCCGTCAGTATTGCTTGCGACATCGTGGCCATCACCGGTGAAAACCGTATTCTCGCCCACTTTGGTCTGGAGATGATCAACAAGATCCCGCGCATGGGCATTCGCGCCATCCTCGACCAGGCTGGCATCAAAATGAGAACCTATCCTCCTTTCAGCGAGGACACATTCTTTACACGCGTCATATCTATCTCAGACTTAGTGTTTTACGTCGGTCCGCGCATCAATGCAGCAGGCCGTATCAAAAGTGCTAAGGAGTCTGTCCGACTCTTCATCGTGGAGGACGAGGACAAGTCCATGGAAATCAGCTACCGCATCAACAAACAGAATAACGAGCGTAAGCAAAAAGACAAAAACGCCACGGAAGAGGCGATGGATATGATCCGCAACTCCCACGAATTTGAAAACCGCAAGAGCATTGTGGTCTACAACCCGCAATGGGAAAAGGGCATCATCGGTATCGTGGCCTCCCGCCTTGTGGAGGAATTCTACAAACCCACCATCGTGTTGATGAGCTCCGATGACGGTCTGATCACCGGTTCCGCACGCTCCGTCAAGGAATTCAACATCTACGACGGTATCGATTCCTGCGCAGACCTGCTGGAACACTTTGGCGGACACAAATACGCTGCCGGTTTGACGATGAAGCAGGAAAATCTGGAAGAATTCTCCCAACGTTTCGAAGAATACGTGAAAGAAAATCTGGATGAATCATCCTACGAACCGGAAATCACAGTGGATATGATGCTGAATCTCTCCGAAATCACGCCTCATTTCCTCAAGAATCTGAAGAAATTCGCTCCGTTCGGACCTGGAAACATGGAGCCCATCTTCGAAACTGACGGTGTGGTGGACGAAGGAAACGCCCGCATTGTTGGTGACAAACACTTGAAATGCAAGATTTTGAGTCCTTACGAGCGCAGCAACTCTTTCGATGGCATCGCCTTTAACCAAAAAGCTCAACTGCCCATCATCAGCGACTCCAAACCCTTTAATGTTCTGTACCATGTGGAGGAAAACCGTTGGAACAACACCGTTACAACGCAACTCAACATCAAAGACATTGAACCCGCCAACCGCGAAACGCAACAACAGGAAGAGAACGCCAACAACGTTAACGATTATACCTATCGCACCAGCAGCGACAAAAAGGACGTTAATCCCGCATAAGCACAGCCAAATCACCATTTTTTGACATGAAAATCGCCGTAAACACACGCTTACTGCTCAAAGGAAAATTAGAGGGTATCGGGTTGTTTACCAATGAGACGTTGCGTCGCATCACCCAATCGCATCCGGAACATCAATTCTACTTTATCTTTGATCGGGAATACGATGACTCCTTTATTTACAGCGATAATATCACCCCCCTGGTGGCTTATCCGCAAGCGCGTCACCCTTACCTCTGGTATCTCTTCTTTGAATATGGTATCCCGTTGAAACTCAGATCCATAAAACCGGATCTTTTCCTCTCCACCGACGGTTGGATTCCGACAAAGCTCGATATTCCCGTGGTCAATGTCATCCACGACCTCAACTTTGTACACCATCCCGAATTCATTAAGCCTGTGGTGCGCCGTTACTATGACCGCTTCTTCCCGAAATTCGCACGCAACTCCACCCGTCTCGCCACGGTCTCCCAATTCAGTCAGCAGGACATTATCCAAAGCTACCAAGTGCCTGCCGAAAACATCACTGTAGTCTATAATGGAGCTAATCCTGCATACGTGCCGTTTTCTACTGATCAGCAACAAACTATCAAACAGCAACATACCGACGGTTGTGACTTTTTCCTATTCGTAGGTCTCATCCACAAGCGCAAGAATCTGGCCAACATCTTCAGAGCATTCGACCAGTTCAAAGACCGCTCCGCCAGTTCAATGAAATTAGTGGTGGTAGGCGACAAAAAATGGTGGGCCGGCGAGATTGAGAACACCTATTTGCAAATGAGTCATCGCGACGATGTGGTAATGCTTGGCCGTCAGCAAATTGACGTGCTGAGCCGACTGACCGCATCTGCTACGGCACTCGTCTACGCCTCCCTCTTCGAAGGCTTCGGACAACCCATTGTGGATGCTTTTAACGCGCACACACCCGTGATCACCTCCAATGTCACCTCCATGCCCGAAATTGCCGGCGACGCCGCACTGCTCGTCGACCCCTATAGCGTGGAAGAGATTGCCGACGCCATGAATCGCCTCTATAGCGATGAAAATTTACGTACAGAGCTGATAAACAAAGGAATCGCCCGAAAAGACATCTTCACTTGGGAGCACACAACCGACCTGCTATGGCAAACCATTGATGCGGCTTTACCAAGATAATACACTACTACCCATACAAAAAAAAGCAGGGCAAAACCCTGCTTTTTTTGTATCAACTTTGGAAACGATTAGAACTTAGATTCGTTTTCCAATAATTGTTTGTTCTTCTTGTTATAGCCAAGAATCATGACAGTTTCAAGGCACATGCAAATAACCATAATCACGATGGCAATCACAACCATTGAACCATGATTGGTTTTGACGTAGAACGCTCCTTCACGGAAGAAGGTGCTGAACAGAATGAAGTTCATCACCCACACGCTGCAAAGCAGGAATGCCCACCAAATTGACATAAACAGGTTAGAGTTGTCCACCGAATTCTCATCTCTGGTAACAATGCCTGCATCTTCAAGTGAATAGTCGGTTTCGTTCCAAACTTCCTTAGTGAAAGAGAGGGGTTTGATAAGGTTATAGACGGGAACAAACCATGCCACGTATGACATCCACGGTTTCATACCATCTTTCATCCACGGAGCAATATTCTGGAGATTCTGGTTGTTCTTGGCACCCCAGTGTGCGAAAACAAACGTTTTGAGCAGGAAAGCAACGATGGTAATCCATGCAATCACCCAGAATTTCTTCTTGGCTGCCTCATTGTCACTGTTCAGTTGTTCCCAATTCTCATGCGCAGGACCGTACTCTTTCTCCAAATCAGCTACTTGAGCAAGATGTTGCTCCTGCTGTTTCTGTTTATCAGCCAAAGTCTGCTTGGTGACCTCAATACTTTCGCTAAGGGCTTTCTTTTCGTCCTTAGTGGCAACAGTTTTCTGCTGAAGCGTGTCCAGTTTGTACTGATAATAGGCCACTTCTGCGCTATCCTGACGCAACGGATGCTGTGCTGTCACATAGCCTTCATACAATTTGTTGTAATGATTACGCTCTTGGATGACGGCACGATTGGTCTTGTCAAATTTCATTAAAAAGAGCATGGAAATAATGAAAAGCACCAATACCACCACATTACAAAGCAGAATAACTTTGCCCAAACCGGTGTTGTCTGTCAATTTTTTCATACTTGAATTTATTTTATATTACTAATTTTCAATATTTTACGATGCAAAGATAATTTACATTAAGCGTAGCAAAAGTAATAAAAAAATCCATACTTATGCGCAATGTTGAAAAAAAAGGATAATCTCTCCTTCTACTTGAAAAAATGCTTCTTGCGGATCTTCAAATATGCTTCCTCGTTGAAACGATAATACTTTGGAGCACGAGGAGATTTCGGTAATCTTGTAAGTTCAAGAATGTTGGTCACCAATCCGATTGCCACCCAGTGTTTCTGGAAGTTCCGGCGGTCGATTTTGCAATTGTAAACCGACGACCAAAGCCGGCCCAGTTCAGGCAAAGTGAACTCCTCGTCCAACAAATAGAAAAAATAAGGCGAAAGTTTGATGCTGGTACGTAATTGCTCAATAGCCGTTTTCATCACCTTTTCATGATCAAACGCCATATCCGGGAGTTCGTAAATATTAAACCACTGTGTCTCAGCGGCATCGTCTCCTGCGTGAGCCTCAACATCGTGCACAAACGAGTAGTAGACAACCGAAATCACCCGACCCCGAGGATCGCGGTTTACGCCACTGCATGAGCACAACTCCTCCGTATAGCGCGGCACAATGCCCGTCTCCTCCTTCAATTCGCGCAAGGCAGCCTCCTTCAAGGTTTCATCCTCATTCAAAAAGCCACCAGGCAATGCCCACATCCCCTTGTAAGGGTCGTTTCCACGTTTCACCAGAAGCACCTGCAGGTTCTTACCGTCGAAACGGTAAACCACATTGTCCGCCGCCACTGCCGGCCGCCAATAATCATACTGGTATTTTTTCGTCTCTTCCATAATCTTCCGTTTCACATTAAT
>JAGBPE010000165.1 GCA_017633495.1 Bacteroidales bacterium | reverse complement strand
TGGGCTTGCTTTACCGCTACGGCTACTTCCAGCAGCAGATTTCCGCGTACGGCGAGCAGGTGAACCTCTACCCGCCGCAAAGCTTCTCCAAGCTGCCGATCAAGCCCTACAAGGACGAGAACGGCGAGTGGATCACCATCAGCGTGGCAATGCCCGGTCGTAACCTCTACGCCCGCATCTGGCGCGCAGATGTGGGTCGCATCCCGTTGTATCTCCTTGATACTGATTTCGATAAGAACTGGCAAGAGGATCGTGGCGTGACGGCTACGTTGTATGGCGGCGATGTCGAGAACCGTCTCAAACAGGAGATTCTGCTCGGTATCGGCGGTGTGCGTATGCTGAAAGCCATCGGCGAGGATCCGACCATCTATCACCTCAACGAAGGACATGCCGCTTTCCTGAACTTGGAGCGCATCCTTCAAGTGATGCAGAACGAGCACGTGAACCGTCAGGTGGCGGTCGAGCTGGTGAAAGCCTCATCGCTCTACACCACCCACACGCCTGTGCCCGCTGGTCACGACGCCTTCACGGAAGACCTTATGCGCACCTACTTTGCCACGTACTCTCAGCAGTTTAACGTCAGTTGGGAGACCTTCATGGGTTTCGGTCGCAAGCACGATACCGACACCTTCGACAAGTTCTCGATGAGCATTCTGGCGTGCCGTTTCTCGCAGGAGATCAACGGTGTGAGTCGCATCCACGGCCGCGTGTCGCAGGAGATGTTCGCCGACCTTTACGAAGGCCGTTTTGCGGAAGAGTCGCACATCGGATATGTCACTAACGGCGTGCATTACCCGACGTGGGCGCACAAGAAATGGCAGATGCTGCATCGCAGCGTCTTCGGCGACGAGTTCTTCGAAGATTGCTCTAACCCGCTGGTTTGGAGCAAGATCAATGCTGTTCCCGATGTCACAATCTGGCAGCTCAAACAGGAGTTGCGCAAGGAGATGTTCGCTGCTATCAAGGAGATGCTGGCTGAGCAGATGCGCACCCGCAACGAGTCTCCCGCACTCATTGACGCTACCATTCGCGCACTGCGTGACGACGTGCTGACCATCGGTTTCGCCCGCCGTTTCGCCACCTACAAACGCGCTCATCTGCTCTTCATGAACGAAGAGAAGCTCAAAGTGCTGCTCAACAATCCTGAAAAGCCGGTGCAGTTTATCTTCGCCGGTAAGGCGCACCCGCACGACAAGGCAGGTCAGGACCTCATCAAGCGCATCATCGAACTGAGCCGCAAACCCGAATTCATCGGCAAGATTATCTTTGTGGAGAACTACAACATGATCTTAGCCAAGAAGTTAGTGTCGGGTTGCGATGTCTGGATGAACACTCCGACGCGTCCGTTGGAGGCTTCCGGTACCAGCGGCGAAAAGGCCGTAATGAATGGCGTGCTGAACCTTAGCGTGCTGGACGGCTGGTGGGCAGAAGGTTACGTTCCCGGTGCCGGTTGGGCGTTGAAGGAGCAGATTACCTATCAGGACAACCGTCTGCAAGACGAATTGGACGCAGAAACCCTCTATAATATCATCAACGAGATGATTACTAAGGTCTTCTACACCCGCAACGAGGAAGAGATTCCGACGGAATGGGTGAAGATGATGAAGAACTGCTTCACGATGATTTCCCCGCATTTCACCATGAAGCGTCAGTTGGACGACTATTATCGCAAATTCTACCGCAAATTGATGAACAGATACCATCGTTTGCATCAGAATGACAACGAAAACGTGCGAGTGTTGCTCAAATGGCGCGAAAACGTGCTGTCGGGTTGGAATGAACTCCAGTGTGTGGGCGTGCGTTACGAAGAGGCCAAGAATAACATCTATTGCGTGGGCGACCGAATGCTTTGCAAACTCGATATGCACCTCGGCACGCTTCGTCCCGAGGATCTAAAGATCGAGATGGTCTTCGTTACCGTTGAGGAGCAGGGTAAGAAGCAGAAATTGGAGTATAAGGTGCCGTTCCTCTTCGATTGTGAACACAACGGCGTCTACACATTTGTTTGCGACTCCATCGCGGAACGCATCGGCGTTTGGGACTGCGCCATCCGCGTGACCCCCAATCACGAGCTGCTCCCGCACAATCAGGATTTCAATATCGTGAGATGGTTCTAACTTAGTTAGTAGTTAGCAGTTAGTAGTTAGCAGTTGCGAGAATCTTTGAAACCTGAAACTTGAAACCAAGTTTTTATGAACCGAATCCATAACGACTTCTGGAAGAAGCAGTTCGCCAACTTCACGACCATAGTGGTCGCTAACGGCGAAGTGCCGGATTCAGAGTTGTCTTTGAGTATTCTTAACGATAAGAGGCGCATCATCTGCTGTGATGGTGCGCTTCATAAGTTATTGTCCATCCATATTGTACCAGATGTTGTAGTGGGTGACGGGGATTCAATGGACGAAGAGGAACTGTTAAGGTATCAAATTCCTTATCACGCCGATAAAAGTGAGGAATACAATGACCTTCAGAAGGCGTTAAAATATTGTGTGGCAAAGGATTATGACAATATTCTGCTGATGGGTTGCGGTGGTTTGCGCGAAGACCATTTCATTGCCAATCTGAGTATCTTGGCCATGTATTCCAAGAATAAGTGCATGCGAATGTTGACAGAGCATGGTGATTTTGGCGTAATAAAAAGAGCGGAAGAAATCCCTTCCTATCCTGGAATGCAGGTTTCCGTGTTTCCGAGTCATCCAGAGCAAAAATTTTGGTTCACAGGTCTGAAGTATCCCGTCAACAACCGCGCATTCAAATGGTTGTGGGAAGGCAGTCTGAACGAAGCGCTGGAAGATTCGTTTGTTGTGGAGGCGAGCGACGATGAGCCGGTAGTGGTCTATCGTGCGCTTCCTTCCTGTTGAAATGTTTGATTACAATCCGTTTTATTATTTTGGACGATGGGTCGTGCCGGAATTCATTTCCCACATCGTTAGCATCTTATATACTAACGTAGCGGCGAAAACGTCCGAAACTTTGCTCTCTTCCTGGGGGCAGAGTTCCACCACATCGAATCCTACGACATTTTTCGTTTCGAACACCTTTTCCAAGAAGGAGAGGGTGGGGTACCATTGCAGACCGCCGGGCAGCGGGGTGCCGGTGGCAGGCAGAATCGACGGGTCGAAGCCATCTAAATCTACTGTGATATAGACATCGTCGGTGAGCCGTTCAATCGCTTTCTCCATCCAATCTGTCTGATTGTGGATGAGATGCGCATAGAAGATGTTTTCGGGAACCACGTTCGGCAGCTCGTCGGTGCAGACGTTGCGGATGCCCACTTGCACCACCCGCGCCATCTCCTGCGTGCGTCGCATCACGCAGGCGTGGTTGTAGAGCGAATCGTGGTAGCTGTCGCGAAGGTCGGCGTGCGCGTCGATTTGCAGTACCGAAAGTCCGTGATGCGCCTCCGCCATCGCACGTATTGCGCCCACAGATACGGAATGTTCGCCGCCTAACAGCACTGGGCGTTTGCCGAGTGCCATGAAGTGTTTCATCCTGCTATAGACGGATTGCACCATCGCTTCGGGCGTGCGAAAATCGTAGTCGTGATGGTCGGTGTGGATGCCGGCGAGCCACGCTTCGTACTGATACTGAATGTCATACAGCTCCAGACTGTCGGAAGCGTCCAAGATGGCCTGCGGTCCCTTGTCCGCGCCCTTCACGAAAGTACTGGTGCCGTCGTAGGGCACGCCGAGAATCACGTAACGGGCGTTGTCCAGCTCGTACATCCGCTCGTCGTCCATATCCAAAAAGTGGGGCATTGATTTTATTGCCATGGCGATAATAGTAGATAGTTAATAGATAATAGTTTTATTGCGAAAAGGTGTCAAATAATTTCAATTTGTTCGATCTTTCCGAGATTATCCAACGTTTTCAACACGAAATCGCAGAGATTTCCCGAAATGTCGTGGACACGTTGTTGCCAGGTGGCGAGATCGACGTCGAGATGGTCGGAGACGATTTTGAAGGAGACGTAGGGTTTCCCATAGTGGTGCGCGATGGAGAAGAGGGAGGAGGATTCCATGTCGAAGCAGTCGGCGGTTTCCTTCAGATGTTGCAGGAAATCAGCCGAATAGACATGCGGGGAGACGAAGCAGTCGGACGAGAAGAGCTTGCCGTCAATGGCTTCGGGCGTTTCGATGGGCAGACGGTCGGTGAGCATGGGGCGGTTGAGGAATTGTGCACCGCCGGAGACGACCTCCGTGACACGAATCAGGCTGCCCACAGGAACAGAGTGCGCACCCGCCGTACCGATATTCATGATAGTAAAGTCTTCATTCTGATGCTGTTGCATGAATGTCAGCATCGCTTCGGTGGCGCATTCCCGACCAATGCCGGTCAAATGCACCTTCTCTTTGATATTCAGAACCTCTTCTTCTACAGCTGCAAAAAGCGCTATCTTCATTTTATTCAGTTTATTTTTTTATGTTTAAGCGGCAAAAGTACACAATATTTCAGTACATTTTGCGTTATGCGGGCGCAAAAATTATCAGATATGAGACGGAATGTTTTGAATGCTATTTGGATGACGATTGTTTTCTGCGGACTCATGGGTTTTTCATACGCCCAGGAGGAAGCTGCCTGTGTGGCGAAAGCGCCCACAGAAGTGGTTGTGAATCAACAATTTCAGTATACGGTAACCACCACCGAGAAGGGCACGGTTCTGGAAACCGATTTCGGGAAGTGCGAATTTGTGAATGGTCCGAGCATGGGCTCCAGCACCTCCATTTCCATCGCCAATGGCCATACCGAACAGAGCACGCAATATACCTATACCTACGTTTTGGTATGCAAACGCGAGGGGACGTTCACCATTCCCGGCGTTTCCATCTCTGTGGATGGCAAGGTGTTGCGCAGCAATGCTTTGGAAATCAAGGTGGTGAAGACTGGCAAGCAGTCGCAAGACAATTCCGCGAACAACCCTGCGGATCCGTTCCATCTCCAATGGCCCGATTTCTTCGGCGGCAACAATCGTTCCCAACAGCCCAATTCGGAAAATGTTGAGTATAAGGATGATATCAAGAAGAACGACCTCTTTGTGAAGACGGAGGTTGCCCAAGCGGAAGCTTGGCAGGGCGAAGCGGTGGTCGTCACCCACAAACTTTACATCAAGCAAGACATTCGCGGTTACGACATTGCCCGCGCCAATTATGCTGCTACGGATGAGCTTTGGCTTAACCGTCTTGAGCTGAACTACAGCGATGAGTCCACGGAGACCATCAAGGGCGAACGTTACCATGTCTACACCATCCTGCAGACAGCCGCATATCCGCTGAAAACCGGCAAGGTGACGATCCCGAAACTCGATCTCATCGTGCGCATCGGCGTGCCGGCGGTGGTGAAGAGTCCCTTCTGGGGCACGATGACCACCACTCGCGCCAAAGATTTCCGCCTGACCGCCAACGAAGTCAGCCTTAAGGTGAAGCCGCTGCCTGGCTCTCGCAATGACGGCAAGACTGAAACGGTCGGCCATTTCGACATCTCCGCCTCTATCAACACGACAGAAGTGTCTGTCAATCATTTGGTTGTACTTACGGTAACGGTTTCCGGTAACGGCAATCTCCACCACATTGAGTCTTCCGACCTCAATATCGATTTCCCTGCCGACTGTGACGTCACCTATCCGAAAGTGAGTCAGCACATCAGCGCGAAGGGTAATCTGGTGAACGGCACCAAAACTTTCAAATTCACGCTGATTCCGCGTTCTGAAGGCGAATATTTCATCCCGGGCGCCAGTTTTACCTACTATGACGACGAGACCCAGACCTATAAAACCATCACTACGCAGGATTTCCGTCTGGACGTGAAGCCGGGTCGCACGCCATCCACGCAAGAGGAGGAGAAATCCGACAAACCTAAAGGGAAAATATATAAGATTTGAGCCGTGTGACTCGCAACGAAAGATTTTGTATTTTTGCCCTTTCAAATTTCAAGATAAAAACGGATAATATGAAGAAAATATTCGTCATGACCATCGCCCTGTTCGGTCTTGTCTGCCTGTTCAGCAAGTGCGACAAAATCGAGGGACCCTATTACGAAATTTTAACGAATGAGGACGTTAATGTCACTTTCCCCGACTTGGATCCTTCCACCGTCTACCGCAAAATGCTGATTGAGGAGTTCACCGGTCACCGTTGCACCAACTGTCCGCAAGGCCACCAAACCCTGGAGAACCTGCATCAGCAATATGGCGACACGTTGATTGCCGTCGGTGTCCATTTCGGATCGTTGGCCAAGCCGCTTGGTGAGACCTTCAGCTACGATTTCCGGACGGAGGTGGGCAATGCCATCGGTGCGGAATATGCCATTGATGCCATTCCGAAAGCTATTGTGGATCAGGTATTTAAAGAGGGTGGCTGGTCACGTGACCAATGGGCGACCGTGCTGAAAGAGGTGGATCGTTCCACCGTTTATGCAGCCATTCAGCTCATCAATGAGTTTGGTAATAGCAATAAGACGCTGAAAGTCAATGCGAAAGTGACCATGTTAGAGGACAATCCTAATCCTGTGATGTTGGCTTTCTATTTGGTGGAAGACGGCATTGTGAAGCCGCAAAAGGATGGTAATCAGGATATTCTGGACTATGTTCACAACCATGTGCTCCGTGCTTCGTTGAATGGCGTATACGGTGCTTCGTTGAATGGCGGCAATCTGATTCCGAAGGGTGGCAGCGATGTTTACGCGGCCAGCATTGATATGTCGGAAACTGATTGGGTGCCTGAAAATTGCTACGTGGTGGCCATTTTGTCAGACCAAAGCAGTAAGAAGGTGCTTCAAGTGGAAAAATTGGATGTAATTAGCAGATAATATTGATATGAAGATAGTTGCTGTTGAACCTATAGGTATTTCCGCCCAAAGAGCTGAGGAAATCAAGCAAAATCTGGCAAAAGCTGGTCACGAGTTTGTGTGGTATCCAGACCGTAAGGAGGATACTGCCACATTGGCGGAACGGATGAAAGATGCGGAAATCGTGATGATTTCCAATATCCCGCTTCCTGCTGAAGTGATGACTCAATGTCCGGAACTCCAGTTTCTTAACGTCGCTTTCACTGGCTTAGACCATATTGATTTGGCCTATTGCCAATCCCATAACATCAAGGTGAAGAACGCTTCCGGTTATGCCACAGAGGCAGTTGCTGAGCTGGCTGTGGGGCTGATGATCGATGTGCTTCGTAAAATTACCTTCTTGGATGGTAGCATCCGTCAGGGTGGGGTGCGCGGCGCGTTCCTCGGACGCGAACTGCGCGGCAAGACCGTAGGCATTGTCGGTACCGGCGCTATCGGTATCCGCACGGCACAATTGCTCCAAGCCTTCGGCTGTAAGGTGATTGCCTGGAG
>JAGBPE010000164.1 GCA_017633495.1 Bacteroidales bacterium | reverse complement strand
TTGTCCTGCCGCCATACGTCCGGGAAGACTCCGCTGCTCGCCGCCAGACTTGGAAGGCCAATGGTTGACCACAATGTCCAACGTATCCGTGCCGTCCAAAATGCCGGTCATCAGCCACTGGTCACGGGTGATGAAGTCGGGATTGTTCGGCACAATCGTCGGGTATGCCTTGGTACTAAGAATCTTGAAACGGGAGGCGTCATAGAGGAAGGCCACATCCACACCGCGGCGGTCGGGCGACTCATGGTGACAAACCGACAGATGATAGGGTTTCAACAACTCCGTGGCGACCAAATCCTGCAGCACCTGCTCGTTCTCTATCTCGGAAACGCCCAGCACCACCAGTCCGCCGTCAAGCTTTGCAATCTCGGAAATCACCTTCGAAAGACTCTTCAATTTAGCCTCGTAACGCTGTGAATCCCAACGATTCTCGCCATCTGGCAGAAACTGTTCGTCGTCTTTGTTCGGATCATTTATCGTATCGAACAGGTTTTCAACATTATAAAAACCGACAACAGCCTTGTTATGAGCGGGTTGCGCGCACAAAAAGGAGATCATCAACAATCCTAATATCAGTAAATTGATTCTTTTCATATACTCATGAATACAAGATTGCAAAAATACAAAAAATATCGTACCGCGCAACTAACGATTATTTCGGTTTTTTAGTATCGCACAAGATTTCGGAAAACAAAAAAAAGGCGTAGCCACGGCCACGCCTTGATTATGAATTATGAATTATGAATTATTTCTTACCGTTGTTGACATTGGCAAGCGTTTGGACAAATTGTCTGGCGCTCTCCTGCATGTGAACGAAATCACTGCCCAATGAGGTGGTACAGTCGAGGACGAGAATGATCAAAGCACTGTTTTTCTCCTCCGTGACAGTGGTCGAGCTTGCCGGGTTGAACTCGGTCTCTTTATCCCACGCACCTGTGCTGGTTTGCTTCCAGAGCTTAATGTTGTTCAAATCCGTTTGTGAGACGGGGTTGCCGTCCAAATAGGTCATATTCTGGAACATGAAGGTGTAATACGCGCCTTGGGAAGAGGAAGAAGGTATGGAGTTAGGCCCTTGGGAGAAACCGTAATAGATCACGTTTTCAAGCGTTCTGGTACC
This sequence comes from Bacteroidales bacterium, assembly GCA_017633495.1. Taxonomy (GTDB): domain Bacteria; phylum Bacteroidota; class Bacteroidia; order Bacteroidales; family WCHB1-69; genus F23-D06. The sequence goes on along the minus strand of JAGBPE010000164.1, from coordinate 13,028 downwards.
GTTGGAGTTGCGACGATAGGTGGCTTCGATGAATTTCGTTGAGCTGGTCGCCGAGTTAACATTGTCGAACGTGAAACGCAGACGCTGGCCGTCATCATAACCGCCAGGCACATTCACGCCCAGATTCACAGACGTGGAGATGGAATAGAGGCTGGAGGCAATCGCGGAGAAACGCTCCATGGCCTCGTCCATGTTCGACACCTGGAACACGTTGTTGTCGCTGCTGGAGAGCTTTCGCAAGGTCTCCATAAATTGAGCCTCGTCAGTGACATCACTACCCTTCAAACCAATGGAATAGGCCGAAACGTTCACACCATGTATCGGTTCATTCATGATCATGTTGTGCAAAGCATTTCTATAGGCCGTAGTGCTGCCATAACCCTCGGGGTCGTATTCACTATTGGCGGTCGAAATGTTGTCCAAACCGTCTGTAAATGTCACCAAGGCAACATTTTTCAGTTCCAGAGGAGCGGGATACGAATTCAGTTTCTTCAAGGCCGTATAATCGGCATAAAACAACGCCGTACCGTTGCCCGGAGTCAGATTGCTGATAAAATCGTTGAAATTTTGATACGTTGAACTGTTCAAGAGAGTAATGTCTTTGACGTACAGTTGGTTGTTAAACCCAATAACCCCAAGATAAATGCCCTCCGTATTGCCAGGGTTAGGACCTGGCGTAGGTTCAGGATGCACGGGGTCCGGGTCACAAGCTCCGCCCAAAATAGTGAGCAGAACTGCGAAACATAACGGAATAATTGTTTTTTTGAACATAATGGTAAGGTTTTGTATTAATTTCAAATTTAACACAGGTCAATAACGCAACAAGACACGCTTTATTATACCTATGGGATTATGAATTATGAATTATATACTGCATGATCTGTACGGCGTTCGTGGCAGCGCCTTTTCTGAGGTTATCGGCCACCACCCAGAGGTTCAACGTGTTGGGTTGGGAGAAGTCGCGGCGGATACGACCCACAAACACATCGTCCTGACCCTCAGCGTATTTCGGCATCGGATAGAGATTCTCGGCAGGCTTATCCAGCACCTTCACGCCGGGCATCTCGTTTAGCAACTCATAGACTTCGGCCAAGTCGTAATCTTGGTAGAATTCCGCATTCACGGCTTCGGAGTGTCCACCTGTGACGGGCACGCGTGCGACCGTTGCGGTCACCTGTATATTGTTATCCCTCAGAATTTTGCGGGTTTCATTCAACAGCTTGATCTCCTCGGTGGTATAGCCGTCCTCGGTGAAAGAGCCACCGTGAGGGAAGAGGTTCATGTCGATGGGATAGGGATAGGCTGGTTCGCAGGACAGACCAGCGCGCTCGCTCATCAGCTGATCAACGGCCTTCTTGCCCGTACCCGTAACAGACTGATAAGTAGACACCACCAAACGTTTGATTTTGAAGCGTTTGTGCAGCGGTGCCAACGCCATCACCATCTGAATGGTGGAGCAGTTCGGGTTGGCAATGATCTTGTCGTTCGGGGTAATCACGTCGCCGTTGATTTCGGGCACCACGAGCGGAATATTCGGATCGCTGCGCCATGCGGCGGAGTTGTCGATGACCACCGTACCGACAGCGGCGAATTTGGGCGCGTATTCGAGCGATGCGGCGCTACCAGCCGAGAAGATGGCGAAATCGGGCTTGCGGCTGATGGCCTCCTCCACAGAGACGACCGCCACCTCACGGTCTCCGAACATCACCGTCTTTCCAACAGATTTCGACGAAGCGGCAGGAATGAACTCACAATCCGCGAATCCTCTTTCTACCAACACTTTACGCATAACTCCACCCACTAATCCGGTGGCTCCGACAAGGGCAATTTTCATATTTTTTTGATTTTTTATAAAAAAGTTATCAACAATTATTGATTTTCGCTGCAAAATTACTATTTTTGCAAACATAAAATAAAACCTAAACAAAAAGATATGAACGCAAAAACTTTGAAAGCATTGTTGCTTGCAGTATTTTTTTTTATGATTCAAAAAGGGCTTCTGGGACAAGCCGATTCGGAGCCGGGTCGTTACGACATCATCATCAGCGAGATCATGGCCAAGCCGGCCCCGGAAGTCGGGCTGCCTGCGGCGGAGTACATAGAGCTGCACAACCGACTCCCCCACCCCGTCCATCTGCAAAACTGGCAGCTAAAACTGGGCAACACGGTCAAAAAGTTGCCCGAAATTCCATTAGACAGCAGCGGTTATGTCGTAATCATCGCACAAAAGTATCAGGAGGAGTTCGCGCCATTCTGCGACCACCTCGTCACGCTTTCGTCGCTCTCCGTCACCGACGGCGGACAGTCGCTGACGCTAACGAATCAGGAGGGCGAAGTGATTCATTTCGTGAGTTTTAAGAAGTCGTGGCACACAGAAGTCATCAAGCAGGAGGGCGGTTGGTCGTTAGAGATGATTGACGAAGAATGGCCCTGTGCGGGCAGCTGGAACTGGGACTCCTCAACCGACCCGTCGGGCGGCACTCCCGGTCGGCCCAATTCCATCCGTAGTACGCTGTACGACAACACGTTGCCGACCATCACTGGCGTAACGATGACCGACTCGCTCACCTTGCGCGTGCATCTTGCGAAAACGGTAAGCGGCGACTTTTCGGAATCGGCATCGCTTTTCCGTACCGAGCCCGCCCTCAGCATCACCGGAATCCGTGAGGTGCCGCCCGAGTTCAGCGCCCTCGACGTGCAATTTTCGGAACCGCCAAATCCCAACATTCGCTACAGACTCTTCCTGTCAGGGGAACTCTCCGATTGCGGAGGGAACAGCTACCCCATGGAGGACGAAGCGTCGTTCGGAACCTCAGTTCCACCAGAACACAACGATCTGATCATCAACGAAATACTCACAAACCCGCTCGATGGTGAGAATGCCGACTACTTGGAAATCTACAACCGATCGGACCGCATCATCGACCTGAAGGATGTGAAAATCGGGTATGGGGGCGATACGCTACCACAAAAAGCGGTAACTACAGTCTCCAAAGGGTGGCAGCTGCACCCGAACGAGTATGCCGTGCTCTGCCGACAACGGGATGTCACGCTGCAACAGTACATTTGCAAGGACGAGAAACGTCTTATACAGTGCGACTCACTGCCCGACTTCGCCATCAGTCAGGGCGTCATCCATCTGACAGACAAGAGTTTGCGTTCCATTGACCGTTTGGCGTACAGCGAAAAGATGCACTACTCCAAACTACTGACCACCAAGGGCGTTGCGTTAGAGCGGCTTCAGACGGACCGTCCGACGCAAGATGAAAGCAACTGGCGATCGGCGGCGGAGAGTGCTGGCTACGGCACGCCCGGCTACCGCAACTCGCAAACGGGATGTGAGGAAAACAACGCCGACTTTGCGGTCGTTCCCGAAGTCTTTTCCCCCGACAACGACGGGTTCGAAGATTTTGCGGAGATAATCTGTCGGTTCACGGAAGAGGAGAACCGCGTGAACATCGTGGTGTACAACAGTCGGGGGTATCCTGTCAAGCATCTGGCAAACAATGTTTTATGCGGATCAGAGGCGTTTTTCCGCTGGGACGGTGAAGACGACAAAGGCAACCTCGCCCCTGCGGGCATGTATGCGGTGCAAATCGAAAGCTGGAATCTGCGCACAGAAAAGACGCTGCGCAAACGTATGGTAGTCTCTATTTATCGATAGTGAACTGCAGACCGTCGTAGCCTAAAGTGACATGAGGCGGCAAGGTTTTCTCCACATCGGCGTACAAACCAATATGGTGGGAGGAGTGTGTCAGGAAGGCGCGTTGAGGGCCAACCTTCTCCACAAACTGCAAGGCCTGCTCCACATTGAAATGGGAATAGTGCTTTTCATGGTGTAACGCATTCACCACCAGCACTTCCACGCCGTTGAGAAGGGCTATTTCGGAATCGGCCACGAAGCTGGCATCCGTTATGTAAGCAAACTTCCCGATGCGATAGCCTAAAATGGGCAGCGTAAGATGCTTCACTTGGATGGGCTGAATCTCCACATCACCAACGAAGAAACGTTCGTGGCGGATGGGGTGCAGCTGAAATGACGGTGCCCCCGGATAGGGATGCTCCTTGAAGGCGTAGTCGTAATCCTTACGCACCACGTTCAGCACGCGCTGCATGCCGTAGATGTCCATGGGGCGCTTGCGCCGGAAATAGATGGGACGGATGTCATCCAGTCCGGCCAGATGGTCTTTATGCTCGTGGGTGAGCAGCACGGCATCCACATCCGTAATATGCTCGCGCAGAAGCTGTTGCCGAAGATCGGGACCCGTATCAATGAGCAGATGCAAGCCATCCACCTCCACAAACGCGGAGGTGCGCAACCGCTTGTCGCGCGGGTCCGCCGAACGGCAGACCTCGCACTGGCATCCCACCACGGGCACCCCTTGCGACGTTCCGGTTCCCAAAAGCGTCACTTTCATCATACGCTCATCTTAAACTGGTGCGACATCGGGTCTATCCAAAACTGCATCTTACTCATTATCAATAGATAGCATTTCTAATTCTTCGGTGGCAAAGGTACATAAAAAACAAATACACCCGAACTACGATATCGCCCCTGTAGAGACGGCAAGAAATGATTTTTTCTGCAATAAATTTTCAACTTTTTCGTTAACGGCGAGTCTAACAAACGATTAACCTATTCGTAAATATGAAAGTACATTTTATCGCTATCGGGGGCAGCGCTATGCATAATTTGGCTATCGCCCTCAAAATCAAAGGTTTTGAAGTTACCGGTTCGGATGATGAGATCTTCGATCCCGCCAAAGGCCGCCTTGCCAAATACGGCATCCTGCCCGACGATATCGGTTGGCATCCCGAGAAAATCACTTCCGATTTAGATGCTGTCATCCTGGGCATGCACGCGCGCGAAGACAACCCAGAGCTTCTGAAAGCCAAAGAGTTGGAATTGCGCATCTACTCCTACCCCGAATATCTCTATGAACAGAGCAAAGATAAAATCCGTGTGGTGGTTGGTGGCAGCCACGGCAAAACCACCATCACCTCTATGATTATCCATGTGCTTCAGCATCAACATATTGACTGCGACTACATGGTCGGAGCACAGCTGGAAGGCTTTGAGGTTATGGTGCGCCTCTCCGACACCGCAAAAGTAATGGTCATCGAGGGCGACGAGTACCTCACCTCCCCCATCGACCGTCGCCCGAAATTCCACGTCTACCAGCCCACCATCGGCATCATCAGCGGCATCGCATGGGACCACATCAACGTCTTCCCCACTTTCGCCAACTACGTGGAACAGTTCGAAATCTTCGCCAAGATGATTCCCGCCGACGGACAACTCATTTACTGTGAGGAAGATGAGGAGCTTCGTAAGCTTGGCGACCGCATCACCAACACCACCCGCAAGCCTTACGGTGTTCACCCTTACTACATCCAAGACGGTGTCACCTACCTCAAACACGGCGAAAAGTCCTACCCGCTGCAGATTTTCGGCAAACACAACCTGATGAACATCAACGCGGCACGCTTGGCTTGCAATGCATTGGGACTCACCGACGAACAGTTCTACGAAGCCATTGTATCCTTCAAAGGTGCGTCCAAACGATTGGAGCTCGTTGCCAAAACATCAGAATGCGCTGTCTACAAAGACTTTGCGCACTCCCCTTCCAAGCTCAAAGCGACCATCAACGCCGTGCGCGAGCAATATCCCGATCGCAAATTGGTGGCTTGCATGGAACTGCACACCTTCAGCAGTCTGACCGAAGAGTTCCTGCAGCAATACGCCCACGCAATGGACGAGGCAGATGTGGCCATGGTCTACTTCTCCCCCGCCGCCGTGCAACACAAAAAGCTGCCGCCCATCCATCCGGAAATGATTTACAAGGCGTTCCAGCGCGACGATTTACAAGTTTTTAACGATTCCGAAATGCTTCAAAACGCCCTACTGACAACGGATTGGCACAAGTCGGTGCTGCTTCTGATGTCGTCCGGAAATTTTGATGGAATTAATTTAAACCAATTCGGAGAAAAAATTGTACTTTTGCCGGCTCAAAATTAGAATATAAATCATATATAAAAACAATAAAAAACAACTCAAAATGAAAAAGTTAAGTTTGTTATTCGTTGCCGTGATGTCAGCAATTTTCTGCATTGCGCAACCCGAAATCAAATTTGAGAACACCACTTACGATTTCGGAAAAATCAAAGAAGAAGGTGGCAAGGTGACTGGTAAGTTCGTCTTCACCAACGTCGGAAATGAGCCTTTGCAGCTGACCAACGTCCGTCCCGGATGCGGTTGCACGGCAGCCAACTACACGAAAGACCCCATCGCTCCCGGTGAGCAAGGCTACATCGAAGCCACTTACAATCCTTACAACCGTCCCGGTGCGTTCAACAAGAACATCCGCGTGACAACCAACGAGCCCCGTTTCTTGGAAAACGACAAGGCCACCCCGCACATGATTTTCATCAAGGGTGAAGTTATCAAACGCCCCCCGACAGAGTTTGAAAAGGCTGGTTACACCAATGGCAACGGCATGGTCCGTATCAAAGAGCCCAACGCCTCTCACAATATGATGAACACCGAAACGGTTCTTGACACATTCCACATTCGCAATTTCTGGTCACAGCCCGTCTCCTTCCAATTCGAAAAACCGAACAATTACATTTCTGAGGTTTATCGCAGTTTTGGTGCAGAACTCCAACCTGGACAAGAAGGTTTCTTTGTCTTGAAATTCGATGCTGGCAAATTCGGTAAATTTGGTCAACAAAAAGAGGCTATCAACTTCAAGACCAACGATTCTCTTGAGCCCACCAAACGTATCCACTATGCTATCAACATCAAGGAAGACTTTTCCAAGTTGACTCCCAAGCAACGTAAGAACGCTCCTGTCAGCAATGTTTCTGCTACAACCGTTAACTTTGGCGACATGCAGAAGAACACCAACAAAACGGAAACCATCACCTTGACGAACACTGGAAAAAGTACTATGATTATCAGAAATTTATCTTCCAGCAACTCACTGTTCAGAGTCTCTTCTACTGTCAAGGAAATTCCTGCCGGCGGCTCTGCTGAAATCACCATTTCCTTCAAAGCTCCCGGTCGTTCCGGCAACCAAAATGCCACTATCGACATTATCACCAACGATCCGGAAAATTCCGTCCGCACTATCAACATCGAAGCCAAGGTGTTATAATCCACACTGGCATTTACAATACAAAAAAACTCTGCAGAATCTGCAGAGTTTTTTTTATTTCCATAAAACGTAAAAGCTAAAAGAGTCGACTGTTCCCCTTCCTCAGTTCTTCATCGGTCGGCACATTCTCCTTGATGGTATCCACATCAATCACCAGCGGGCGACCGTGAACAGGGGTTCTGTTCACCTTTGGAGCCGGCTTCTCAACTTGAGGTCTGGGTGCTTCCACTTCTTGAGTTTCAACAGTTTGCTTGTTCTGTACGGAAGTACGTTTCGGGGCGGGCGCAGCCGTCTCATGGCTCGCCATCATGAAAGTGTCCGAAACTTCGGGAGTGGAAACAATCTGCTGACTTTCCAAAGTATCAACTGTCAGCACGGTCTGCACAGGCTCGCCCTCAGGAGTGCCCTGAGATTGACGATGCCCGATAAACGCAGCGACTCCTCCAACCACAATCAAGGAAGAGAGACCCGCCACCCAATATTGAGTTGCCGCATGTCCCAATCCCGACTTGCGTTGGAACCGTCTCCACGCCGATGGTTTGTATGCATATTCGGCTTGTTCCGCCTTTTCTTTAATCAGTTTGTCAAAATCCGTCATATTTTACACGTTATCATTTTGATAAATTGCATTTTTGAGTCTTGTCCGGGCGCTGTTGACATGCCAAGCGGAGGTGTTTTCCGTGATATTCAGCTGCTCTGAAATCTCTTTGTGCGAGAAACCTTCGAACACGAAAAGGTTAAACACCGTTCGGGTTACGGGAGGCAGCTGTTGAATCAGGGATATCACCTCTTGCGAAGACATCTTTGAAACGGCATCATTCAGGTGATAATCCGTCATTTGGTTGTCCACCACCTCGTCAATGTCCACAAAATCGACCTTTTGGTCATACTTTCTGCGGTAATCCAACGCAGCATTGCGCACAACGCGCTTCATCCAAGCCTCAAAAGAACCTGAGTCCTCGTATTTGTCCAAATTCGAGAACACTTTCAAGAAACCGTCATTCAGCATGTCATCCGCCTCGTCGCTGTTCCCAGCATAACGCATACAGACGGCCATCACACTGCTGTAGAAGTGTTTGAAGAGCTTGCGTTGCGCCCGGGCATTGCCCTCACGACACGCATGCACCCACTCCAACAGTTCTGACTGGTCTCTCATTTATAATAACGTAATTCGCAAACGAAATCTTGGGTGATCCGAAAAATTCTTTTGATTCCCCGTATCTCTATAGCAATGAGCTACTTAATAAATTTGAAACCCAAAGATGCGATGAACATATTCGTAAATTGCGTGTTCGGCTCGCTGGTAGTGGTGTATTTGAAACGATCCGCCGCAATACTGTAGCTCACATCTAAAGTAAAGCGCCAGAAATCGATACCAAGACCCACCTGACCACCCCATTGAATGGCATTGGACTCCCATCCCGATTCATCAAAATTGTCCGCGATTTTGAAATCAAAACGAGGACCGATGGTGAGGTGGAACTTGAAATTTTCATTGTTGATGAAATGGTAGCCCAACAATGCCGGTACCGCAATGAAATGTTGTTTCAGCTCAAAGTTTTCTTGCACTTCTTCAATGGCATTCTTGATGGTGGAACTCTTCAACACATAATTCACTTCCGGCTGGAAATAGAAACGATCGCCAAAGCGCATGAAAACGCCAGCTTCCATACCAAATTTCTTTTTCGTCAGATCCAAATAGTTGGCAGCATTGACGGCCCCTTTAATACCGATTGAGAACTGGGCCTTGGCCGTAGAAACGGTCATGATATTGATAATGAGGATTGAAAGCCCTGCTATCAGCAACGATTTTTTTTGCATTCTTTTCATTATTTCAGATTTATAAATTGTCAAAAACTGATTTGATTAACGCTAAGGATGCCCATTTAGTATACATCCTAACAGATGCCGCGGATTTCGTTGATGTCCGCGATTCCTTCCTTTTGACAGAGTTGCGACAAGTTGTTCAGGATTTCGCGACCCGCCATCGGGCTGTTGAAGTTGACGGTACCGATCTGCACTGCCGCAGCTCCTGCCATCACGAATTCGAGGATATCCTCTGCCGTGTAGATACCGCCGATGCCGATGACCGGGACATGCACCTTCTTGCAGACGGAGTGCACCATGCGCAAGGCGATGGGTTTGATAGCTGCACCCGACAATCCGGCATAGACGTTGTTGAAGACCGGCTTGCGTTTGTGGATGTCGATGGCCATCGCTTGGAAGGTGTTGACCAAAGAGAGGGCATCCGCACCCGCTTCTTCGCAGGCTATAGCCATATCCACGATATTCTCCGCATTGGGTGAGAGTTTGACAATCAACGGTTTATGACACACCTTGCGCACGGCGGTCACCACTTCACGAGCCACTTCTGCTTTGATGCCGAACGCCATGCCGCCGCTCTTCACGTTGGGACAGGAGATGTTCAGTTCCAGCATGTCGATATCCGCATCGGAAAGCATGGTCGCGCCCGTGATGTAATCCTCCATGCTGTGACCGCCCATATTGGCAATCAGCACGTTACCAAAACGACGCATCTGCGAGATGCCGTGGTCGATGAACGCCTCCACGCCAGGATTCTGCAACCCCACGCTGTTCATCATGCCCGAGGCGGTCTCCCACACGCGAATGCCCTCGTTGCCGTCCTTGGGATGCAATGTCAACCCCTTGGAGCTGATGCCCCCGAGGCAACCCACATCGTACAGTTCATGATACTCCTCGCCGAAGCCGAAGGTGCCGGAAGCGGCGATGATGGGGTTTTTGAACGGAACCCCTGCAATTTCCACTGAAAGTTTTACTGTATCACTCATTTTCTTCAAATTTCTGGATAAAACAACAATTGTAAAAACGGTTTCGGGTCTCTACCACAACAAATCCGTGCTGAGGAACACCGGACCATCCTTGCAGACGCGCTTCATGCCCGATTTAGTGCGGATGCTGCAGCCCAGACAGGCGCCGATACCGCAAGCCATGCGATGTTCGAGCGAGCAGTAGCAGGTGGTGCCCGTCTCTGCACACATAGCCGCCACCTTGCGCATCATCACTTCGGGACCGCAGGTGAGCACCGCATCATATTCGCCCGGTTTCAGCAGGTCGGTGATAAATCCTTTGTAGCCCTCATCACCTTTTTCGGTGGAGATGAAGATGTTGTCGCAGTAGGGTTCGAAATCCTCCACCGCGAACAAAACATCACGGAAGCCGAGATAGGCATCCACCTCCACTCCATTGTTTTGGAGCGTTTTAGCGGTTTCGCAGAGCGGCGGAATGCCGACACCACCACCCAACACGGCAACTTTACCTTTGATCTCCGCAATAGGATAGCCGTTGCCACACGGTCCCAACAACCGGATAGGATCGCCCGATTTCAGCTGCGCCATTCTTTGGGTGCCCTGACCCACAGTGCGATACATGAAGTGGAGGGTGTCCGCTTCCGCTTTGAAAATGCTGATGGGACGCATCAAGGTCAGCTCCGTATCCCAGCTTTTCAGCATGTAAAACTGTCCGGCAGCGGCTTCTGCGCCGTTCCGCTTGACTTGCACAACAAAAATATCTTGGGTAATCTGCTGATTCGCGACAACTTCGCTCTCAAAATATCTCATAACCTGATTGTTAGGTGAATTATTAACAAATAATTTTTACGCCGCGAAGATAGGAAAAATATCGTTTTACAGCGTCACCACCACGGCGTATTGCGTTTCGGGGGTAATGGGGTTCAGAATGGCGGTGCCTGACCACCACAAACCGTCACGGGATTGCATGTTCTGTTGTAGAGACGCGATTAATCGCGTCTCTACAGAGTCGCGAAGAATGCGGAAAGTGCCGCGGGATTCCGGATGGCAATAACGGGCGTAGATGTCGTGGGCGGCCAACCCCATCGTCTTCCGCAGGTTCACTTCCACGAAAGGATGGATTCCATAGCCACCATCTTCCTGATACACAAACATATCCACACCAGCGTCTCCGTCATAGTTCGGTGCAATGTGCTGCTTCAGAAATTGCGTCACCAGAGATTGGATTTGTTGCAACTCTTCCATATTTATATATTGTGACAGCGTCCGGAGAATCTCCTCATCCGGCATCAGCAGATTGCCACCATAGCCGTAGTGCTCAGTCTGGAAGAGCGAGTAACCGCGGAAGATCACCGCTCCCCTATCGCAAGAGAACTCCATCGCAAAATCCTGAACCACGACATATTGTTTTTCCGCTAAAATACCACCCTGACGTTTGATTACCCCTTCGCACTGACGCAAAAGCGTGGGGTTACATTCGTTGTGCGCGTACAAGTGTCCGCGACCGTTGCCCGAATAGGGCGATTTGAAGATGGCATCCGGCGTTTTCTTCACAAAACCTATGACCTCCTGAATAGAAGAGAGATACTCTGGCGTATCAGGCAAAAGTTCGGGATGCGGATGCTGATCCCTCAAATAGTTCATGGCGGTGATGGTGGTCTTGCGGTGCGCCAACTCACGGAGCCGCTGCAAACGCTCCTTCGAGGGCAGCAAAGACTCATCCACACCGATACGCTGCAGCTGGTACACCACCGCGGCATCCCAACCCCACGGCACGACCTTCGTGATGCGTTGTGGATCCTGCAAAGGCTGGAACTTCTTCCGGAAATCCTTCCCGAACGGCTCGTAGGCGTCGAACACCACATTCTCGTCCTCCGACAAATAGCGCATAAACGAGGCGCAATCATACGCGAACTTCGCCGCCGACCGCAACGCCACGAAATGGGGGTGGTTGTCGGCCAGAGCGTAGTCGTGTTCGGGGTTGAAAACGAGAAGTTCCATGAATAAAGTTAGCAGTTAGTAGTTAGCAGTTAGCAGTTTATACCGTTCCGCCTTGATTTTGAGGTCGATGAGGGCGTCAGTACGTTGGTTTTGGGCTTGCATAAATAGTGTTTGCGCTTCCAGCAATTCTGATACAGGAATCAATCCCGCATCGTAATTGGCTTTGGCATCCAGCAAGTTAGCCTCCGCGTCTTGCAGAGCCAGTCCCATCAGCTTGTATTGGTTGTAGGCTTCGCCAACATTGTTCCATGCTTGCATCACCTCCAGATACATCTTTTGGAGGAGGTCAGCGCGTTCGTTTTCCGATTTCTGAATCAGAATGTCGTGCTGTTTCAGCTTGTGCGAGGCCTCCCACCAACCCGTCAGCGGCACCTGCAACGTGACAAATGCCAGCGCATTAGCAGTGTAGTGATCGAACACTAAGTTGCCGTATGATGCCGTTCCTCCAACCGTCAAATGGGGCAACGTCTCCCCTAACGTCATCTTCTTCTTCAACTCCTCGGCGCTGACCTGCAAATCAAGTAATTGTGTCTCTTTTCGACCCAAGACAGCGGCACCTGGATCCTTCCATCTCGCCTGCCATTCTGAAATCTCCACAATGGTGTCGGTCAGAATGAGGATTCCATGGTCCTGTCCGATCATCTGACCAAGCGCATCTGTGGCCAACCGGATACCATTCTGGACCTTTTCATGGTTGTAATAGACTTCGTTCCACTTGAGTTTCACTTTCAACGGGTCGTTTTTGGAGACCAAACCTGCCTCTGCTGCGGCGTTGACATCGCGTTTCAGCGTATCTAAGAACGTCATGGCCTGCTGAAGCGTTTTCAACTTCTCCTGCAATGAGATAATCAACCAGTAGTATTCCTCAACTTGCTGCAGGATACGGTCCTCGGTGAGCTGACCTTGCAATTCCGCAGCTTTCACGCCTACTTTCGCCAGGCGGTTGCCGTTCACAATCTGCCCGCCCATATAGACCGGCTGCAGCACCATCGCACCCGTCAGCACACCGTTCTCGCACAGCGAAATCCGGTCGGGAAGTCCCATTGCGGCACCGTACTCAAAATAGAGGTTGTGCAGCCAC
>JAGBPE010000163.1 GCA_017633495.1 Bacteroidales bacterium | reverse complement strand
GATTTTGAGCGTGCTGCAGTCAGTGGGCATTCCTGAGGACACTGGCAAGATCATTTCCGGTGGTCCGATGATGGGCAAGGCCATCGCCAATTTGGGCGCCTACACCGCCAAGGGTATGTCGAGCCTGCTCTTCATGAACGAAGAAGAGAGTGTGCGCGGCGAGGTGCATCCGTGTCTGCGTTGCGGCAAGTGCGTGAGCGCCTGCCCGATGGGACTGGAGCCTTACATGTTGCAGACCTTCACCGAGTTGAAACGTTGGGACGACACCGAAAAGTACGGCATTATGAACTGCATCGAGTGCGGTTCCTGCGCCTTCATCTGCCCCTCCAACCGTCCGATCCTCGACATGATCCGCGTTGGCAAGGCCAAAACCGGCGGCATCATCCGCGGGAGAAGCGCGAAATAAGGACATTTCTCACACGGTCTGCATACCGTATAAAAAAAACATCCGCCTGATTCAGACGGATGTTTTTTTTATCCTGTAGGGCTCCGCAATGCGACAGCCCTACATACGGTCATTGTTTCACGAAAGGTTTCGTCACCATTCCTCGATCAGTGGCGATGCGCACGAAATAGATGCTGGCGGCGAGGTCCGAAATATCGATCCGGGCTGTAGGGCTGTCGCAATGCGGCAGCCCTACAACGGTCTTACCGAACACATCCACGACCTCGATTGCCCCACCCCAATGTGCATAGTCCATTGTACATTCTACATTGATCACGTCCGTGGTGGGATTCGGGTAAATCTTGACGTAGCGGTCATAGTCCGCGATGCCGAAATTCATAGTCGTTGCCGCAATAGTATCGGAATTGGCGGGAATGCCATCTTCACAATAATTCACCACATAGATTTCGTAAGTTGTTAGTCCCTGTAAACCGTTGATAGTGACAGGATGGACAGTCGTGAGAAGGGTGTCCCAATCGGGTGTTTCGAGCGGACGATACATGACGGCCCAATAGTCGTATTCGCCGTCTTGCGCCCAATCGACAGTAAGGTATTCGTTGCCAATTTCGTCGACGGTAAGTGAAGAAGGCGTGTCGCAAGGATCTGGCTCCACGATGGCATCCCCCAAAACGGTGACATCATCCAAATAGATACCATAGCCCCATCGTACGGTGCCTTGGAAAGCAATCTGGTAGGTGTTGGTGGGATTCGGCAACAACAGGGAGTCCACTGTCCACGTAGGGATATTGTTACTATAGTGGGTGATCGCTGTCCATGGGTCTGTTTCCGAAGTCCGATAGAGAATCATCAGCGTATCCTGATCGTTACCCCACTTCGCCTGTGTATGCCAAAAACGCAGTCTGGGCTGATTCACATCGAGCAGACGCAACTGCGGGGTAACCAGCATGGTGGTCTCGGGCGTGTAGCTGTTGTTTTTTAACGAGATAGCTTTTGTCCCACTATGTGCACCTGTAGGATTAGACTGCGGGGTAACAACACTCCAATTTCTCGTGCCATTCACATATTGCATACTCCAACATTCAGGGAATGTCCCACTGTTTTCAAAATCCTGATAATACGGAAGAGGCACATCACCACATAAGGTAGTGAACTCAACAGACACGAGGTCGCTCACGGTATTTCCGCAGTCGGCCGACACATAAACCGTATAGGTCGTGGCCGACAGCAGCCCCGTGAGGCTCACATTCGGATTCGTGACATAGAGCTGCACACCGGTGCCGGGCGCAAAACCAGTCGTGCCGTACTCCACCATCCAAATCGTCGTACCCGAAACATCCGTCCATGACAAATCAGCAGATTCGTTTGAAACATTTCCAACCACAATATTTATTGGCGATTCGCAAGTAGACTCTTCTCGAAGCTGAAGGTCATCCACATAGAGGGAACCGTTTCGCACACGCAATGCGATATGGCGACCGTTGCCTGCATAACTGGCCAACGGGATGAAGACCTGTGACCACGAATTCGTACTGGGCATCAATGTATCTACTATCACAAAAGATGCCGTGTCCATCGCATCGTCCATCAAACCTACTTCCAAAATGGAGTTACCATTCACAGACTTCATATTCAATATAACCGCCAAATCTTGGATAACAAAAGTGCTGTCAAGACGCGGAAGAATGGCCAAAGCATACGGTTGCGTGCTGGCATTGTAGGTCATCTGCAGACAGTGGTTGTTCGTTACGTCTGGTGTAGTTCCTTGACCGTTGACAACATAAGCAGTTTGTTCCAATCGCTGCCAGCATTCCACATAATTCTGTAAGCCAATCGGCACAAACGTCTCAAAATCAACCTCGTATGGGATTTGGACTATATCGCCACAACCCGTCATAAAGGAACGGGTTGTCCATTCGCTATAATTTCCGGTGTCGCAGACCGACCGCATCCGGACCGTATAGGAGGTATTCATCAGAAGACCTGTCAGGGTGACTTGAAATCCCGTAGGGTTACTGTAAGTCGTCCAAACGGTATCGGTAGTCGCCTTGTATTCCAGTTCCCACTGATTCTCCTGATATGCGGCCGCCCAGATGAGACGGGCTCCATTGCCACCAACGCTATCTACTAGCAAGTTCGGGGCTCCGCAAGTGACGGAAGCGTCGCAGTCAGTCTGGAAAATCACGTCAAGGCGACCTTGGTCGTACATCCACACATTCATATTAGAAGTGAACGGAGCGTCTAAGGTGTTAACATGCCCCGTTGCAGTCGCGATATGGCTGCAATAGCCATAGTAAAAATGATTGGAGGGAGATGCTGCCGTTCCAGTGGTGTCTTGAATGGTGAGCACCAGATTGGATGTGCCGTTGTAGTAGAACGGGGTATCGAAGTAGAGAGTGACCCAACCGTCGTGGAAGTCCACGGTTCCTGCATAGACCTGGGTGGATGGAAGGTTATCAAACGGGGTAGGATCCGGAAAGTAGAAATCACTTTGGTTGGTGTATTGAAGGAACAATTTCCAGTCGCGATGAAGTATAGTAGGGTGATAAACATGAAATGAAACGGAATAGAGATTTCCTGAACCTCCTATTTCTTCGGGAAAATAAAGTTGGCGAGTGACGCTGTAATCCCAAGTGTGCATCCAATTAGAGTGGTTCGGGCTGTTCCCGATGGTATCGTAGCCGCCCGAAAAACATTCCGTTTGGAAAGAGGTGATGGCCCAATCGCCATACGTACTATCCGAGCAGAATGACTTCACACGCACATCGTACCATGTGCGAGGAGTTAAACCGGTTAGGAAAAACGAAGGAGTGGTCAGATGGTCGATGGTGGTCCATGCACTGTCGCCCCGAGTACTATATTGCAGCGTGTATTCCTGCGCGTCGCCCACTGCGCCTGCCTGCCAAGTGACCAATGCGGAACCGCTGCTAACCTGTTCCAAGGACAAATTGGCGGGCGGGGCGCAGTCATAGTTGAATTGGGTGAGTACAAAATTGTCCACCGCTGCGTAAGAGGCGTAGTTGTTCTTGACGGCAATGTAGCGACCAGTGCCCGTATAAGAGAAAAAGAAAACCGAATCATGCCTAAAATTTGTAGAGTAGTCATATCCGACATTAATCTCTTTCACAGGCATGAAAGTGCTCGCGTCGTTCGGGTCGGTCATAACCCCAACTGTGACATGGTCATCGTTGTCGTAATAGTTCACGTCCAAATTCAGCTTGAGGTATCGGATGTCGATAGGATTACCGTTGGTGTCATAATCGGCCAACCTTGGCATGACGGCGATGCCTGCATAATAAATGAAACACAAATAGCCACCAGAACCAGGAGCCATATTCCCGAATTGGACTTCAAGGTATTGGGTACCCACCCCTCCCCAGCATTCTGGAAGGTCATGGGTTCCGTTATTGAAGTTTTCCGTGAACGGGAAATGGTCGATTTCATAGCACGGCGTGGTGAAAGTGTAGATGTTCGTCCAATCGCTGTAAGAATCTGTGTCACATTTGCTGCGAACGTAGAAATAATAATTGTGGTCAGCCTGCAGCCCAGTGAGCGTCCACGGATTACCCATTGCCGTGATGCGCGTCCCGGCACCAGGAGTGAAGTTGACGGTACTATACTCAATTTCCCACTCTTGGGATGCTCCGAACTCTTGCCAACCGATCGTGGCGGAGAACGGTTCCACCTCTTCCACCGTCACATTCAATGGCACAAAGCAGCCGTTGGGATAGTCTAAAGTAAGGTCATCAATTCTAATCCCGTCACCTGTGGCACCAGTCACGCGGAAGGCGACATAGCGTCCTGTTCCATTATATCCGTTCAGGGGATAGGATACCATTTCGTATGCACCGTAGGCAAATGGGGTAATCTGACCCAACGACACGAAAGAGGCCGTATCCATCGGATCGCTCATCACCCCGATTTCGAGACTTCCGCTACCGTTGTGCGACAGATAGCACTTCACCTGAAGGCTGTCGATGGTAATATTGGTAGCCATTTCCGGCAGCACAGCGTATGTAGCTCCATCTGTTATGGCGGGAAAATGCAAAAAACGTTCACCGCTGTATGCCTGTGCAACATCTGTCACCACACTGACCGTGGTGCTCTCGCTAGAGCTATGCCGCTGCCAGCATGACGGGAATGCACTTCCCTCCTCCAAGGACAAGTTTTCCTCAAAGGAATAGCAAATCGGAACTTGGACTAACGGGCCGCATTCTGTGGTGAAAGTGCGCGTAGCCCAATGTTCTAAAGTGTCACTGCAGAGCGGCCGAATGCGGACAAGATAACGGGAATTAGGGTTCAGTGAGTTTAGCTGGAAAGATGTGGAATAAACGGTATCCATAACGGTCCAAAGCGTGTCGGAAGATTTTCGGTACTCCACTCTCCAAGCATTCTCGGATGCTCCTGGTAATAGCTCCACATTCGCAGAAGTGGAGGTGATATTCGTGACGTTCGCGTATGGTGCGACACAATCGGGTGTGTTGTCACAGACATCTCCGAAAATGATTTGGTGTCTAAAATGATAAATGGTGCCATTGAAGTTGGCAGCATACATGGGATTGATGCCGATATTGTCGTTCTTAGCCACAAACACCGCATTACCGGTCGGCTCACTCATGCAAAAAAACGCATTCGGACTGTTTGCGCCGTATGCATTGGTCTTGTCATGAATCACCATCAGAAGATTAGAGGTGCCGTCATAGTAGTAATCATGAAAAAAGGGAATGGTCATCCAACCTGCAGTAACTGGAACAAGACCATCATAAACCTTTACGGCATCGCTAGTGACATTGACCAGATGGGTGAGCGTTTCCTCCTCCACTTTCATCAGGTAAATAGCCACATTGCGATTGCTGTTGGCCGTGGCACAGCGCAACGACATGGAATTCAGCCAGCGGGCACCGCCAAGATCGCTGGCCGTATAAATCTCCTCCGTCACTGAATGCTTGTGATTCGGGAAACTGCGAGCCTGCGAATAATCATCCTGACCGAAGACCAAATCGCCACCACTCGGGCATTGGGTGGTGAAGCTGATGCTATTAACGTCACTTACCGAACCGTTATCACAATAGCTAAAGACCTTAGCGACATACGGAGTGCTCGGGTTCAACCCATCCAGTAGCAACTCTTCCCCTGAAATCGTATAAAAATAGAGGATTGTGGAATCTAACGTGTTGAAACACTCAATCTGATGATTCACCGGGTTGCCCACCGGACCGTTATCCCAGCTGATTCTGGCGGAATGTCCTGTGATGTCTTGAACCCTCAAGTGTTCCACCACAGCACAGCTGGGTCCAAAATCGACCACAATGTCATCCACATATGCGTAATAGTCATAGTACGAGACATCCGTGGCAAACCAACGAAAGGCTATATAACGTCCCGTATCGGCATAGTTATTGAAATAAACCCGATGGAGTTCGAAATGGTTGAGCTGGAAATCCTTGATGGTATCCACAGGCACAAACGTGCTGAAATCGTTAGGATCGGTCATCACTCCCACCTCAAAAAGTTCCACATAATTGTTGGTTCGCACATTCATCGACATCATCAGGGTATTGATGCTGTATTCAGAGATTGGTGGAAAAACCACCATGCTTGTCTGAGAGTAACTACGAAGCCACAGGCATTTATTCCCTCCTGCCCATGAAGGGGCATAAACACAAGGAGACTGATCAACAAATACGGGAGAGGATATCCAGCAAGGATTATTCCCGATGTTCCCCACTGGGAGAGAATCGAAATTCTCTACGAAGGGCAGTTGGGTGATGGCACATGAATCTGTCTGTGCAAAGATGGCGGCTTGCCATAGGCACAGCAACATCATAACGGTCATTAAATTGGTTTTCATACTAGGATGCATTTTGCAAAACAATTTCAATTAATTTTTCACACAACGAACAGAATGCCATTGAAACCATTGATTCTGACTCCAGTCAGATAATTCCGCACTGGAATAAGTCAATTCAAAGAGATAGGCGTATCCACCATAAGCTGTACTGTAGGTGGACGATGTGGTCCAGAATGCAGCAGATTGGCCAAAATGCATGTATTCGCCACCGGCTGGATATGCATTGAACCCCGTTTCGTTGTTCGCCGCTTGGATATTTCCCACTGCACAGTTGGCAGAATAGCTTTTCCATCCCGTGGTGGAGGCCAGCGACTTGGCAATGGATGCAGTGTAATCGGCGCAGCGGTACTGGCTCTGGTTGCCAAGATATAAGCGCAAGGTCACCCACTCGGGGCGGCTTGGCAGATGCCATCCGTCGGGACAGGCCCCTTGAATCCCCGACGGGGAGGCGTTGGTGGCACCCGCACCGTGCATGGCGGCATGCCAGTTGTACATGTAACCATATACATCCACCAAGCTACTGTCGTTGTTGGGGTAATACCTGTAACTAGTGAAATTGGCCTCCTGGCTGCCCAAAGCTATGGCTGTGCCGTCAGCGAAGTGGGTTGTGCGCAGGTTCGCCCCCATCCAACACTGTGTGCCCAACAGCACCGTGTTGTAAACGTTTCCGTCGTAGTCCGTGACTGTTTCTGCACCCGGACAAGGTTGCCCGTAAGATACTTTGGGCCGGAACACGTACTCCTGTCCATAGCTGGTCCCAGCACTGTTCGTGGCATAGGCCCGCAAATAATAGATGGAGTCGGGAGAAAGCCATGACAACGTCACAAGAGAATTCCCAATGGTGTCCGTGACAGCGAAATGATCATTCGTGTCCGTGGGATTCGGTGTCGTGGACCAACAAACCCCAGCCCCGATAATAGGCAAATAGCCGTTGTGAAGAATATTGGCACCCGTCATCACCACCGAGTCCGCAAGAATCAGCACGGAGTCTGTCTCTACCAAGGGCAACGCCAAGGTGGTGAACACCTTTTGGTTAGAACTGTATTGGGTGCCGACATTATTCGTGGCAAAACTACGAACATAGTAGGTTGTGCCGGGATCCAATCCGGTTATCGTACTTGTAAAGTCAATCGAGCTGCCCAAGTATTGGGTGTTCAACAAGTAATTATCAGCCATAGTCGGGTCGGGGGAAGTGCTCCAGCAAAATCCCTTGGCGGTATTACTGGTGTTGAAATTCATCAAGCGCGCCGTGGCCACAACCGAGACATTGGTGATGTCCGACAGACTCAGCACATGACTGTTCAAAAGATAAGCAGTTTGGATGGAAACGTTGTTGCCATAGCTGGTGCCGATAGCGTTGGTGGCGTATGCCCTGATATAGTAGTTGGTTCCTGGTGTCAACCCCGTAACCTGACAGCTGAACGTGTCAAGTCCGGAATAATCCACACAGTGGTTGCCGACGATTGTGGGATTGCTGCTTGTACTCCAGCAGAGTCCCTGTTCCAAGATGGGCAATCCTCCATCATCGGTGACAACTCCGCCACAGGTCACCGTATAGCCGGCATTGTCGGAAACTGGCAAGGTCGTCACAACGGGAACCGTGTTAGGCATTGCCGTCAACTGCGCGACATCGCCATAACCCGTTCCCATGGCATTCGTGGCGTATGCTCGATAGGAATAGAGAACGCCGGGGGTGAGATCAGTGAGCGTGGAGGTGAATGGCCCCACGCCTGGTCCCTCGTCCGTGTGTGAATCAGAAAGGGTTGGATTGGGGGAAGTGCTCCAGCAAATACCCCTTGCCGTCACCGGGGAGAGGCCATCCGCAATGACAACCCCTTCGCAAACAGCCTCCCCATAAGTTATATTCGAGCCGTTTCCTGTCATCACCGTCGGTGTCTCAAAACTCACCACCAAAGTGTCTTCAACGAGCACCAATTCCGCCTCCTCCACATAACCATTGTCACCCGAATATCCATCAATGATGCGGATATGCCACACCCCGTTCATCGGACAACCTATAAGGTTGGAAAAAGAGTGTGCAGGATGAAAGAAATTCAAGCGGTTTGCCACATCGGAGGTATCCACATAGCGCATTCCCGTGCCACTTCCGAGATGGTCGTTAGGGTTGTTGGCCGTAATGCGATTGCAGGCTTCGTATATGTAACCCATCCCACAAGAGAAGGTCTGCCCATGGGTGTTGTCATCCGTCCAACAGTAATTCCAGCAGGTACCCATGGGATTCTCGGCAGGGTCGCACTTATCGAAACCGTCCGGTTCATAATAAAGACCCAAATACGCATTGGGACTCCCCTCTTGGTCCCAGCCCCAATCAGCAGAAGGAATCTGGGAGGAGCATCCGGAGGACCCCGTTCCATACTTATTCAACAGCGTGGCCGACTGCCCGTTAGGACATTCCAACTGAATCCACAAGTCACCAAGATAGGAGTGTTCCATCTTGAGCCTCACATACTGAATGTCGCTGACACTCTGGATAGTTCTTCCAACATCGTAACTGTTTACATTCAAAGGGATTTCGCAGACGCAATTTCCGTTGCACTCTATTCCATCGGGGATGAAAAAAGTACCAACATTCACATAATGACCATCGTTGATGACCGTGGCAAAAAGATCAAAAACCAAATCCACCGTACAACTTCCGTCCAATGCCTGCTCCACGACCTCACTGGCCAAATATTGGCCATTTTCCAACAGATAATAGCCCGTGCTGCGCATCATATCGCCAATCGTATAGGGCAAGTCGTTGCGTGTGCCGTGTTTCCGCCATTCCAGCGCCCCGATATAGGCGATACGTTCGGCTCCGACACCACCGTTGTTCAACATCTTGATGGTGGCAACATCCCGCGAAGTACGCACCGTCAGGATGTACTGCTGCGGCGTATTCAGCCACACCCGGAAAGCGTGACTGCCAGCATCCAACCGCTGTGCAAGCGCCGTCACCTTGCGCCCGACGAGGTCCACGACTTCGATGAAGACCTGCTCAGGACTTGGCAGTGTCAAGGTGAAGTCTGTGACCCCGTTGAAAGGGTTCGGAGTGTTCTGCGACAGTGAAAATCTCTCCCCTTCATGATGCTCGGGAATCCCCACGTTGGTCAGCATCATGATAGTGTCTGGGTAGTATAGCGTGTCGGTCCATCCCTGAGAGAGGTTTTCCGCCACAACATGGTGAAGTGGCAAAAAGCCGCCATGATTGTCCTTTCCTGTGAAAACGACCGTGGTTTGCGCCTCCACCTGCACCATGACAACGATTAACAACACTCCAATCAGCAATTTTTCACATAACAATTTAACATTCAATAATTTATAAAACACATTCATCATCTTTCCAGAATTTCTTTGATTCACTCTTTTCATGTAACTAGTGTTATTTATCCGTTTGTAGTAAAGTTGCAAAAATACATTTTTTACTTATATGATGCAGAATCTCAAAAAGGTTGCACCAAAAATCACTTTTTTCGATATTTTTTTATGTTTGCCAAAGTAAAATGAACGTATATGAAACCTTTTACAATCATTGTAAATAATTGCAAGACAGTGTTTTTCTGTCGCATTTTTTTCATCTTCTGCCTCACTTCCTTCCTATTCGCCGTTGCCTACGCGCAAACTCCGGCAAAATATTGGGTGGCGTTCACTGACAAGAAAGGCACCCCCTACTCTATCGCCAAGCCCGAAGCCTTCCTCTCGCCACGCGCCATCGAGCTGCGCAAGGCGCATGGCATCGCTATCGACGAACGTGACCTGCCCGTAAACCCCGACTACGTGCGACAAGTGCTCGCCCTCGATACCGCCGCACGCTGCTTCACCACCTCCAAATGGCTGAACGGCATGACCGTCTATGCCCTGCGCGAGGACATGAAGGAGGCCATCGAAAAACTGCCCTTCGTGGATTCCGTGCAGCGCACCATCGCCATGAAAGAGCCTGAACCTCCGATAGAACCCGCCTACGTTTTCCCTGAAAACAATGGTAAACCGACGTTCTCCTATCAGTCTGATATCCAGAAGAAAAACGATTTTGATTACGGCAAAGCTGCGCCACAGGTGCGTGTGAACAACGTGCATTGGTTGCATCGCATGGGATTCCGTGGCGAGGGCATCCAGATGATGGTCCTCGACGGCGGTTTCCAAAACATCGACACCATCCGATGCTTCGAGATTCTGCGCAACGACAACCGATTGCTCGGAGCGCGAAATTTCGTGCAACCCGAGAAAGACCCGATGCGCAAACACACCCACGGCACGATGGTGCTCTCCTGCATCGCCTCTTACATTCCCGGTCTGCTGGTCGGCACCGCCCCAATGGTGCAAGTCTATGTCGCACAGACCGAAGACGGTCGCAGCGAGAACCGCATCGAGGAGGACAACTGGGTAGCTGGTTTGGAGTACGCCGACAGCCTTGGTTGTCAAGTACTTAACTCTTCATTAGGCTATACCACCTTCGACGATACGGTGAACCAGCGCACCTACGCCGACCTGACGGGCGAGGTGAGTCGCGCTTCGAGAGCCGCCACCATCGCCGCATCCAAAGGTTTGCTGATCTGCAACAGTGCGGGCAACGAGGGCGGCAAGAAGTGGAAGTACATCGGTGCACCTGCCGATGCGAGAGATATCCTCACTGTCGGGGCCGTGAACGTCAAGCGTAACCGCGCCTATTTCAGCTCGTTCGGCCCCACCGCCGACGGCCGCATCAAGCCCGACGCGTGCGCCGTGGGTCGCAACACCTACCTGAGCACGCCCACTGGCATCATCACCATCGCCGATGGCACCTCCTTCTCCTCCCCGATGCTCTCCGGGATGGTCGCCTGTCTGTGGCAGGCCTTCCCCGAAAAGAGCAACTACGAAATCATGGAGGCGATCCGCCAAGCCGGCGACCGCAACGTCATTTTTAATGGCAAAGTCATTTTACAGCCCGACTCCAACGATGGCTACGGCTACGGCATCACCGACTTTCTGCGGGCTTATAACATATTAAAGTATGGAGAGACTGATGTATATATACTTTACTACACTATTGACAATCCCAAGATTAATCACACTTTACGCATCTTCCGAGAGAACAATAGCATTCCATCTAATATTACTATCACACCTATCAAATTTATCAATGGCACAATGGAGGAGTGCGGCAAAACCACAAAGATAAAATCCGTAGGAGAAGCTTATAATACGACTTACGGGCTTGTCGAACACGACATCATCCTCCCGAAACTATCCAAAAAACATCCTTATCAGCTTTATCGATTAGATTTTGTCATTGACGGCAAAACGGTGAGCCGCATTGTAGGTCAAGAGTGGCCGCTGGAAGAGAAATAGGCTGTTGGCTGTTGGCTGTTGGCTGATAGTGGAGGCTGACGACGAACTACCCGACCAAGCCGAGGAGATGACAGAGGAAAACGAACTGGAGCAACAAGAACAAAAAGACAAAACATGGAAGCATCAAAAGAAAGAAAAAACACGGCCACAGTGGTCCTACGACAACCTCTACCGTCACGAAATCAAGCTCGAGCTTTGCGACCCGTAGCTGCTCGCCCTATTCGACCACTACTTCGTCTATGTCTATCCGAGAGGGATGATTCCTGTTGAATATCGGGACAAGAATTTGTTGGGCTTTTCGCTTGGCAATACGCGACAGTGGGTCCAACAAATCTATCTTCCAACAATTCAGATAGTTTCACCATTCTCTCACAGTATTTTGACGATAGTATTCACATGAGTTCTTCTTCTGGTGATTATCATGAGACCGCCCACCTTTCCATACTTTTCAGCGATGAAATTTATCATTCTGGTGATATATGCAAGCTGCGGGTGAAGTTCGCATCAGGATATTATGAGAAAGTGTTGAACATCAAGATTGAATAAATGCATTCGTCCGCGCATATTTTGATTTTGTGTATCTTTGCGCGGAATTATGAAACGACATACCTTAATATTATTATTCACATTGCTCATCCTGCTGAGCTCCTGTCATTATAAAACACCGGTCCGAAAACATATTGAGGGGCAGGCGTTTGGAACGACCTATTCCATTACTTGCGTCACAAAGCCTGACGACAAGCGTTCCCTGCCGCACGCACAAATCGACTCATTGCTAGCGGATTTGTCGCACACTTTCTCCATTTTCGACACCAACTCCATCATATACCGATGGAACAAAGGTGAGGAGGTAGAGCTGAATGATGACTTTTTAGAGGTTCTGGAGCTTTCCAAAGGGGTAAGCCTTATCACGGACGGCGCGTTCGACTGCACCGTACAGCCGTTGGTGCAGCTATGGGGTTTCGGCAAAGATGGAGTGCGCCATACTGTGAGCGAAGACACCCTTGCGGGGGTACGCGAGTATGTAGGTTTTCAGCTTATTGATATTCAAGAAAATAAAGTTGTCCGCAAAGATCCGCGCGCGCAGCTGAACTTTAATGCCGTGGCGAAAGGCTACGCCGTGGACAAGGTGGCCGACTGGTTAGTGGATCACGGCTACACGAACTGTCTCGTCGAAATCGGCGGGGAAGTGGCGGCTCGCGGCGACCGGAACGGCATGAATGGTGCCGATTGGGAATGTGGCGGCGAAGCTTGGAAGGTCGGCATCCAGATCCCTACAGAGACAGCGGACGGTGCAAAGGAGAGTCTCGAGTCGATAGACCTGCCCGACGGCAGTGCCGTGGCCACGAGCGGCAACTACCGCAACTACTTCGAGGAGAACGGTGTGCGCTACACCCACATCCTCGACCCTCGCACCGGCAAACCCGAACGCACCAACCTGCTGAGCGTCACGGTCATCGCCCCCAACTGCGCCACCGCCGATGCCTACGCTACCGCCTTCATGGTGCTTGGCTACGAAAAGTCCGCCGAAATCGCCCGCAAGGATACCCAACTTAGCGTGTGGTTCTATATAGCGGAAGGGGATGGAAAATGGAAAATCCGGGCTGTCCAACACGGAATTTTGATGAACTGATGAATGAAAAATGTGTTTTATACTTATAAATCATAAATCACACGTCACACGTCACGAAATGTAATAACCTTTTTTTAGCACATTGTAAAACAATTAGTTATATACAAAAATTAGAAAAGTGTATTTATATATCACAAAATTATATGGAAAAGTGTATTTTTGCAGCATGAAATTATAAGGAAAAGTGTAGGATATGCTTAAACGAAAAATACAAGATACTATTGTTCAGTATTTTAATTCGAACTCAAACAAAATACTCATTATTGATGGTGCAAGACAAATCGGAAAGTCTTTCATAATACGACACGAAGGTATTTCCAGATTCAAAAACTACATCGAAATCAATTTTTGGGAGGACCATTTGAAGGATCGTCTCTTCGCGGAAGCACGTACCACAAACGATTTCTATTTCCGTTTGAGCACCATTGCCGGAGAGAAAATGGGAACAAAAGCGGATACTTTGGTCTTTCTGGACGAGATTCAATCATATCCACACCTGCTTACGTTGCTGAAATTCCTCAAACAAGAGGACCGTTTCACTTATATTGCAAGTGGATCGCAATTGGGCATAACATTGAAGCAGACCGACTCTGTGCCAATGGGGAGCATCGATATTGTTCACATGTTCCCGTTGGATTTTGAGGAGTTTCTTTGGGCAAATGGAATGGGGGAATTCGCCATTAGTGTTATGCGTGAAAAATTTTCATCATTGGAGTCCTTAGACGAGTCTATGCACCGCAAAATGATGGACTTTTTTCACAAATACCTGCTTGTTGGTGGCCTTCCTGACGCAGTAAACACCTACCTTGCACAGAAAAACATAGTGATGGTTAGAAAAGTGCAAACAGACATACATGATTTATACGCTGTAGATGCTGCTCAATATGATCAGAAACGTTCCCTGATAATACGTCGGATTTACGAAATGATCCCTTCTTATATGGAAAACAAGAAAAAAAGGATTGTGTTGAAACAGATTGAAGATAAAAAAGGGAAAAGAAGCTCTGATTATGTTGATGAGTTCGATTATCTTATCCACTCGGGTATTGCTTTGGACGTGAAAGCTATTTCCAACCCTGTGTTTCCTTTGATAGAATCCAGCGGAAAGAACTTACTCAAACTATACCTCAATGATGTGGGAATATTAACCGATATCTTGTACAAGAACAACATATCTGCTGTGGTGGATGACCAAAAAAGTGTTAATCTCGGCTCTGTTTATGAAACGGTTGTCGCTTCCGAACTCAAGGCCCATGGTCACAATCTATTTTATTATGACAATAAACAAAAAGGCGAAGTGGATTTTCTGACAGATGATTACAGTTCTCTGTCTGTCATCCCAATAGAGGTGAAATCGGGGAAAGACTATACCATCCATTCCGCATTAAACAAGTTCGTAAAAAACGATGATTATAGTGTGCTTAAAGCATATGTACTCTCTAATGTTAAGGATATTTCCGTTAAAGGAAAAATCATTTATGCTCCGATCTACAATGTGATGTTTTTGTAATTTTACTCTTTGCAATTTTGTTTGAACCCACCCGCACAAAAATGTACCTTTGCACCCAATGTTAACCTTCTAACCTTTTAACCTTCTAACCTTTTAACCTTTTAACCAAAAAATGAACGAACTAAACAAACAAATCATAGACGTGCTGGCGAACAGCACAGAGAAACTGAACTACAAACAGATTGCAGCCAAAATCAAAATCTTCGACAAGAAGGGCCGCGAAGAGGTGAAACAAGCCCTCGACAAGCTCATCAACGCCAAGGTGGTGCTGAAGGCGGGTCGCGGTAAGTACAAGCTGAACAGCAAGTTCCAGGACACCAAGACCACCGGCAAGCACTACATCATCGGTCGCGTGGAGCAGAAACGCAGCGGCATGGCCTTCGTCATCCCGCAAGGCAAACAGGACGACACCCCCGAGGAATCCACCATCGATGACATCTTCGTGGCAGACGGCAACCTTGGCAACGCCCTCAACGGCGACCTTGTGAAGGTAGTGCTCTTCCCCGCACGCAAGGGAAAACGCCTTGAAGGTCAAGTGGTTGAAATCGTAGAACGCAGCAAACGACAGCTCGTCGGCACCATCCACATCAAAAATGGTGTCGCCTTCTTCGTGCCCGACAACACCATCCTGCGCCGCGACGTCATCATCCCCGGCAAGAACCTGCGCAAAGCAAAGACCGGTGACAAAGTAGTGGTCCGCATCATCGACTGGTCGGGCAACCACCGCAACCCCATCGGCGAAGTGATCAACGTGCTCGGCAAACCCGGCAGCAACGACGTGGAGATGCTCAGCATCTTGGCAGAGAGCGACTTCCCGGTCACCTTCCCCAAGAATGTGGAGCAAGAAGCCGAGCAAATTCCGACGGAAATTTCCGAAAAGGAAATTCTGCGCCGCCGCGATTTCCGCGACATCACCACCTTCACCATCGACCCGGCAGATGCCAAAGACTTCGACGATGCCCTCTCCTTCGAACTGTTGGAGAGCGGACTCTACCGTGTGGGCATCCACATCGCCGACGTCTCCTACTACGTGAAGCCCGGCTCCCTCATCGACCAAGAGGCTTACAACAGAGGCACTTCCGTATATCTCGTGGATCGCACCATCCCGATGCTGCCCGAGGCACT
>JAGBPE010000162.1 GCA_017633495.1 Bacteroidales bacterium | reverse complement strand
ATGCGGAACATCCTCATTTAGAAAGTGTTGAGATCTGGCTCATGGGAAATGACAGATCAATAGATGTCGCTTCTTTAAAAATCGGTTTCCGCAACATCAAAGTCGAAGACGGCCTTCTGAAAGTAAACGGCGTGCCGGTGACCATCCGCGGGGTGGATCGGCACGAGCACGACCCGAAGACGGGACACGTGGTCTCCGAAGACCGCATCGTTCAAGATTTGCGACTGATGAAGGCCAACAATATCAACACGGTACGTACCAGTCATTATCCAAATTGTCCGGAATTCTACTATTGGTGCGATTACCTTGGTTTGTACGTCATCGATGAGGCCAACGCGGAGTCGCACGCGCAAGGTTACGGCGAGAAGTCGTTGGCGAAACGCGCTGATTTCAAGGAGGCTACGGTCGCGCGCACCCGTAATATGTACGAGCGTGACAAGAATCATCCGTGCATCATCGTCTGGTCGTTGGGCAACGAGTCAGGCAACGGCGTCTGCTACGAGGCCGCCTACGACTGGCTGAAGGCCAAGGACAGCAGCCGCCCCGTGCAATACGAGCGCGCCCTCTACGACCGCAACACCGACATCGTGGCCATTATGTACCCCTCGGCGGACTACCTCGCCCGCTACGCCCGCGAGCCGCAGACCCGCCCGTTCATCATGTGCGAGTATGCGCACGCGATGGGCAACAGCTGCGGCGGCCTCTCCAACTACTGGGACACTATCTACAAGTACCCGCAGCTGCAGGGCGGCTGCATCTGGGACTGGGTGGATCAGGGCTTGCTGACCCACGATGCGCAGGGCCGTAAGTATTACGCATACGGCGGCGATTTCGGGGAGAACATGCCCTCCGACGGAAACTTCTGCATCAACGGTCTGGTGGATCCCGACCGGAAACCGCACCCGCAGTTGGCCGAAGTGCGGAAGGTCTATCAACCGATTAAGATCGAGATGGTTGACCCGGACTCATTGAGGTTCCGCATCATCAACCGCTTCGATTTCAGCAACTTGAACGAATACACGTTGCTGTATCGCCTGCGTCCAGACGTGGCGCACGAGCCGCCCATTCACCCCAACGACTTCTTGAAAGTCATTGATCAAATCAACGGTTCAATTCGCATTGACTTAGCACCCCATGACACCGGCTATTTCGAGTTCCCCGAGGTAGTGGCAGATTCTATTAAAAACCTAGACA
Organism: Bacteroidales bacterium; assembly: GCA_017633495.1. Classification (GTDB taxonomy): domain Bacteria; phylum Bacteroidota; class Bacteroidia; order Bacteroidales; family WCHB1-69; genus F23-D06. The sequence goes on along the minus strand of JAGBPE010000162.1, from coordinate 12,106 downwards.
CTGTAGCTCCTGGAAGGGATGTGATGTTGGATTTTGTGCTGATAGACAAGAATTTTATGGATGGTGCTGCCACGAACCACGTTCATTACCTCTTTGAAGAAGCTGCAGATGAATCCAATCCAAACCACGTGGTCGCCTACGAGCAGTTCAAGCTGCCCGTGCCGAAACGTAAACCTCAAGTCGCCAATTTCGGTTTCAACACCGACAGCGTGACCTACCATTGGGAAGGCACTATGCTCATTGTCAATGTGGGCAATGTGGAAATGCTTTTCGACTCCGTAACCGGACATTTTGCCAGCATCAAGAAAGACGGCAAGCCCATAGTGGTCGATGGTCCGCAGCTCAATTTCTGGCGTCCGCCCACCGACAACGACCGCGTGGATGGTCATGGCGAGTTGCTGTGGCGTAGAATCGGGTTGGACAACCTCACCTATTATACTGATTTCATAATTGAGGATTTCGTTAGAAAATCTAATCGTGATGATTTGAACATTACTGTTCGACATTGGGCAAGGAATGAAAACAATGAGCCTGTTTTCTCTATCTGGACATTTTATAAGATCAAACCCACGGGAGACATTTTCATCTTTTATAAAATTGATCCGGCGAGTTGGGTGCCATCAATCCCCAAAGTAGGCGTTCAGATGAAGGTTTCGGACGAGTTGGTGACCACCGAATGGGTGGGCTATGCGCAAGAAACTTACAAGGACCGTCAAGCTTGCGGTTTCTTAGGCCACTATGAAGCTCCAACAGACGATCTTTTCCATCATTATGTGCGTCCACAAGCAGCAGGCAACCGTATGGGAACGCGCTATGTGTCGCTCTTCAACAAAGAACACAAGAGGATGCTTTCCGCGCAGATAGAGGGTCGTAATTGCCAATTCAGTATTTATCCTTATTCTGACGAAAATATTGAACAAGCCCGTCACACCAACGAGCTGGAGAGGGCTGGGTGCTATACCTTAAATATAGACTATGCGCAGGCTGGGTTGGGAACGGCCACATGCGGTCCTGACATCCGGGAAAAAGATTTAGTAGCCAGCAAACTTCGGGAATTTTCTGTTCACCTTCAAATAGGCGAAAACGAATGGTTCGATTCTTGTTTTGTGGACAATATTTATGAGAAATATTCGATTCAAAGTACCACTTGCAGAAGTCTGAACGGCGCTCTTCCGGCAGGAAAAAGAGAATTGGTTTTGAAAAGCAAACCCGATGCTCCTTATAATGAATATCCCGAGCGCAAACTGGAAGACGGGAAAATCGGCAGTCCCGCCGACTATCATGAAGGATGGGTCGGTTTTTTTGGAAAGCCGATGAAAATTCAATGCGAAGGATATTACTCTTTTGATGATTCATTGGAAATCACCCTCAGTTTCGCTCACCACCCCTCGCAGTGGGTCTTTATGCCGCAGAAGGTGCTCGTGTCGTACTCCAAAGACGGCAAAAAGTACAGTCAGCCCGAAGAGGTTGCGCTGCCTTTCGACCCGGCGTTGAAGGAGAACGACAAACCTCGCGTCTGCATCCTCCGCCACAAAATCCCGAACCACAAGGTGAAGTTCATCAGAATCGAGGCGCAACCCGTGGAGAAACTGCCGGAGTGGCATGCGGCGCCGGGAGAGAAAGCGTGGATTATGATTGACGAAATAAGAGTCGGGAGTTAAGATCCCAACTTCTCATTTTTAAGAATTTTTAAGACACCACGGTTTGAAAAAAGTATATTTTTGCACCTTGAAATAAAAAGGCAAAAAAAAAGTAATTAAAAACAATAATTTATTAACCCAAAAAATCAAAAAAATGAAAAAAGTATTATGTGTAATGGCTGTTGCAGCCCTGTTGATGTTCAATGGATGTACTAATACATCTGAGACCCCCATCACTGACGTTTTGAAATCCGCCAAGAAAGGTTGGGTGATGACTTCTGTGAAGTCTGTTCCCGCTTACACGCTTGCTTCTGGCGTTTCCCTTGAAGAACTTTTCGCTGACGGTGATCACGAACACAACACCGGTTTCTTCTTCGATTACGAAAAGGATGATGCTATCATCTTTGGTGAAAACGGCGTCGAAACCATCGATCCCGGCACCCTTCTTCCTGAAGCTCCGGATGCATATCAAGTTGCTACCGTCGCTACCTACACCGTTGACGAAGTCAATGAGGAAATCCTCTTCCAAATGCCTTGGGAGTACAATGTTGACTACACCATGTATGATGATCCTTTCGAAAAATGCACCGTTCAAGAGTACTCAAAGGACAAACTGGTTCTCAAATACACGAGAAACGATGACGATAATCCTGCAAAATCTCAAAACACTTTCACCATCACTTACGTTCCCGCTAAGTAATTCACCCGAAATTAATCACTTAAAATTTTTAATACAATGAAGAAATTATTTTTAGCAGTATTATGCGCAGGCCTTTTCTTCGCTTGCGGTAACAAAAAACAAGCTGAGCCCGAAACTTTGGTCGACACCCCCGCTTGCCAAGAGATGGTGGAAGAAACTCCTGCCGTTGAAGAGCAAGAACCCGTTGCTGAAGTTCAAGAGCCTGCTGCAACTCCTGCAAAGAAAACCACCACTACCACTAAGAAAAACAACAATAACAGTGGTATGACTGCTGGCAAGACCAACGAAGCTCCCACAGTTGAACAACACGCCAAGGATGCCGCTAACAGAGTTGCCAATAAAGCTATTGACAAAGCTGAGCAAGATGCCACCAACTCTATCGTGAACAGTGGTAAAAAGAAAAGATAATCTTTTCTAAAATATCTGAAAAAAAAGGTGTTCCCTCAAGAACACCTTTTTTGTTTTAAAAAAAAGTGTACTTTTGTGCACATTTTTTTTGGACCGAAAAGTGATGAATATCAAGGAGAAAATACGTGTGGTTCCTGACTTTCCGACACCGGGAATTCAGTTTTTTGACATTACCACTTTGCTCAACGATGCTGCCGCTTTCCGCGAAACGATCGACCAAATGATGCTGATTGCCAAGAAGTACAATCCCGAAGTAGTGGTCGCCCTCGAATCTCGCGGATTCTTTTTCGGCACCAACTTGGCTTTCCAACTCGGCATCCCTTTCGTGCCTGTGCGCAAAAAAGGTAAACTTCCTTACAAAACCTACCAAGAAACCTACTCTTTGGAGTATGGCAGCGCCACGATGGAAATCCATACCGACGCCATGCCAGAGGGCAAGCGTGTGCTCATCGTAGACGACGTTCTGGCCACAGGCGGTTCTACGTCCGCGGCCGTCAACTTGGTATCTCACTTCCATCCCAAAGACATCCATTTGCTCTTCCTGATGGAGATCGATGCCCTCAAAGGACGCGAAAAACTGAGCAAATATACCGTTGACAGCTTATTAATCGTATAAATACAACTAATCAAATACATTTTTTTATGAAAAATATCGATTGGAAAAACCTCTCTTTCGGTTACATGAAAACCGATTACAATGTCCGCTGCTATTTCAGAAACGGCGAATGGGGAAAACTGGAATTGTCTTCTGACGAATACATTCCGATGCACATGGCAGCTTCCTGCTTGCATTACGGCCAAGAAGCTTTCGAAGGCATGAAGGCCTTCCGCGGCAAAGACGGCAAGGTGCGTTTGTTCCGTTGGGAAGAGAACTGGAAACGTATCAACAACTCTGCCGATGCCATCATGTTGGAGCCCATCCCTGAAAAGCTCTTCTTTGACGCATTGGAGATGGTGATCAAAGCCAACGCCGAATACATCCCGCCTTACGGCACCGAGGGTTCCCTCTATATCCGCCCGCTGCTCATCGGCACCGGCGCCACTATCGGTGTGAAACCCGCTGACGAATACCTCTTCATCGTGTTTGTTATGCCTGTGGGTCCTTACTTCAAGGAAGGTTTCAAACCCACCGACATGCAGATCGCTAAGGATTACGACCGCGCAGCTCCCCTGGGTACCGGTCACGTGAAGGTTGGTGGTAACTACGCCGCTTCCCTCCGCGCCGGCGAACGCGCTCACAAAGAAGGCTTCAGCGCCTCTATCTTCGCAGATGCCAAGACGAAGACCTTCATCGACGAAGCTGGTCCCGCCAACTTCTTCGGTATCAAGGATGGCAAGTATGTGACCCCGGATTCCGGCTCCATCCTGCCTTCTATCACCAACATGAGCCTCCGCACCATCGCTGAGGAACTCGGTCTCGTAGTTGAAAGACGTCACGTCAGACTCGACGAAATCGACACCTTCGATGAAGCTGGTGCTTGCGGTACCGCCGCTGTCATCTCGCCGATCCACAAGATTCAGGACAGAGAGACTGGCAAGGAATATGTCATCTCAAAAGACGGAAAGCCCGGTCCTTGGTCTATCAAGATGCGCGAAATGCTCATGGGTATCCAATACGGAGAAATCGAAGACAAATACGGTTGGTGCACCATCGTGGAGTGCTAATCATTTGTCTGTCAATGATAAAAAGGACGTCGAAAGGCGTCCTTTTTTTGTGGGCATATACTGGCAAAAACCAAACTTCTTGCACAATAAAATGGGCTTGGGCATCGTTTGTTGATTCTTAAACAAAATAAAAAAACTATGAAACTAATCGAGAACGTTTTGTCCCTGTTTTATCCGAGATTGTGCGCCGCATGCGGCGATGCACTGCAACAAAATGAAGAGTGTATCTGCCTGAATTGCATGCTGCATCTACCTGAAACCCAATTCCATAAAGAACACTTTAATCCCTTGAGGCACGTGTTCGACGGGCGCGTGCCCGTGGAAGAGGTCACCGCTCTGATGAGCTATAAAAAAGCGAACAATGTGCAGAAGATTCTCCATCATCTTAAATACAGCGGGGAAAAGGAGATTGGCAAAAAGCTGGGTGAATACTTTGGTGGTCAACTGATTACAGAGGAACGTTACCGCAGCATCCAGTATATTGTACCCATTCCGCTACATCCGAAAAAAAGACGCAAACGCGGCTACAACCAAAGCGAATGGATTGCCATGGGGCTGTCGAAAGGGATGGGAATTCCCTACCTGACGGATGTGCTGGCGCGCACACACTACACGGACACGCAGACGCGCAAGGGCCGCTTCGCACGCTGGCAGAATGTGAAAGAGGTTTTCGAGGTGCAAAACCCTGAGAAAGTAAAACATACGCACGTCTTACTCTGCGACGACGTACTCACCACCGGCGCCACCACCGAGGCCGCCATCCACAAATTGCTGACCGTGGAAGGAATTCGGGTGAGCGTGGCCACCCTCGCCGCCACCACGCTATAAAAAATACTATCTTTGCCGTATGAAAAAGAAACTAACATTAGGATTACTGATATGCGTAATTGTATGTATCTCAACATCTTGCGCAAGAAAAATCAACGGAGCAACCCCGCATCGTCGCGATCGCAACTGCGGATGCGAAAACATTTCCCAACCGCAATGCCAAGACATGGCCTATCAAATGTCTGATAATCAAACTAATACTTCTGAAAAATGAGAAAACATTTTCTATTGATCGGCATACTCGTGCTGTTGCTGTCGGCATGCCAAAACCGCAACGTCTCGGTAACCATCTCGGGAAACCTCAGCAACGCCAACGACCAGATGATCCGTCTGGCTCTCATTACCTCGGACGGCATGGATTTTATCGACTCAACGAACCTGCATAACGGCCAGTTCGAGTTCAAGATTTCCTCTGAAAATGAGCTAATTAAGGAACGTGAAAACGCTCCGATGATGTTCCAGCTGTTCTTGTCGGAAGACAATTGTCTGGCCACAATGGCGATGAAGGGCGAGCATCTTAAGATTACCGCTGACGCGAATGATATGGCCCGCACCTACAACATCTCCGGTGGTGAAGAAGCGGTGCTGATCCATCAACTGGACAGTTCGTTGACCGCTTTTGTGATTCCGTCGGAAAAACTCTATGAAGAGTACCAAAAAACGATGGAAGACGACTCCGCACGTGCTGAAATCGAGGCGCAATATGTGGTGATGCTGCAAAATCACCGCCAATATCTGGAAAACTTCATTGAAAAGCACCCGAACAACATGGCCTCCTACATTGCCTTCTACCAAAGCTACAACCGCCGCAACTTTTTCGACATCTACCGTGATCTGGATGTGTTGAAAAAAATCAACGCCAATATGGAGAAGGTTTACCCCGAAAGCGAGTACGTGAAATCGATGAAAAACATCGTCGAAATGGTCGAAATGCAGATGTCCAGAGACAAATAAAATAATTTGAAAAACATCAAAAATAGAACAATATGCAACCTTTAGTCAGTATTATTATGGGCAGCACTTCCGACTTGCCAGTCATGGAAGCCGCCTTCAAATTCTTTGATAGTCAAGAGATTCCGTTCGAAGTTTTGGCTTTGTCGGCTCACCGCACTCCCGACGAGGTAGCCGAATACGCCAAGAACGCGCACCAACGCGGCATCAAGGTGATCATCGCCGGTGCCGGTATGGCCGCACACTTGCCCGGTGTCATCGCCGCCATGACTCCCCTGCCCGTCATCGGCGTGCCCATCAAATCCTCCCTCGAAGGCATGGATGCCGCCTTGGCCATGCTGCAGATGCCTCCCGGAATTCCCGTCGCCACTGTCGCTATCAACGGAACCCAGAATGCAGCCATCCTCGCTCTGCAAATGCTCAGCGTGAACAATCCTGAAATGCTGGACAAAGTGGTGGCTTTCAAGCAAAATCTGAAACAGAAAATCGTGAAGGCCAACGCCGACCTCGCCGAAATCTCTTACAAGTTCAAGACGAACTAACCCAACAGCCTGATGTTCAAGGTCTACTCCGCCTCAGCCGGTTCCGGAAAAACCTACAATCTGGTTCTCGACTATCTTGCTTCGTGCTTTGCGCCCAACCTCAACAGTTTCTTGAGAATGCCGGACAAACGCGCGTACGAGTGTGTGCATTGCGGCGGATACCAGAACATTCTGGCCATCACCTTCACCAATAACGCCGGCGCGGAGATGAAGGAGCGGGTGGTGAAGTTCCTGAACAACCTCGCTTTTGCCCAGTCTGCAGACGAATTGGACGCAAACGACTTTAGCAACCTTTGCAAAAAGGTGTTCGGAGGAACCAATCAGCCTACCCGAGAAGAGTGTTTTATTTTCTTGAACAAAAACGCTAAAACATTGTTGCGTAGTATTTTATACGACTACGCACGATTTAGCATCACCACCATCGATAGCTTTATCCAACGGGTGATACGCACCTCTGCCCTCTACCTCCAACTCAGCATGAACTATGCTGTTCAAATTCGTCTGACCGACTTTTTCCGTATGGCTATCGAACAGTATGTCTGCGAGTTAGCAAAAAACAACCAACAGTTTGAGGTGGTGGTGAAGGAGCTCTCCCGTCAACTCGAAGACAAGGGAAACGCCAACATCAACCGTTTTCTTTCCAAAGGGTTGGGCATTATCTATTACGATGCCGAAAAGAGCCATCCTTTCCTCAAACATTTTTCAGAAATATCTGATTTACTGGATGTTATTTCCTATTGGCAAAAAGAATACCATGTAATATTGGAGCGATGCAAGCAAGATGTGCGTCCGATTGCAGAAGAGGCTTGCAAACTATTCGAAACTGCAAAAAACGAGGGAATTGAGGCAAATGGACAGAAAAAATGGGATGTTTGGTTTGCTAATATCGCAGAAGACCCCTTCAATTTGGAAAAGGGTTTTGACAAGAGCAAAATCCACACGGAAATAGACGAAACCACCATTTTCAAAAAGGGGAAAGCCAGCGACGATGGACTTAAAAACGCCTACGCAGCGCAGGTGAAGGCTTTGTTCGAGCAGATCCAGACAATTGTGGTAAAAATGGCCACAAAGTATTTCACCTTCCAGATCCTGTCGAAGAATGCCAACCACCTTCTGGTGCTTGATTCGCTGAAAAACCATATTGAAAAAATCAAAGATCAGACGGACTCTTTCTTCCTGTCAGAGAGCAATCCACTTCTGAATGACGTTATCCAAATGGAGGGGCCCGACACTCCTGTATTCGAAAAACTGCAAACCTACAAGAACTTCTTCATCGATGAATTCCAAGACACTTCGCTGATGCAGTGGGAGGATTTGAAACCGCTGATTGTGAACGCCTTATCCGAAAATGGAAACGTCACGCTTTTCGGAGATGTGAAACAATCGATCTACCGTTTCCGCAATGGCGATGCGGAACTTTTTTACAATTTATCTGACCACAATCGCTTGCTCGGTACACCTTCCGAAAATGATCTTGCCAGCTTTTTGCAAGATGCGACGAGTTATCAATTCGAACCTCTCAAGACCAACCATCGTTCTCTCGCTTCGGTTATCGACTTCAACAACAGCTTTTTCGAATATTATGCCGACAAGCTGGGGAAGAACGCCTATTATGCAGATGTAAAGCAAGAGAAACGCGACGACAAGAAGGGCGGTTTGGTGCAGATTTTTGGATATAACAAAAAGAATTACAAGGATTTACGTATCGTTTGGCCGGAATGTGGCGATGCGTTTTACCAAAATGTATACCTGAATCTGCGACCCGAAGAGGCGGAATTGCTCTATGCCATTAAAGATGCGGAAAAACGCGGATACGCATACGGAGACATGGCTGTGTTGCTCAGCGGTCGCGCGAAATGCAACGACTTTGCGCAATGTCTCATGCTCGCCGACATTCCCGTCATCACCTCCGAGTCATTGCAGCTTTGCGACAATCCAAACATCAATTTGATAATCAGTTTTTTACGTCTTTTGCTTAATGCCAAAGACATCTTGTCGCAAACCGTTATTCTGAATTATTTCGCCAAAAAACAGAACCAAGATTTCAATCGGATTCTCTGCGAAAACACCGCCGATAGTTTCTGTATAACCATCGAGCAATACTTTGGTATTCAGGATTTTAATGCAACAATGAACGATTGGCGGAGAAATCCTTTCCTGACTACCATACAGAAAATTATCGGTTTTTGCGGTTTCTATGCCGATGCAGACCCCTTTGTCGCCGATTTTATCGACCTCGCCTACGAATTCTCTCAATCACAAATCGCTTCCGTTGCGGATTTCCTGACGTGGTGGGACGACCTCAACCGGTATCAGGAGACCATCCCGCGGCTTTCGCTGTCGAACACCGGCAATGCCGTCCGGCTACTCACCATCCACGCTTCCAAAGGGTTGGAGTACCCCGTGGTCATCACCCACTGCTCTGCCTCCCGCTCCAGAGAGGGCTTCTACTGGGTGACGGACCAAGCCTCTGGGCAACCATGCTACGTGAAACACGAGAAAAACATGCAGTTCTCTGAGTTTGACAAGGAGTTCAACGATGAAGAAGACAAACGCAGATTGGACAATCTGAACCTGTGGTATGTCGATTTCACCCGCGCCCGCGACATGCTCTACATTCTCACAGATCTTTCCGAAAGCAAGACCACAAGCGACAACTTGGACATCAAACAGGCTCTGAGACAGTTTGTTAACAAGGAAGGAGGAATCCTTACAAAGAGCGAAAATGACATCTATTCTTACGGAGATTCCAACTGGAGAAAACAAGACGCTGCCAAAAAAAGTTCGAAAAAGGATTCAAATGCTCAAACGAATATCAGCGTTACATGCTCGGGAATGAGCTTCTGTAACAACGAAGATATCCAAGTGCTGGCTTCCGACTCCAACACCGAATCGCAGGACATTGGTACACATATCCATCAGTTTTTGCAAAAATTAACACACTTTCCATTCACTTGGGAGGAACAGCTGGAGGTCACCAAAGAGGAACCGGAGGAAATCCGCCTCAGACTGCTGGAATTTTTCGAGAAAAAAGCAAAAGACGAGGCACTGAGCCCCTACTTTTACCTTAATCCAGGCGATACGGTCCTGAACGAAGCCCCTATCATCACTGAAAGTGGAGAAGTGAGACGACCCGACCGCATCGTCATCAAGCCGGACCATGTGATGATTATTGACTACAAGACCGGTAAAGAGCATGATGCCACATACAAAAAGCAACTGACAGAATATCAGAAGAATATCGAAAAAATGGGGTACAATGATGTACGTTGGCAAATCGTCTACATCGACTAGCCCATTCTCCCTTTTTAAGAAATTTTAGCTGAAAAACTATTTGAAGAAGTGGCGTTCGCTGCTGTGGCAACCCGCTTCCATGAAAGAGATGTATTCCAAGAAAATTTCGTCCTTACTATCAGGGAAGGTATGTCCGAATTTGTCAGCCAATTTCGCAATTTGCTGTAAATTGTTGTATTCCAATGGATTTCCTATTTCTGAGACGAAGTTGTGCGGCACTTTTGCGGTGTCGGTGTAAGTTCCGGAAATCTCTTCGGGAAGGTTTGCTGGCAGAATCACATTGAAAGCATCAGCATTTTCTGGAAGACATGCGGTGTGCAGCATGGCAAAATCCGCTTTATCAACCTGGTTGAGAACATCTTGCGGCAGATCCACATTGAGAGCGTTCCATAACAGAACGTTACGGAATCCTGCGTGGTCGAAAGTGGCGGAAACCTCCACAGGTTCCGCACACACAGGCGTCTGCAACACGGTCTCCATCTTCTGGTGCATCTCATCGTTCAGCGCATGTCCGCCGGGCGCGATGTGCGGGAACAATCCCATGTCGTAAAGACCCTGGCTGTTGAGTTCGCTCTTGATCGTGAGAAATCCGGTTGCGGGCTTCGACTGGATATCCAGTAGCATGCAAAGATTCTCCAATTCGTGGTATGCATCCGACGTCAGCCACTGTTCCCATACGATAAACGCCGGTGTGGAAACCGAGAGCAAATCATCCACAAATCTTTGTATGTCAACATCTTGCAGACAATTCTTTTGCAATAAAGCTGCATAATCGTCCGCCATTAATGTCTGCTTGTATGCCACGTAATTCTTGCCCAAAACCTCCACATAGATACCCTTCTCCAGATGATACTGAATCAGATAGAAATTAAGCGCGCGGAAGAAGGCGTAATAGTCGGTAACATGCAGTGTTCCAGGCATATTGAACCAATATTGCGGAGTTTCAGGACAACGATTGAAGATTTCGAGAACCGCCTTCAATGTTTCCGGGACGTTATCGTCGCCATCGGGTTTTTCGAAAATGCAATAGAATCTATCTGACTGAAACAACTCCGCAAACGGCAGAATATCGTTTTTATCGGCGAAGAAATCAGTGCCGCGACGATAATAATCGAATGAACTCAACGCATTGGTGTTCAACACTGTGCGTGCTAAACGCTGTAATAGATAGAGCGTTTCGTTGGAGTAACTCCCAGAGCTCATCACCAGCGTCTGGTTTGTCTCCGCGACGGGCAACTTTTCAGCAATATATTGGAACGCCTCTTCAAACGAGACCTCTGTCAAAAGCCCGTTTTTTTGGATATATGGTTTCGTAATCCGTTGATTCATTACTCTTGTGTCAACTTGTGGAACAACTGCTCCATGCCCAGCGCGTCGAGATCGGCGGCAGTTTTCAGTCCGACCTTTTCTGCCAACAAGTGGAGGTCTTTGGTCAGCGTATCTGCCACCAGATGGCCCTTGTTGATGATGATAACGTGGTCGCACATGGCCTGCACCTCCTGCATGATGTGAGTAGAGAGCAGAACTGTGCGGTCCTTTCCGTAGGAACGTATAAGTTCGCGAATTTCAATCAGTTGGTTCGGATCAAGGCCAGTGGTCGGCTCGTCGAGAATCAGCACTTCGGGGTCGTGGATCAGGGCTTGCGCGATGCCGACGCGTTGTTTGTAACCACGCGACAACGCCCCGATCTTCTTGTGCTGTTCAGGAGTGAGGCCCGTGCGTTCAATCACCTCGTCCACACTCTTCTTCTTATCCTTCAAATGGAAAACGCCAGCCACAAATTCCAGGAATTCACGCACATACATGTCGTAATATAGCGGATTCGCCTCGGAAAGGTAACCGATAATTTGGCGTAATTTCAGGGAATCTTTCCAAATATCGAGACCGCAAACGGTGACATCGCCTTCCGTGGGCGGAATCAGTCCAGTGATGATTTTCATCATCGTGGTCTTACCGGCACCGTTCGGACCCAAAAAACCGACGATTTCACCTTTTTTCGCTTCAAAACTGACCTTATTGAGGGCGTATTGCTCTCCAAAAACCTTTGTAACGTTGTTAACTATAATCGACATGTTCGT
>JAGBPE010000021.1 GCA_017633495.1 Bacteroidales bacterium | reverse complement strand
TGTTCGAGGTCATGCGCATCTTGGGCAGCTCCTTGCTCGTCTATGACAACTTGCGGGAGCTTTTCGAGCGTCCTCTGGAGGAGATACTCGATGACGGCCAACTGGAAATTCCTTTTTAACATTTTTTAGTAGACACTAGTGTATTCTGCCATATTCTTTCTCTGCTGGTTTGCACTTTTGGTCTTTTTGGTTGATGGGGTGCTGAAATTCCAGACATTGGTTGACTATTTCGGGTCATACGCTATCGTAGAGGTTGCGCTATTGCTGTTGGTCTTTCTTCCCACATTGGCAGTTTATATATTTACAAAAGAATGATGAGAAAAAATATTTTGATAATCTTCGCCTTGATGATGCTTTCAGCATGTAGTGGCAGGCAACCGCAGAGGGAAAGTGCTGACGCGGCCGTTGCGGATTCAACGAAAGTGACGGCACCTAAAGAAACGGACCCGACGGCAAGTCATCCCCAAAGCTACCGTCTGACGGGCGCCATTGGTGAAGACAAAGCCAGCATGGTGCTGGATAAAAACGGCAACGACGTGACGGGCGTCGTCACGCGATGTGACTATTGCGTGCCTATCAACGTGGAAGGCACTTGGCAGGGTGACAACATCACAGTGGATGGCGTAAGTCAAGCCGGCTCACATATTGAATATAAATTGACTGTCACAGGCAACGCAGTTCAAGGCGCAGAGATATTGTCTGCCGAAGGAGCAGTCGAAAAGCAAAACGTCACAATGACGATAAAGCACAAATGAGCTCAAGGGCCATTCCCAACAACGCCGTTGTGGGAGGTGTGCGGAAGTGCGGACATAAAAAAACACCCCGAAACTTTCGTTCGGAGTGCCTTTTGTGTCCCCTCAGGGACTCGAACCCTGGACCCATTGATTAAGAGTCAATTGCTCTACCAACTGAGCTAAGGAGACATCTTTTTTCCTTTGCTTTTGCGGGTGCAAAAATACATTTTTTTTCTATCTTTGCAAAAAAAAATGATATGAAAGTTTATACACGTACAGGAGACAAAGGAACTACCTCATTATCAGATGGTTCAAGGGTATCAAAGAACGATAATTTGCTGCATGCATACGGCACTGTAGATGAGCTGAACAGCTTCATCGGCGTTGTGATTTCGCAAAATCCCGACGATTTTCTGACAAAAGTGCAAAACGAACTCTTCGTGGTGGGCGGCATGTTGGCCACCCCGGTGTCCAACTGGGAGAAGTACTGGAAAGTGGAAAGACTTGCGGATTTCACCACCGAACTGGAGCACGAAATCGACCGCATGACCGCCGAGCTGCCCCCCATGCGCGGATTCATCCTGCCGCAAGGCAACCGCCTCATCGCCGACACGCACGTCTGCCGTACTGTCTGCCGACGAGCCGAACGCTATGTGGTCGCCCTGATGGAGGCTGACGAGGCCTATCAAAAAGTGCAAGTTTTGCTGAATCGGCTGTCCGATTTCTTCTTTATTTTGGCCAGATATTTTCACCTAAAAGAAAATATTTCTGAAACTCTCTATCAATCAACGAAATAATTTTTTTCAAAAAGGTTGACTTTTTCAGTTTAATATTATACTTTTGCGCGCTCAAAAAATAAACCATTTAATAAACGACAAAACTATGTATTGGACATTAGAATTAGCCACCCGATTAGAGGATGCTCCCTGGCCCGCAACCCGCGATGAACTGCTGGATTACGCCATCCGCTCCGGCGCCCCGATGGAAGTGATCGAGAACCTTCAGGAAATCGACGACGAAGGCGAGACCTACGATTCCATTGAAGACATTTGGCCGGATTACCCTTCCAAAGAGGACTTCTTTTTTAATGAAGATGAGTATTGATCTAAATCGGACCTGTTCCGAAAAATAAAACGAAGGAAGCGCGCTAATATGGCGCGTTTTTTTTGTAACTACTTCAAGATCACGCGCACACCCACATAACCCATGATACCCGTGATGGGCATATAAACCATCGTGGCGTCGAAGTATTCGCCGAAAGGATTCTCGGCTTGCACAATCGGGTCTTTCTGCTTGACATTCAAGAGGTTCTCGCCACCTGCGTAAATCTCCCATCGACGGAATTTCTTGGTAATCTGCGCATTGAGCAGGCAGTACGGCTTCGATATCTCGGGACGACGGTACGGCTCGGGGCTGTTTTGCGTGTTGGGCAGCGGCATCGGGCCGAAAACCTGACAGTTGATGTTGAACTTCCACTTGTCGTAAGGGGTGCTGTAGTTCAAATTGATCAACGCCTTGTGCGGGCTCATCATGTCCTTCTGGCGCATCACGCCCTTGCGCATGTAACGCACATCGTTGTAACGGTAGGCCAGCAAGATCTCAAAACGCTGGATCGGTTTGAGGGTCAGCTCGACCTGCGCGGAATGGGAACGAGAACGATTGTTATAGCCGTTATACTCGCCGTTCAACGCATAGTAATGCACCGCATGCACATCCTCGTCCAAATCCACAATCATCTGCTGCACAAAGTAAGTATAGAAGTAATCGACTGCCAATGATGCTTTTCCGCCCGGCATGTTGAACTGCCACACCGCACTCGCACCCGCGTTCCAAGCCTCCTCGGGTTTGTCGGGGCCATCGAAATGCAGCGTGCGCGAAGAGAGCATCAGCGACTGGTTCTCGGCAAAGAAATGGGCGTTGCGATAGCCTTTTCCGGCAGATGCGCGCAACGACAAGTCCTTGGTTGCCTGCCATTTGACATGCACACGCGGCGTCCAGAAAAGCTGATTGTCATTGGTCCAGATACTGTAATGCGATTTGTCGCGAACCATGTTGTAGTCCAAGCGCATGCCCGCCATCACCACCAACTTCGGGTCGATGATGTAGGCATACTCGGCAAAGACACCGGGAATCAAATCGTGGTGATGCGGCCGGTCAAAATAAAACAGATCCGCCCTGTCTTCATAAAGCTCATTCAAACAATCGAACTGCAAGCTGCCGCCCGCAGTAAGTTTATGTCGTTCATCTGCACCGAACTTGTTGGAATACAGAACATTGGCATAAACACTATGCTGATTTCCCCCGTAGAGTTTCCCTAATCCGTAGTCGGAATTAAGCCAATGCCCCGTGTAGGAGAGAATCGTCCCGATGCTCTCGTGCTCGCCATTCAACAGAAAACCGTTTTTGGTGATGACATCCACACGTTTGTTGTCGGCAGTGAAACCATACGTGAGCACGGCCGGCATAACACCATCCGGCGTGAAGCCCATCTGCCCGCCGAAGCGGTTGTCCCACACAAAATCGATCATCGTGCGGCCCTCCATTATGGGAGCCTTGTAGTCCCAGCGGTTCATCACATTGACCTGCCGGCTGCGCGGCACATCCATGAACCCGTCGTGATTCATATCCATTTTGAAAAACTGGTCGCCGAGGAAAATCAGGAAGTTGGTGCTCACCTTCTCGTCCTTGCCCACGGGAATGCGGGTGTTCATGGCAAGTTCTCCCTTGCCCATCGAATTGGCATAGAAGTTCATGAAGAAGCGTTCCAGATTGCTCTCCGGCTTCTTATAGTCGATGTTGATCTGTCCCGTGATGGCCTCGAAACCGTTCACCACCGAGGAAGTCCCCTTTGAAAGGCTGATGGACTCCATCCACGAGCCGGGGATGAAGCCAAGTCCGAACTGATGCGACAACAAGCGGATATACGGTACATTTTCCAGCAGAATCTGGCTGTAGGTGCCGGCGAGTCCGAGCATGGAGATCTGCCGGGCGCCGCTCACCGCGTCGGGGAATTCGGAATCGATGGCCACGCTGCTCTCGAAGCTCTCGGCAAGGTTGCAGCAGGCGGCGCGGCGCAGACCTTCCGTGCCGATAATCTGCGTCAGAATCGGCTGCACGGAAATATACGAGCCGTCGCGGGCCACGATGCTCACCTCGTTCAGATTGTGGGCCGTGGTCAGAAAGACGGTGATGTCGTTCTGCCCGCGCGGAATCACCACGGTGTCCGGCACAAATGTCGGGAAAGAGATGACCAGCGTGTCGGTCTTGGTGCGGTCAAGGGTGAACTTGCCATCCACGCTGGTGTGCGCCCCGATGCTGGTGTGCAACCACTGCACCGCCGCATTCGCCACGCTTACGGTATCCCCGTTTTCGCTTACTTGAAACACCTTGCCCGTCAACGTGGACTGAGCACTACAAAGTCCAAACAAAACAAACAAAACCCCTAAAAGTACGACTCTCCGCATAACTACTAACTACTAACTGCTAACTACTAACTACTGATTCAACATCGCATTTTCTACCGGCAGTATGATCCAGCAGACCAAATAAAACCAAAACCCCACCGTGCCGCACAGCAGCATCAGCACGAAAAGGATGCGGAAGACGTTGGAATCAACGTCGAAATAGTTGCCCAGACCGCCGCAGATGCCTGCGATTTTGGCGTCCGTTTTGCTTCTCATTAATGTTTTGTGAGCCATAATTATTGTTTTTTATAACAGGCTGCAAATATACATAATCTTTTTTGCCACCTGGTTGCAAAAACGCAAAGAAAAAAAACGCCCCGCGAAGTTCAAGTCGCAGGGCGTAGAGAATCCAACTATTAGGATATTAGTCGCGGAGACAACGTACAGAGAATGCAGAGAATTTGTTGTTACCATTGCGACCCACGATGGTCGTGCCATAGAACAAAGAAAAATACCATGCTTCGCCCTCTTCTTCATAGTCTGTTGAGCTCCAAATGAAAGAGACGGAGCCGAAACCACTGTAAGAACCGATATAATAGCCAGAGGGGCGAACGGAAAATCCCGTAGCGTTATTGGAACTCTGGTTAGAACCCACTGAGCAATCATAGATATTCTGAACCCACCCTGAATTATCGGCCAAAGCTTTGGCAATTTTTGTACTATCCCCTCCGCAAAAATACTCACTTTGGCTGCTAACATAATCGATCAACTGGGTCCATTCCGCATTACTTGGCACATGCCAACCAGTGGGACAAATGCCCTGCACCCCGCTCGGATTGGCATTGCTGGAAACGCCAGTCCGCATCACAGCCTTCCAGTTGTAAAGGTAACCGTGGGTCTCTACATTCATAGAGTTATTGTCAGGCTTGTATCTGTAAGGAATTGTTGTACTCGTGGTTACACCTTGAGAAATGGCTGTTCCATCAGCATAGTGAGAGGTACGCAAATTCTCTTTCATCCAGCATTGGTTGCCGATTTGCACGGTACTATAAACATTCCCATCATAGTCTGTAAGGGGACTTGTCATACCCGGACAAGAGACCACAGGAGTTGTATCATGCAACTCGTGAATGTGATTTTCCACAGAATCGATTCTATGGTCCAATGAGTCAAACAGTTGCTGAACTTCCGCCAAAGTTGCATAACCAATATTATTCAGTGAATCAAGCAGTTGCTGCATCTCAGCCCAAGTCACATAACCGGCATCGTTCGTGAATGCCGACACATTGGCGGGCACCACAGGAATTTCAGGCAAATCCGTCAAGTCGTTGTAGCTACCGCTAAACCCGTTGCCGGCCGACTGAGCATAGAGTGCATACGGCACACTCAGCAGCTGCTGGGAGCTGACAATAGAGTAATTATTTCCGCCGTTAGGGTCAACAGCAACTTCAAGGAAAAACGGTCCGTTGGGCCATTCGATAAGGGAAAAATCACCATGAAGGACATAGCCTCCACCTATGGTGAGGGTCATTAGTCCATTTTCATTAGTGTGAACGACATGCGATTCGGAATAAACCGCAGTGCCTGTTCCTGGAGCTGCACCTTGAACAATGGTTACACGAGCACTTACATGTGCATCGGCAACCAGTGAACCACTAGCACCTCTGACTACTGCTTGATAAGTGAAACTCTCTGGAGATTGTGCCATCATAGTAAACGCACAAAAGAGGAAAATTGCAAAAAATAGTACTTTTTCATGCATAACTATTGAATTTTAGATTGTTCTTATAAGGTTCCCAATCCTTGAACCAGCCGGTCGATGTCGCCCGCCCCGATGGTGAGCAGCACGTCAGGTCGATGAGTTTGAAGATAGGGTAACAATTCTGCTTTTTGAAGCAATCGTTTATTGGGATTGCGCATCTTACGCAACAAAAATTCGGAATCAATGCCTGCTATCGGCTTCTCCCGTGCGGGATAAATCGGAAGCAAAATCGGGATGTCGAGCAGGTCGAGCACCGCAGCGAAATCGTCGGCGAAGTCGCGGGTGCGGGTGTAGAGGTGCGGCTGGAATACCCCGCAGATCACCTTTCCGGGGTAGATCTCACGCACCGCCGTGATGAAAGAGCGCATCTCGTTGGGATGGTGCGCATAATCGTCGATATAAACGAAATCGTCGCGACGAACGATATAGTCGAAACGGCGTTTCACCCCGGCGAAGGTGCTTATTTTCTGCCGGATGGTCTCCTCCGGCATATCGGGGAAAGCCTCCAACACGGCAGCAATGGCGGCGGTGGCATTCCATATGTTATATATACCATGCGCCGGCAACTGCAATCCCTTGATCTCGCCCTTCGGCGTGTACAGATCAAAGCAGGAGACCTCTTGCTGATATTCAATATTACAGGACCGATAGTCGCATAGGTCGCCACTACCGTAAATCTTTTTGTTGGGTTGTGAGATGTGTTGCTCCACCGCCTCGTGTACGAGCACGGTGCGGGAGGTCTGCGAAGCAAACTGCCGGAAGGCCCCGCGCAGGTCCTCCACATCGCGGTAGATGTCCAGATGGTCGGCATCCATAGAGGTGATAACGGATACTTCGGGATGCAGCGTCAGGAAGGAGCGGTCGAACTCGTCGGCCTCCACCACGGCGGTCTGCGGGTTGGGGGAACAGACGTAGTTGTCGTTCAGGTTTTTGGCAATACCGCCGATGAAAGCGGCCATCGGTTGTTCGGGCCAGAGGAGATGGGCAATCATCGAGGTGGTGGTGGTCTTCCCGTGCGTGCCCGCCACTGCCAGCGTCTTCAGCTCGTCGGTGATGTGTCCGAGTACCTGCGAGCGCTTGTACATCGGCAGTCCTTTCTCCACAAAATATTGGTATTCAACGAAATCTTTCGGAACAGCGGGCGTTACCACCACAAAATCCACCTTCTCGGGAATCCGGGTTAAATCGCCCTCGAAATGGATTTCCGCACCTTTGCGCTGCAACATCTCCGTCACCGGCGACGGGGTCAAATCGTAGCCATACACCTTGTCGCCGAGCTGCAGGAAATACTGCGCCAGCGCACTCATGCCAATCCCTCCTATGCCCAAAAAGTAAATTTTTCTATTTCTCATAAATCAAGAAAACAGTTCTGCGGTTCTTGGCGCGCCCTGCCTCCGTACTGTTGTCAGCAATGGGCGTCGTCTCACCATATCCCTTGTATCTCAATCGGTTGGCAGGAATTCCCTGCGAAACCACATAATCATACACCGACTTGGCGCGGTGCTCAGACAACCGAAGGTTATCTTCGTCCCGACCGATATTGTCGGTATGTCCCTGAATCTCCACCTTTACGGTGGGATTCTCTTTCAAAAACTCAATGAAGAGCGCCAACAGCATCTTCGATTCCGAAGTCAGACTGAAGTCGTTGGTCTCATAGTAAATGTCGCGAAGGTCGCACACCTTGCCGGTCTCCACGGCCTTCACTTCGGCATCCTTCTCAATCACCTCCTCCGTAATCTCTTCCGGTTTGATAATCTGGGTGTCAAACGAATACCCCTCCTTCTTCACATTCACGATGAGCGGTTGGGGATTTTCGTGGTTCACCTCGGCGGCAACAGCGTACTTGCCCTGTGCCGCACTCACAATACCCGTGGAAATCACATTGGCGTTGGTGTCGCGAATCTCGACCACCGCATTCTCCAAATCGCCCTCGTCGGCCGTCACCTTGCCCTTCACAATGACCATCGTGTGGGGGCGTGCCTCCTCATACAGCTCGAACTGGTAGATGTTCCAGTCCTTGTCGCCATAGTTGTTGGAGGAGAAGTAGCCGGTTTTACCATCCAGACTCACGAAGAAATCAACCTCGTCGTTCTCAGTGTTGATAGGCGAGCCGATGTTGACAGGATCGCTCCACTGCCGTTTGCCGTCCATCTTGGAGTAGAAGATGTCCTGTCCGCCGAGTCCGTCGTGACCGTTGGAGCTGAAGTAGAGCGTTTTGCTGTCGGTGTGGAGGAACGGCGACCGCTCGTTATATTCGGTATTGATGGTCGGTCCCATGTTGACGGGGTCGTTCCAAGTGCCGTCGCTCTTGCGGGTGGCGTACCAGATGTCGGAACCGCCACGCCCACCCGGACGGTCGCTGGCGAAGAAGAGCACCCGTCCGTCGGAACTGAGCGAGGGTTGCGACTCCCAGCTGTCGTTGCGGTTGATCTTGCCCGGCAGCGGCTTCGGTTGAGACCACTCGTAGCCGTCGAACTCCGAATAGTAGAGGTCGTAGTTCGGATAGGTGCCGCCCGGCAGTTTCACCGTATGACGCTGTGTGAAAATCAGCAGGTCGTTGGTGAGGTTAATCGTCGGGCTCCCCTCCCCTTCCGCATTGTTGAACGGGGCGGGCAACATATCGCCTTCTCCAAACTGTCCGCCCTTCTTCTGGCTGCAACTGAAAAACTCGCGCAACACTTTGCCCTCTCCAAACGGGTTGCCGTCGGAGACATACTTGCGGCGGGTGAAGTAGAAGAGCTGTCCATCTGGAGAAAGCGTACCGAGATATTCGTCCGCAGAAGTGGAGATGTTGGGCACCGGGTGCGGATCGAAGGGCACGGGATGGTTGAGGATGTTATCGTAAAAAAGGGCTCTGCGATAAATATTCTTGGCCTCCCGTAG
The DNA here is from genome assembly GCA_017633495.1 of Bacteroidales bacterium. Taxonomy (GTDB): domain Bacteria; phylum Bacteroidota; class Bacteroidia; order Bacteroidales; family WCHB1-69; genus F23-D06. The sequence goes on along the minus strand of JAGBPE010000021.1, from coordinate 3,343 downwards.
CTTATCCTCATCCTTGGGATCCGAGAAAAGGTCCGGATTGTCCACAATCACCCCTGCAAACTTCACCGCCTCGGGGAACATCTCATTATTGTAGGCCAGTTTCGCCGCGTAAAGGTTATGAAAAGGCTTGTAGAAGGGACAAACGTTGTAAATCCGGTTGAAAGCGGCCATCGCTTTCGTCACGTCCGACCGGTCTTTTCGTCTGGAAATAAACTGATTAGCTTCAAGTGGATAGTAGTAACCCATCGCATAAAAGTAGTTCACGTCCAAATATTCAGGATGGTCGGACAAAATCTCTTCATAAAGCTCGTAGGCTTCCTCTTTCTTCCCGGATTTTTGAAAATCCCGTGCCTTTTTGAAGAGTTTCTCGCTGTTTTTGTCCATAGTCTGCTTGCACGGGTCATCATCCTGCGCGTAGGTCACGCAGGAGAATCCGAGGCATAGGATGAACAATATCAGCGAAAAGTTCCTCATTTCTATTGATGGTTTAAGGTTTAAGGTTTCGGGTTTAGGGTTTAGAGTTTAGAGTTTAAGCGGAGAATAAACTATAAACCTTAAACCTTAAACTATAAACTAATTCTCCTTAATCACCGTTTCGGCTGCCTCAATAATCTTAATGAAATCATCGGGTTTGAGGGAGGCACCGCCAATAAGGCCGCCGTCTACATCGGGTTGGCTGAAGAGTTCGAGGGCGTTCTTGCCGTTGCAGCTGCCACCGTAGAGAATGTAGGTGAAGACGGCCATTTCGGTGCCGAACTTCTTCTCGATAAGGGAGCGGATGAAGGCGAGCATCTCCTGTGCCTGTGCGGGAGTGGCGGTTTCGCCGGTGCCGATGGCCCAGATAGGCTCGTAAGCGATCATCGTGCGCTCCAACTCCTCAGCGGTGAGCGTGCAGATGGTGGATTCAATCTGTTTCTGAACCACTTCAAAATGCTTGCCAGCCTTGCGCTCTTCCAGCGTTTCACCGCAGCACATCACGGGGACGATGTCGTTGTCCAGCAGACGGTGCATCTTCTTGAGCACGATTTCGTCGGTCTCGCCGAAGTATTTGCGACGTTCGGAGTGGCCCACAATGCAGAAGTCGACCTCCATGGAAGCCAACATCTCAGCGGAAACCTCGCCCGTGTAGGCGCCGTTTTCGAACTCGCTCACATTCTGCAAGCCAGCATAGAAGCGGCTGTCTTCGAGACTTGCGTGGTCGGTCACCAGCTCGGCATAAACGGCGGGCGGACAAAGCACAACCTCCGTTTGAAGCTGATAGTCTGCAAGCTCTTCTTCAATTGTGGTGATAAGGTCTTCTGCTTCTTCGAAGTCCTTGTTCATTTTCCAGTTTCCAATAACGATTTTCGGTTTCATTTTTCAAAATTTTTATTTGTACTACTTTTATTCTACTTTAGCCACTTTGATATCCTCCACATTGAGGCGGACCTTTAGCCATTCCACCAGCTTTTTCTCTGATTCAGGATGGTGGCGACCGTCTTTCCAACTCAAGTAGACGACCGGCATACGACTGTGTTCCAGCGTTTTAGTATCGTAGCAGTTCATCTCCGAGATGGCAATCGTCTGCAAATCGGGATACTGCGTGTGAATCTCGCGAATCAGCTGCTCGGTTTTCGCGGAGAAGCCGCCCGTACGTTCGATCTGCACCTGCATCTGCTCGATGATGGAATCCTTCTGCGCAATCACCGCGTCTTTCTTGTCGATGATATCCTCAATCACCTGATTCTGTTGCGTGATGTCAAGGATGTTCTCAGTTTGCTTGACCATCAATTTGGCGCGTTCGAGACCGTAGTCTGTCCGCATGACCGTCTGAATCCGATTGATATCCTCCAATGTGAGCGGTTTTCCGATAACACGCAACGTAATGGTCTGCTCTTTCTGGGAGTAGTCGGTTTGGAAGTCAATGAGTTGCACATTCTGGAAATGCGGAGTCTGCTGGATTTCATTCACAAACTTGACAGTCTGTGATTTGAAGGCCGTTTCGCGCACGAGGTTAATGGCCATAAAGACACTGGGTATCATTACCAGAATGGCAAACAGGTAGATCATCCGTCGCACCGCGATGAGCCGTTTGTCGGTCAAGTAGCGCTTCTGCGGGAAACCGAGGAAGCGCACCATGATGAAGGTGGCCAACGCGATGAAGAAGGAGTTGATGAAGAAGAGGTAGAGGGCGCCTCCGAAGAATCGGGGTTGCCAAGTGGCGAATCCGTAGCCGGCGGTACAGAGAGGCGGCATCAACGCAGTGGCAATGGCCACACCGGAGATCACCGTGAAAGGCTGGCTTTTGCGCGACATGGCCACAATGCCCGCCAAACCGCCGAAGAAGGCGATGATGACGTCGTAGGTTGTGGGACGCGTGCGCGCCAACAGCTCCGAACCGTACTCGTTCAAGGGTGAAACAAGGAAGTACAGCGTAGAGGTTATCAAGCTGATAATCACCATAATGAGGAAGTTGCGCAACGACTTGCGCAGCAACTCCTCGTCGAGAATGCCGATGGAGAGTCCAACCCCGTTGATGGGCCCCATGATGGGCGAAATCAACATGGCGCCGATGATGACCGCCGTGGAGTTGACGTTCAACCCGACGGAAGCCACAATGATGGCGAAAGCAAGCACCCACAAGTTCACCCCGCGGAATTCCACACTCGCAGAGATGGAGTTCACCGTGGTCTCATAGTCGGTGTCATCCTTCAAGTGGGTGAATTCCAGCACAGCGTACCAGAACTTGCGCATCCGCACATATAACGGACTATATTTCCTGGTCGGGGTGGGTTCTTCTGTTTTGGGGGTTTCTTCTTCCATTGGATGGGTTTGCTTGTTTGTTGTTGTAGGGACGATGTGCACATCGTCTCTACCGGTGGCCCCACATCACGCTCCTTCGTCGCTTATATGGGGTTAATTGCACTTCGTGCGTCTTGCCTCTTCGAGGCTGCTCAAGGAATTATTTTTTCAATAAATCGAGTATATCATCAACTGACAGCGAATTTTGCTCACCCGTCTGCATGTTTTTGAGCGTATAAATGCCGGCATTGCGTTCATTCTCGCCAGCCATAATGACATAAGGGATGCCTTTGGCGTTGGCATAGTTCATCTGCTTGCCGATCTTGGCCTTGTCGGGGTAGATTTCGGCGGGGATGTTGGCATCGCGGAGGGCTTTCAGACCTTGCAGGGCGTAAATCTCGTCGTCGCCGCCGAAGTTGACGAACATGGCGGTGATGGGGGTGAGGATATGCTGCGGGAAGAGGTTGAGCTCGTTGAGCACGTCGTAGATGCGCTCGGCACCGTAGGAGATACCCACGCCCGACATATTCTTGAGTCCGAAGATGCCGGTGAGGTTGTCGTA
>JAGBPE010000161.1 GCA_017633495.1 Bacteroidales bacterium | reverse complement strand
ATCTTAACTGTCGCGCTGCCAATCACCGGTGTGTAGTTGTCCATCTCCACTTTGTAGTACACCGTGTAGTTGCCCACATCGGAGTAGCTCGGGTTCGTGCTGCTGTAGTTTGTGCCGTCCGCGCTGTACGTCACCGTCGCGCCCGTTGGCGCTGTCACAGTGATGCTGTGGCCGCCGCCGTCATAAGGATTGTTGTATCCCGTTGCGGTGACTTCCATCGTGGATGGCGTGATGGTCAGTTTCACCGGGTTGCCTATCGTCCACGCCACCGTGTAGTTGTTGTCATTGTATGCACAGTTAGCCTCGGCAAGCGCCGTCGTGTAATCGCCCACATCCGTGCCGCTTACTGCTGTGTCGCCATTGTAGCTGAACTTGCCGGCAACGAAGCCCGTAGCGGTGCTCGTGGCCGTCACTGTGCCCGTGTAGTCCTGCTGAGATCCGTTATAGACCTTGCTTGTGCTACTGCCATTCACTGTGATGGACATCGATGCCTTCGTGACAGTCAGCGTGCCGTTGACTATTGTCACCTGGTAGTTGCCCACTGCGGTTGCCGTGCCCGTGGTCACCGCCACACCGTCAACTGTCGCAATGACGTTCTGTCGCGTGCCGACTTCCGTGATGGTACAAGTGTCTTCCATCACCACATTGAAAATGTGCGTGTCGCCGGTCTCCAAAGCGGTGGCCGTGAATCCCGGCTGTGCCATCGCGGCGCCGTCGTACACCTTCGTGCTGTCCTTGGCGGTCAATGTCACCTCCTTCGGTGTAATATTAACTAGCTTACTGCCGGTCACCGTCTCATAGTTGTCCATCTCCACTTTGTAGTACACCGTGTAGTTGCCCACATCGGAGTAGCTCGGGTTCGTGCTGCTGTAGTTTGTGCCGTCCGCGCTGTATGTCACCGTTGCGCCCGCGGGAACCACCGTCACGCTGATGCTGTGAGAAACGCCGTCATAAGGATTGTTGTATCCCGTTGCGGTGACTTCCATCGTGGATGGCGTGATCTTCAGCTTGCCGGCCACATAGCTGATGTCATAGTTACCGGTGTTGGTGCCCATTTCGGCCGCACTGGCCACTATCTGACCCAGGTACTCACCCACATTGGTCTGGCTGCCGCTCAGCAAGATGCTCGTCAACGCGTCAGTGCCTTGCAGGCCGCTTACCGTCACGTAGGTGTCGAAGTCCTCCGTGTAGGTGCCGGAAGGACCTTGGGCGGAACCCGTGTAGGTGTAGGTCTGGTCTTTCGCTGTAATCGTCAGAGCCGCCTTGCCGATCTTCTGCCAACCATCCGTCACAACAAAAACCACATTGGCGAAGTTGGTGTTCGTGTTGGCGAACTGTTCTGGTGCCAGCCCCATGTCGGTCTTGCCGACATTTGTTCTCGTTGCCGCAATCTCATTGTTCACCAAGGTTGCGCCCGCAGCCGGCGTGAATGTGAAACTGGTGTTCACATCGTAGAGTGTGTTGTCCGCTGTGGCGGTATAACCTGTTATGGTGTGTTCAGCGCCATCATAACCTGTAGAGTCATGGGCTCCCACGATTGTTACCGTAACTGTTTCTGTAATAGGATTAATCGTCAACTTCCCATAGACGGTATTCACCGTGAACTGCGCCGTCACATCGTTGTCGTTGGTATCCATCACCACCGCTGTGCCATGAATGACATTCTCGTAGGTGCCGACATCAATGCCGCCCACCGAAGCCGTTAGACCGCTCACTGTGAAAGTGACATCGCTGCTGCCTACCGTCTTATTAAAGGTCAGCGTTTCGAATCCAGAGACGGTCTTCTGCATGCCGTCGTAGGTGAAGGTTGCACTATCGGAAACCACTGTAATCTCATAGGGTTTTGTGCGATCGACAACTGTCAATGTACCCGTAGAGGTGGCAATCTCGTAGTTGCTGGCCTTGGTGCCATCGTTCAGCACGTAGGTGAATGTATTCGGACTGTTTCCCACTAAGGTCTGCGTTCCCGTTACGTTATATGTTGCGCCTTCTTCTGTTGCGAAACCATCACCGGTCACCGTCACAGTACTATTTGTCAAAGGTGTGCCATCGTACTCTTTCGAGCCACTTTCAGAAGTCAGCGTCAAGTTTCGTTTGTTGATGACCAGCGCACCGTTAACCTTCGTCACGGCAAAGCAGGATGTCACATCGTTGTTTCCTTCGTCTTTCACCACCGGCGTATTCGAGGAGATGGTGTTCGTATAAGTGCCGGCATCGGTACCTGTTGCGGAAGCTTCAAGTCCGCTCACGGTGTAAGTCACATTGATGCCACCCACTTCTCTGACAAACGACAATGTCTTGAAACCATTCACGCTTTTCGGCAAACCGTCGTACTTGACGGTATCACTCTCAGCTTCCACCGTGATAGGTATCGGGGTGATGCTGAAGGTGCCGTTTTGGACGCTTACGGTGTAGTTCGGATTATCACCCGGAGTCACGGTAATATCGTAGTCACCCACATTTTGGCCTTGGGCACGACTCAGCGTGAAGACCGCAAAGTAACCAGTGACCTCACCAGTAACAGTGGCCGTCAAATCTGGGTCTTGACCAGGATAATTGTCGTAAACCTTTGTCTTATCATCCGCCTTGATAGTGATGGGCTTTGGTGTGACCTTCAGCGTCTTTACCTGTGCGGTCGCTTCATCATCATAATCGTGGATTTTCACTTTGTACGTCAAGGTCCCGACTTCGGTGATGCTGGGTTTAGTAGTGGAGTAGGTCTCCCAGGTATCCTCTCCAGACTTGACGCTATACCAGAACGTACCGCTTTGGCTGTTGTACCCGAGTGCAGCCAAAGGTGAGCCGTCGAAAGTCTTGGAAATCGTGTCTCCAATCACGACAGGCTGTGGAACGAGAATTTCCACCGTACCAAAAACGGTGTCCCTATTGGAATACAACATTGACACATCCGCACCCGATTCATCTCGTAAAGCGTAGGTGAATGTATTGTTGTGTTCACTGAATTGCACATCGCTGATGCCTTCAAAGGTCGGCGTAATATCCACATAATGGCCGGTGGCAGGTATCAGAATGTGAGTTGACGAAGTGGTTGTGGCCACCGCCGCATTGTCAAATTTTACCGTATAATAGGGATAGGTGTGGACGCTTCCGTCGTATGGAAACGTTGCACTTCCGGAAATCACCTCCACTTTCCTTGTCACGCTATTGATGCGCAAGTCACCCAAAACGGTGTCACGTTGGCCTAAATAGCTACCTGTATTATTCAACACATAAGTGAATGTGTTCGCGACAGGGTTTTCAGACGGTTTTGTGATAGAAGCCGTTGGTGTGATGGTTATCGTGTCGCCGGTAGGCAAAATGAATTTTCTGCTACTGCCACTGACAATCGGTCCCGTGACATTCGTTGTACTATTGTTATAATATATGGTATAGTTTACGTATTGCTGAGGTTCACCGGTATAGAAAAAGTCATGTTTGGATCCCGATTCGATCTTTATAGGAGCGTAGTTTGGCGTGATGCGAATATCACCCTCATGATAGGTGATGTCATAGCAACTCTTCACATTGACATTGGGTTCCAAATCGCTGTTCACGATGAAGAGCGTGTTAGGTTCCACATTCACAGGGTAGGTTTCTTCGCGGTATGCGGTGCCGCCGCCCGTGAACGCGATGGACGAAATGGCATCTTTGTCCGCAAATCCTTCCACCGTATATTTCAAGCCGTTGGACAACACGGTCAACGCATCCTCACAATGGGGTTGACCATCGTATTCGTGCGTGCCATTCTTGGTGACTTTTATCGTGAGAGATATGGCATTGATTTGGATGAAGGTGTCCACGGAGACCAGCTGATAATTGTCCGTCACATTCTCACTACCATGTTTGATAACGCAACCCGACACCGTGATGGCACCCACATGATGGCCGGCCAAACGGGCGCTTCCGTTCATGGACACAGCAGTTACAGCATCTCCCACCAACAATCCTGAGTTGTCGTCTCGTTGCCGCACCGTATAGGGGTGATTACCCGGAAGAGAATGGGATTCCCCGTCATACAGAATCCCCTGCAATGGTTCTGGTTCGATGTAAATGGGACGGAGTGTGACCACCATCCTGCCATTCTCGAATTGGAAGTCATAGTTGGTGGCGGTCAAATCACCTATTGCAGCCTCTATAGGATAGTTGCTGCCCACTGGCGTGGAGACATCGGTCGTCTGAGTGAGCACCGGGAATCCCGAGAGCTTTTCCGCAGACCGCAATGCGGCTTCTGTTTCTTCCACATCATTCACCGTCACAAACCCGGAAAGGGTGTATCTCAGGTTTTGCGGCGCGGGAGAGCCATACACATGTGATGTGTCATTGGCCATGACAGTCAGCATCGCTTTGGAAATCGTCAGTGTACCTGGAACCAGTATGGTGTCATAGTCACTTTCCCTTGTGCCTTCCCGGAAAGTGGGTTTGTTGAACTTGTTGACGTAAAGGCCCGCATCCACATAGTTTGTGACAGGCCATGTAATGTTGTTGATGCTGTCGCCTTGCGCAAAGCCCATACCTGCGATTGAGGCCACATCCTCACTGAAGGGCAGTCCGTCATAAACTTTCCCCGACGTGGCGGCGACAATTCTCACCTGACGTTTTTGGAGGTTGATCGTGCCTTTTTCAACGCTGATGCTCGACGGATCGTATCGGTCGCTGTTTTCCAACACATATTCAAAATCGTTCAACGCGGGTGTGGGCTGAACATGCTTGATGCCTGTATTACCTGAATCTTTCGGGGTGATAGTAACCTTGTCACCGGTAGGCAAAGTGAAAATCTTGCCCGTCTCATCGACCGTTACATTGGCCGAACTTCCACCATAGAGCACTTCGTACTGCTGATAACGGTGGACCTGGCCGTCGTAATAGTCGGTGCCGGCAGAGACGGAACGAATCGTTATCAGCTGATTGCTTGGCTGGACTGTAATTCCACCCACCTCATAAATCGGCGTGTAGTTGTCGGTCACATCAGTCGTGCCTGACATCACTTTCGGGGTGCCGGTAAACGTACCCACGGTCGTACCCGGCACAATACGGCAAGCAGAATGGGTCAGTTCGCCAAATACCAGAGTGTGTCCTGTGACAAGTCCGGACGCCGTGATGCCGGGAGCGCATTGCGTTTCGCCCGTATAGGGTACCGTGCGGGTCTCGCCAAGATAGGTAACCGATCTTGGCGTGATGGTCAACGTGCCCGGATTCATTGTGATATCATAGTTGTTCTCGTTGAAAGAGCTATTCTCTGTATTTGTATAGGTGATGCTGTTCGTCACTTGACCCACTGCCGTGATGCTGCCGGAAGCCTGAATTGTGCTGACCTCGCCATCCACGAAACCCTCGCCGCTGACGGTCACGGTCGGATAGGTGTGAGCGGTGCCGTCATATTCCCACGAGTGCGAGTAGGACGTCAGGGTGACGGGACGCGGAGTGATTTTGAGTTGGCCAGGGGTCGCCATTCTGTTTTCTTCGGGGATTTCTGTCGTTAATTCATGAGTATTGTCAAAGACATGGACATCTGAGATAGCCACATCCAATGATCCGGCATCAGTTATTGAAACACCGACCAGAGACTGTTGTGTTCCCGGACCCAGTTGTATCTGCTCATCACTATTATTTACTCTAAATTTGACATATACATCCGAAGGCACTGCCACGTTGACTGTGGCATACAAAGGAGTTCCGTCATACATTTTCGTGTTCGTGTCGGCGTAAACAATGGCATGATGGTTGTCAATTATCGTAAGGATTCCATACACTTTGGTAATGTTGTAATTGTCGGCGTTCGCTGCAGCTGGCAAAGAATAATCAAAGGTGTTTCTTATCGATCCTATGCCGGATTGTGTCGGGAAACCGCTATAGCCAATCAATGTGGGCTCAAATTCAAAGCCATCGCCCGATATGGTAACGGTATAATTGGACGCAGTGGCATCTAGACTTTCAGAATTGACCACTTCGGTGCCTGAGGTCATCACCACATTTCGTTTATTGATGACGACAGCGCCATCCGTGGTCGTCAGGTTCAGTTGGCAGGTGATGTCCACCCCTCCCTTTGTGACAGTCACAGAATTGATGCTGTTGGTCGTGACACAGGCATTCACCAAAGAAGCAGTTCCCTGGGTGGAGAGTTCCACCGTGAAGGTCATATCTTGGTAAGTCACCTGATGGTTTCCGTCAAGTTTCATCCACGGCGAAGCATCGTCTCCCACTTTCACTTTGACACTGTCGGGCGACACGGCCACGCCATCATACAGTTTGGTGATGCCGTAGGCGATGATTTCGTAGGGGTTATTGTCATAATCTTCCACTGTCACCATTTCCTGCACGGTGCACTCTTTGGCGTCGGCGACGGTGAACGTGAATTCACCGTTGGACAATCCGCTCGCCGCGAACGTACCGGGCAAAGCCTGGTCAACACTGCCTGTGGCGGGGCCTGTCCAGGAGATGTGATAAGGAGGCATGCCGCCCGCGATGGTGAAGCTCACTTCGCCGTCGTTGTTGTTGTAGCAATGACCATTGGCGGTGACATCACTCACTGTCGGTGCCGCAGGTTCCTCAATCGTCACCGATTGGGTCACAGCCGGACAGTTCTTGGTATTGTGGGGATCTGTCACTGTCACGGTGTAGGTACCCGATGAAGGATTCGGGATGGACGGTTCGTTACTGGTAAACTCACTGTCGCCATCTTTCGTCCAGGAGTAAGCATAATCGCCCGGAATGATACCGCCGGACACCGTTGCCGAGATGGAATTCTGGTCCGTGCTGCCACACGACACGTTCGGGGTAAGGGTTACTGCCAAAGGTTGGGGGATGATCAGAGCCAACGTCGTAATCACTTTACAACCCGAAGCGCCAACCACCTCATCCACCACATCAATGGTTTGGGTGTATATCTGTTCGTTGTATGCCCACGTGTAAGGTTCCCCACAAGTGGTGTCTTTATGTGAAATGTAGCTGTCCTTGATCAACTGGACATCTATTTCACGGGTAAGGGAATCGAAAGAAGCCTCAAAGCTCACCAATTCGCAACTCTTGATGTTAATCCGGCCTGTGGTGTTCGCATGTGACATGTCCGCGGCGTCGCTTTGGTTCAACAACTCCCAATGGACGTCGTTGGCCTCATCGGTTTTATTATAATTATAGGCCACGAATTCGGAGCTGACACCGTTCACGTTTAAAGCACCGTTGAAGAAAATCGGGGAGGCGGAGACATAGGAAGCCATGTCATTCCCGAACACTTTGAGGCGAGGATAGAGACTATCCGAATAAATCCATTTGTCGGAACCCAGCATCGATTGCATTGCCTCACCCACCATGTGTTCTGTTTCCGTCACCTGGTTGTTGGGGTCCATGCCGTCAATGGCTGCCACACCCGGAGCCATTCGCTTATCCGTAAGGGCATTCTTAGGATAATATTCGGACTGGTTCTTCTTCACATTGGACAATCCTCCGATCAGCGTGTCCCTGCCGGTCACGGTGCCGGCATTATAGACACGTTCAATGACTCCACCTTCGTTACAGCCAGCGATACCACCCACATTTCGGATACCCGTAACAATACCGGTATTGTAACAATCACTCAAAATAGTGGTATGGTTATCGTCGTCGCCCAAGTTGTAGCCGACAATACCACCACAGTGGTTCTGGACATCATTGGCATTATTGGCGAAGGAGGTCACACGACCCATATTAAAACATTCGGATGTGACACTGTTCTTGGCTTGTCCGCAGATACCTCCCACAGATGTCTTGGAAGTCACATTACTGCTATTATAGCAACAGCTGACGGTTCCGTTCTCACTTCGGCCGCAAACGCCTCCGGTATTGCTGCTTGAGGATTGGACGGTGCCACCGACAACGGCACAATGGCTGACGATACCGCCATTGTTATAGCCACAGACGGCACCTACAAACTGTCCCCCGTTCACATTGGGGGCTAACAATGTCAGATTCTTGACAGAGCCGGTGGAATAGCCGAACAAACCGTGGTAATCATTACTCCCTGCTATTTTTTTCGGCACAGTCAAATTGGCAATCACATGGTCACCCCCGTCGAAATATCCCTTGAAGGGTTTGTTCTTGTTTCCGACAGGTGTCCATTGTATATCTGTAGGGCTTAAGGCCAGGTCGAGATCCGTTGTCAATTTAAAATACATGGATTCTCCCCCTGCGGGGATCTCAATGCGACGATTGTATCCATCATTGGCATTATGGAAGGTCTTGCCTTCGGCATCATAGAAGAAAACGGTGCCGGCATTGATAAAATTACGGAATTTGGCCATTTCCGCCAAATCTTTGATTTCAATGGGGTGTTCTTCGGAGATGTTGACCATCATACGCACTCGTTTATACACCGAATCTGTTCCTTGGTCGTAGGTTTCCATATCCAGGATACCGACTCTATGGATGGTAAAGGTACGGTTGTCTGTAGTGACCAGCACGAGGGAACCGTTGGCGGTCTGCCACCGCGTTCCGGTGGGGACACGGCCATACAATTCCGGGGTCCCGTTTTTATCCGTGACATCCCACGCCACCATATTGGCCGGGATAACAAACGGCGAAGCAGTAGCCAGGGAAGTCTTCCGGGAAAATGCCGAATCGTGAAGGTTCTTCACCTGGGGGTACAATGTGTCAACATACAGCCATGTATCGCCCAAAGACAATGCCGTGCCTGTCATTTCGGAGGTCAGTTTCCCTTCGGCATGCCCAGGGACTTCCACCCCGCCGACACCCACGGAAAAACTGAACTGTTTGTCGTAGAAACACATTTGGACCAATCCTTTCACATCGGTGGAGTCCACCTCTCCATACAAGGCACCCACGAGGTTGTTCCCGTCCACATAACCGATGTTGTAGTTCCTTTCGGAAGTGTCCGCCGCGGTACCGCTGTTCCCGGTGCCGCCATAGTAGTATTTCCGGCCGGCGATACCGCCCACGTAGAACTGGCCATAGACCTGTCCCGCGTTATAGGAGTCCTGCTCGCAGGCACCCGACTCTCCGGAGAGACCGCCTACGTAATTCTTACCCTTCACACGGCCAGAGTTGAATGAATTGCCGATATGGAGGATAGGGTTATACCCCAACAGGCCACCCGCATAATCACCGCTGGCCTCCACGTCGCCAACGTTGTAGTCATAGAACATGGTGCTCTTCTCGGTACTGACACCGACAAGGCCGCCCACTTTGCTGGAACCCTCAACGCGCGCCGTGTTATACGTGTTCAGCATCTCGCCGCCGAATGCGCCGGAGACACCCCCGACGTGCTCTTTACCTACCACCGGGATATTGTTGTTACATTTGTCAACGACCACATAAGTGGCTTTCAATAATTCACCGAAAAGGCCGCCCACGTTTGAGGAATTAGGCGCCGAAATGGAGCCTCCCGCGGTGTAGCAATCCGTGATGTTGACTTTGAACAGGAGGTCGTTGCTGAAACCGAAGCCCAATATACCTCCGACGTAATCTTTTTCGGAGGTAATAGTGGAATTCACAAACGAGCAACGTTCAATGAACCCACAGGTGTCCGCGCCACAGATACCGCCGCCGTATTGGGAGTTGAACACAAACGTGCTGCCGTCCACCCGGCACCCTTCAATGCTGTTTTTGTTCACCTTTCCGCAAATACCGCCATTGTTCTGGCCTTCGGAACTTGTGAATGTCATGACGGTCACAGAGCAATCTTTCACCTTGCCGTCGTAACCATATCCCAGCACACCGCCTACATTCGCCACGGAACTGCTTCCGCCATTAATCACGCACCCTGAGGAGCTGCAGTTCTGCACGGTACCTTTGATTTGATAACCACAGATGCCGCCCCAAGCGTCATTGTCCGCACCTTCCAAATTGATAACACTGTTATCGCTCTTGCATTCCGTGATGAAGCCGTCGTCGTTGTAACCGCACACCACACCCTTGTTGTTGCCTGTCCCTTGCAACTGGGCATTGGTGAAATAGAGACTGTCGATGCTGCCGCCTTGCAAATAACCAAACATACCCTTATTGTCACCGGCCGAGGTGCACTGCATCCCGGTGATGGTATGCTCGCCACCATTGAAGAACCCCTTGAAAGGATGTTCTTTCGTCCCGATGGGATCCCAGTCGCCATTGTCACTCAAATCCACCACATCGCAAGTCAGCTTGAAATAAAGGTCTTTTCCTTGGTCCGTGATGGGGAAAGCGTTTGTGATTCCCGCATCACTGCTATGGAAGGTCTTGGTGTCAATATCGTAGAAGAAGTCAATGCCGCCGCTGATGAAATCCCGGAAGTGTATCAACTCTGTTTCATTGATGATTTCCAACGGGTTCGTCACCGAGTTGCCCACATAAAGCTTGATGGCCTTATAGGGTATTCCGCTATGGGATGACAGCGCATAGACCACGCCTAATTTCTGGATTTCGGCCGCACAGGCATTGTCTTGGCACTGATCATTGTCAAAGGCAATGGCATTGCCACCTCCCTTGAGGCCCCATCTCACGTCATCAGCGCAACCACCGACCGTGAAGTTCGAGTCCACACTCTTGGAACGTTGGCCGTATTGCAGTTGCAGTCTCGCGGCGGAAGCCAAGGAAGCCGGCCACGCAGAAGAGACGGCGCCATGGATTCGCGGATAGTAATTCGTGTCGCCGTAGGTGAAGTCGCTTTCACCCAGCAGAGCCATCAACTGTTCGCCCACCATCTCGCGAGTGCCTTTACCCTCCGCCTTGCCAACCACGTCTGTTCCATATACAAACCCGCTGCCGGGGACATATCTGCGGCCCACACCTTTGAGATAACAGAAAGTCGTGTCGTAATAGTTGTTATAGATGTAGGGCACATTGTTGGAGCCGGTTTTGACCAAGGCAGAATCCACTATGTGATAGCCGAAAATCGCACCCACGTTCGCTCCACTCGAGCTCACCGCATTGGAGACGTAATTGTGATGGACCTTGATACTGTCTGTCTTTTTGGAATCGTTGTTATCCTGATTCTTTTTGACAGAGCAACCGAAGATACCGCCCACATACATTCTGTTGGCTTCCACAATGCCCGCATTGTAGTTGTATTTTATCTCCGCATCCTTGGCATTACGCATTTCGCCTACCAAACCGCCCACGTAAGATTCACGTGTGGAAGTTTCGGCCGTCACCATTCCTGTGTTGAAACAGTTATGCACATAAGCACCATGACCGGTGAGTCCACCAATGTAAATGGCGGATTCCGTACCTCTCACGTCACCGGCATTGTAGGAGTTCTTGATCAATTGCGCATAACCTCCGATCAATCCTCCCACACAATAGTCGCCTAAGATTTGGCCATAGTTGGCACAAGAATCCAGAAAGCCTTCGGGATTGTAATAGCCCCTGCCCAATATGCCGCCAGCATTGGACAAATCATATCCTCTCACATGGCAGTTGTTGACGCAGGAAGTCACTTTGCTGTAGTAGCCATTACCCACAATACCGCCTATGCTGGTCTCTATGTTTTTGTTGACATTCGCAACCACAGTCGTATAGCTGCTGATTTCTCCTGAAGCGGTGCAATACTTGATATTGTCCCTGTTGGACACCGCCATAAGGGCGCCACCGCAGGCCCGCACTTCCGAGATGTTCACATTGACCATATTCACATTGGAGATGTTGGCGTAATAGCCGTAGCCGAACAATCCGCCATTGAGCACATTCTGCTGTCTCAAATTCTGGATGGTCTTGAAACCGCCATCATAGGTACCGACAAAGATGGCATCCACTTTCCCGATAGGCACCCAGTTGACATCTTCGCTGCCCATGGTGAGGTCTGCTGTCTGCTTGAACTTGGTGCCCGCCGCCCGTGCAGGGACAATGGTCCCGTTGTAAATGAACGGTGCCCCCGTATTCACTCCATCCCGAAGCGTTCTGAGGTCTTGCATGCTTGCCACGTCTAAAGTGCCACTGGGCGCAGACACATTTCTGCAAAAGCGCACCGTCTTGGTAACCCCATCATAGGTGACGGTAAGGGTTTTCATGCCGACAAGATTGTCACCCACAGCGACTTGCTGTTGGTTGTTGATCTTCTCGGATGTCACTGGAGCTCCGTTATAGTTCCATACCACCCCTTCGGTGGTGCAACCCACATGGAAGTCCGACGACACGCTGTTGATGGTTTGACCATTTCCAAAAATGACAGGCGTGGCCGTCACAATGGAGATGGGCAGGGTATCCAGGCCTTTGATTCGCGGATACATGCCGTCAGCATATACCCAATTCGAGCCCAAATATTCACTCAGGTCACTTCCTAACATCTCCGAAGTGTTCTTTTGAGTAACATAAGTCCCCGAGGAATGAGCGTCAAAGACCAGCTGTTGATCGCAGAAGTTCTTAGTCTTATTATCACCAACTGTCACACCCCAGACCGTCGAGACCCCGTTCACCCTGCCTATATTGATGTTGCGGGCCGCCGACTTGTATTTGCCATTCCAGCCGGTCAGGGGATAGGCGCGCTTGCCTTCGGAATGGGCTGTGATTTCGCCCGCATTCATACAGTCAAAAGCACCGTAGTTGCAGATTCCGTACGCGTCACCACCTATGTCCGACGTGACCTTTCCCGCATTCAGCGAAGAGTACACATTGGTGCCACTGGCAATACCGAACGCGCTCGCCACACGTGTTTGACCAATATCTTTGACCCAAATGTCGCCCGCATTGACACAGTGGGACAAGGAATCGACGGCACTGCAAACGATACCAGCCGCTGTCACAGGAGAAGTGATATTGCCATAATTCTCACAATGCGAAATGGTGACCTTCAGGCTGCCGCTTTTTAATCCCAAGATACCACCTATCTGAGTATAGGTGGTTAAATTCAATATGGTAATCGAGCCTGTGTTCTTGCATCCTTCAATCAACACTGACTTGCCAAGCGCCCCATCCACCTTGGCGGTGATACCACCCAATTTGTCCACATTACTTCCTGTTATGGAACCGTTGTTCTGACAATTTCGGATAATCAAGCTATCAACCTCCAGATTATTACCGATAACACCTGAAATAGGACTGACATAGTTGATTTTCCCTGGAACAATATTGCAGTTGTTCGTACAATTGGAAATCGTTCCTTTCATCCCTTTTGTCAAACCGATAAGGCCTCCCGAACTCTCTAACAACTTCAACTCAACTGAACTGGAAACTGGCAAAGCCCTGCAATTATCGACAGTCGACCGGCCTTCTACCTGGGCACATAATGGCCCAGATTTCTCCCCGGGGGCAAAGACGGAAACAACCACATCCAAATTCTTGACAGTACCGTTTTTGACAAAGCCAAAAAAGCCGCCGTATTGGCCACTTGTCACTTTCAAATCGGTGACAGCATGGCCACCGCCATCGTAGCCACCGGCAAAAGCAATCACATCAGATTTACCAATCTTGTAATTATCCTGCCAGTTATCCACAGGCGCGAGGGATATGTCGCATGTCTGCCGAAACCAGGTCCCTTCAGCTCGTGAGGGTATGATAAAATGCTTGTAGTCAAAATTTTTGGCTGAGTTAACGCCATCTCTGAACACCGATAAATCCGTATAGCTGTCTATAGGGTACGGATTGGTCTCCGTGCCGATTGTTCCTTCCGTCACGTTCGTGTTTGTGTAAAATGCCACTGTGTGGTTTTTCCCGCGCATAGAGGCTTTCAATTGCAGCCAACCCTCCTTGTTATACACCTCCACTTGGTTTGTCGCATTCACTTTGGCATAACGGTCACTGGTGCTTTCCCATGTCATCCCGTCGCCTGTGCCACCCACTTCGAAATTCTCCGTAAGTTGGTTCATCGTCTGCTCTGTTTGCAGCAACAACGGCACCGTGGAGAGCCTGACGTACGCATTGGTGTCAGAAAAGCCCTTTAATGAGGGATAGTATCCCGCAGTATATACAAAATTATCGCCCAAATCATCAGTTGTAAGACCTAACATGGCCGTTGTCACCTTGCCTGTGCCATCAGTATTGGAAATATTTGCCGGACACATCTGTTGGTCATAATAACTTTTTGTAACGGTGTGCTCCTTCAACTCTCCGGCGAGTCCACCCACATACTGTTCTTGGAAATAGTTAATCACTACGGAGGAGTAACAACTCGTCATATTCACGCCTACGCCATTGCCACAGACACCACCCAAGTATGACTTTCGGCTGGTTATACTACCCGTTGCGTAACAGGTGTCGATAGTCGTGGATGTTGCCTTCCCTGTAATTCCACCTGTCTCCGCTCTACCGTCGGACTGGTCATTAAGGTCCGCGGCCATGGCAGAAGAGACAATGACAGCATCCACAAAACAATGGGTCACATGACATCCCCCCGTGTTGCCGGCGAGTCCGCCTACCTCACGCTTGCCGGAGACATACGAATTGACAACTCCCAAGTTCTTGACAACACTGCCGCTGGCAATCTCCTTAAAGAAACCCACTGTCGTTGCTGAAGGTTGGTTGACAAACACGCCCGAAACAATGTGGTAGCCTCCGTCGAATCGACCATAAAAGGTGTTGATCGGCACCCACTCCGTCAGTCCGGTGCCGTCGCCGTCGCAGGCCGCCACGTTTTTGCCCGGGTTCAGGTCGATGTCCGACAACAGCTTGTAACAGATGCCCGCCGCGGTTTTGTTAACGGGTAGGTAATCTGCCGCCGGCTCCCCCTGACTCGCCACGAACATGCTGTCCGTGACATGGAAATAGAACGTCGGGGCACTGCCGTTCATGCAGTCCCTCAAGGCGTTGAGCGCCTCCAGATTCTTGATCGGATAGGGCTTGGCGCTACTGCCGTCCGGCGTTTGCGCATTCACATTCAGGCTCGCGAGAGCCAACATCATGGTAAATGACAAAACAAGTAAATGTTTAATTTTCATATACTTAAGGTTTCTTATTATCCAATTACTCTTCTTTCACAGCAAGATGCACAGAGTATTTTCCACGCATTTTGCGGTAAAACCCGCAAAAATACGTAAAATATTGATTCAATGCATTTTTTTGTGTTAACTTTTTTGCAAGAGTGAATTGTCAAAAAACCTCAAGGGTGCGACAGGAGGGCAAATCGCACGGCAAACCATCAAGCATCACGGGCCATTCCCGCCAGCACCATCCGCAGCTCCCAGAACTCGAAATCGTCGCCCAAAACCTCATGCGCCGCGTTCAACGACTTGTCTTCGGTGTCGTGGAAATACTCCTCGATGAGGGCACACTTTTCCTTATCCACAAAGTCAACCACGTCATACTCCCCATGTTCCACGAATCGCGAGATGTGCCCGTAGATGGTGGATTCGGCTAACCCCCGCTCCGTGGCAATCTCCGCCACACTCATCCCCTTGTCCAACATCCTCTTGGTGATCAGGAAGGTTTCGCCTTTGGGTTTATTCGTCTTCCGGGGGGTGTCGTCCGCGATGTCCATCTCGGAAGTCTCGTTGTCGAGCAGTTCCATGTCCGAATAGACTCTGACAATGTTGACGATGTCGCGCCCGAAGGCTTTGACGCGTTTAGGCCCGATGCCGTCGATCCGCCTGAGTTCGGCAAGGGTGACCGGTTTTTCTTTCGAGATGGCCTTCAGGGTCTTGCTGGGGAGGATGCTGTAGGGTTCCGCGTCCTCATCGGCAGCCAGGTCGGCGCGCCATGCGCTCAAGGCCGCATACAGCGTGTCCTTCCCCATCACCCCGTCATGGATCGCGTTTCTGGACTTAGGCGCTTTTTCCGCCTCCAACTGCTTGATTGCCTTCGTCTTGTAATAATCCTCCACACAAAAGTCCTTCCCGCAACCTTCGAGGCAGGCCGCCTTCACATAGGTATCTTCCCTCAGCTGCTTCAGCACCTCCGCCAGTTGTTCGTTCACGCTCTTGTTGTCGGTTTTGCAGGGCAGTTTCTGCAGCCTTTCGTTAAGCGTCTGCAAATGTTCCTTGAAATAGGCCGCCCCTTTCCGCAGCCGTTCCTGCAGGGTCGGGTTGGCTTCGCAGAGGGCCGCCTGATGCAGCTGGCGTATCTGTTTCCCGAACTTCTCCGCCACCACCACCAGCTCGTCATGGAAGTCGTCGCGGAGTCTCACCAGCTCCTGCACCATCTCCGGCTCAAACAGGGAACGATGGTCCATCACGACTTTCGCCAGCCGGCCTATGGCGCGATAGAGAGTTTGAAGGTCAAACAGTTCCAGGATTGTGGCCAGCTCATAGTCCCGACGAAGTCCGTCCACCTTCTCCTGCGAGGGTTCCCTTTCCGGCATCTGCTCCACGAAATAGTCCACCAGTCCGTCGCCGACCAGGGCGTCGGCGTCGAGCCGGGTTTTCAGGACGAGCCCGTCGAGGGAGGTGCAACGGCTGAGTGCGACATAGACCTGCCCGTGCGCGAACGCCTGCTGGGCGTCCACCACCAGCTTGTCGAAGGTGAGTCCCTGACTCTTGTGGATGGTCACGGCCCAGGCGAGCCGCAGCGGAATCTGGGTGAAGCTCCCGACCTCCTTCTCCTCGATCTGCTGGGTTTCCTCATTGAGGGAATATTCCATGTTCGGCCACTTGACTTTCGGGATCCGGACGACCTCGCTGCCGCAAGTCACCTCCAACACGCCGTCATCCTCGTCATAGCCGGTCAATTTCCCGATTTTGCCGTTGAAATAGGCTTTTTCGGGACTCGGGTCGTTCTTGACGAACATCACCTGCGCCCCGACCTTGAGTTCCAGAAGCTCTTTCGTGGGATACATGCTTTGGGGGAAGATGCCTTCGGTTTCGGCCTTGAAGTGCAGGCTCCGGCCTTTCAGTTCCTGGAGTCTTGCCTGGTTGATGTCATCGGCCTGGTAGTTGTGCGTGGTCAGGGTGATATAGCCTTCGTCGGGCTTGAATCCGGGCTGGTAGCGGCTGTTCAGCAGGCGGATGCACTCGTTGTCCATCCGGTTGTCGCGCACCTTGTTGAGGAGATCAATGAAGCCGGTGTCATGCTGGCGGTAAATATGGTCGAGTTCGACGCAAAGGTAGTCGGTTTTCTGGAGGACGTGGCTGCCGAAGAAATAGACGGTTTTGTAATAGGGGGCGAGGAGTTCCCACTCATCGGGCTTGGCCACGGGGGCGAGCTGGTGCACGTCGCCGATCATGAGCACCTGCACGCCGCCGAAGGGGCGCGACGAATGGCGGGTGCGGCGCAGCACGGCATCCACGGCATCCAGGACGTCGGCCCGCACCATGCTGATTTCGTCGATGACGAGCAGATCAAGAGTGCGCATGATCTTGAGTTTCGTGCCACTCATTTTCTGGTACTGCGCTGCCAGCTCTTTTTTGTTCTGCGACGACTGTATCTGCGCCCCTTCAGGCAGTTGCGGTCCGAACGGCAGCTGGAAAAACGAGTGGATGGTCTGACCGCCCGCATTGATGGCCGCCACGCCCGTCGGCGCAACCACCACCATACGCTTATGCGTCTTCGAGGGCAGACTTTTCAGGAATGTAGTCTTTCCCGTACCTGCCTTACCGGTTAGAAAGATGTGCGCATCAGTATGCAGCACGAGTTCTTCCACAAAATTAAGCTTCTGGTTTTCAAATGTTTTTTCTGATAAAGGTCTTTTTTCAACGGTTGATTTCATTTTATTTTTGTTTTAAAGTTTTTAACGTGCAAATATACAAATTTTTGGTTTACACGTTTACTCGTTTAGAAGGGATTATTAGTTTAAGTCTATGTCTATATTTAAGTTTAAATTTAAGTCTAAGTCATAGTCAGTGCTAATTATCCTTGTCAATATCTCGCCAGGGAAAGCCAGAAGCCCAAAGCCAACAGCTAACAGCCAAAAGCCAAGAGCAAAAAGCAAAAAGCAAAAAAAGGGACTCCCTTTCGGAAATCCCTTTCATATAACGATTTGTGTAAAATCGAATTAGCCGTTGAACACTTTGTCGAGGCTGATTCCACGCACCTGAGCCACGGTGTAAGCGTCACGCATTCTGGCAAGAGCGCCGATGGTGGCTTTCACCACGCTGTGGGGGTTAGAGGAGCCTTTAGACTTAGCGAGCACGTTCTTCACGCCCACGCTCTCGAATACGGCACGCATAGCACCGCCGGCGATCACACCGGTACCAGGAGCTGCGGGTTTCATGAAGACATTAGCGCCGCTGTACTTACCTTCACTTGCGTGAGGGATAGTACCTTTGAGGATGGGCACTTGGATGAGGTTCTTCTTTGCATCTTCCACGCCTTTGGAAATGGCGGTCGAGACTTCGCGGGCCTTACCCAGACCATAGCCTACGATACCGTTCTCATTACCAACGACCACGATGACGGCGAAACTGAAGATTCGACCACCCTTGGTCACTTTAGTCACTCTGTTGGTGGCGACCACGCGCTCTTTGAGTTCGAGGTCAGCTGCTTTTACT
>JAGBPE010000160.1 GCA_017633495.1 Bacteroidales bacterium | reverse complement strand
CCGTATCGGCAGCACCGCCACCATGTACGTGATGCAGAATCTGCTGAACCTGATTATCCCGTCGGGATCCGCGAAGGCCGCACTCACCATCCCGATGATGGCGGAATGGTCTGATTTGATGGAGATTCCGCGGCAGCTCACCGTCCTCGCCTTCCAGTTCGGCGACGGTTTCACCAACATGATTACTCCCACCTCCGGTGTGCTCATCGGCGTGCTCGGCGTCGCCCGCATCCCGTATTCCACCTGGTTCCGTTTCATCTGGAAGTTCCTCTTGGTGCTCATCGTGTTGGGATTCCTGTTGTTATTGCCGCCGTTGTTTATGCCGTTCGCGGGCTTTTAATAGTTAGCAGTTAGTAGTTAGTAGTTAGCAGTTTTACTTAGTAATCAATTGGGTTTATGAAAAGATTGTATATATATGTAATGACCTGTTTTTTACTGACTAGTGGTTACGCACAGAAAGAAAGCGTTTTCGTGCAGGACACGTTGAATCATTGGTTGACGTATAACATTCCGGGGCAAACGGTGATCGATTCTCTGGGCATACCGGATCTCGAGGGTGAATTCCAGTATTTGGAATCCGACGGCAACTATCACCAGAATTGGGATTATTTCTCGTTGGGACTGACATTATGGATGGTGTCGGACACCATAGGCTCCCCATCCAGCGTCGAATATATCAAAATTACGGATGATGATTCATCGATTACTACAACATTTGTCACGACTAAAGGCATTCGCATCGGAACGCCAAAGAAACAAGTATTGGATTTATACGAAGCATTCCAAGTGTTGGATTTGAACGAAGCACACTGGGACAAGCCATACGATGTGAGATACATTGTTCCATTAGACCGACTTTGGATTGGAGACCCTTACGAAGCTACGATTATCGAATTCTACGAAGATAAAGTCTTCACAATCGAAATGGGCTATTTTTCCGAATAACCCTTAACCTTTAATCTTAAACCCTAAACCCTAAACCTTAAACAACCCCCTGGCGATAAGACACATACACTCACAACAATCCAAAGCCAAAAGCTAACAGCGAACAGCCAACAGCAAAATATGTAACCTTTTCAAATTTTTGCATCCTAACAACAGAGAGGCAAGGAAGAATGAAGAAAGAAGCATTCTGGGCGGAGCAGTATCGGCGGCACATCGGGAAGATGGTGGGCGCGTGTTACCGGTATGTGGCCGACTGGGATTTGGCCGAGGATCTGGCGCAGGACGCGTTCCTCGCCGCGATGGAGAAAGCCAGTACCTTCCGTGCTTTCGGCAGTTTCGAGGGCTGGCTGAAGAAGATCGCC
The DNA here is from genome assembly GCA_017633495.1 of Bacteroidales bacterium. GTDB lineage: Bacteria > Bacteroidota > Bacteroidia > Bacteroidales > WCHB1-69 > F23-D06. The sequence continues at coordinate 2,206 of JAGBPE010000160.1, read as the reverse complement.
ATCAACCAGGCGCTGATGCACCTGCGCGACTGTCCCGAAACGGTGGAATGGGATGAGAACCTGCACGGTCAGGAAGCGGAGGAAGAGGCCGACGAGCAGCATCTTCCGCAGACGGAGTTCTCACAAGAGGAGCTGTTGGAGACCATCGGGAAGTTGCCCGTCAAGCAGCGCACGGTCTTCAACCTCTACGCGGTGGAGCACTACCCGCACTCGAAAATCGCCGAAACGCTCGGTATCTCCGTCGCCAACTCCAAAGTGCTGCTCACCCGTGCACGAGCGGAGTTGCAGCAACGGCTGAAGGTGGTGGCGCGGAAACGGGAGTTAGCAGTTAGTAGTTAGCAGTTTGGGCTAACACAGTCAACAAGCAATAGATAAACAGAAGAAAATTAGAAACATCAAACAATAACATTATGAAAAAAGCAACAAAATTCGCAGCAGTGATTCTGCTGGCATTGCTGGCAACCGCCTGCAGCAAACCCGAAAAGGAAAAATTAGCCGGTAACTGGCGCTGGACTTACAGCAGCACTGGCGGCTGTTTCGGTCAATCCTACACCCCCGAAAGCTCAGGTTTTGGGGCTGAGATAGTCTTTACTGGAGGCAATTTCACCCTCTACAAAAATGGGGGAAAAATCACATCGGGCAGCTTTCAAATACAACAAGAAGAAGACAACTCCCTCTATAGCAAAAGCGATGCCACATATCACAGGAAATTCTTACTGAAGCTAAACCTTACTGGAGGGCAAATCAAAAAAATAAGAGAGGAAACTGATGGAAAAATTGAACTCCAGGGTTGGTATCATGCCGACATTATCCGCTACGATGACCCGTCGAAAAAAGAAAAGCTCGTCATTCGAGGGGTAAAAGTGGGAGTGGTTGAAGGTTCCACACATATGTTTGAGAGGAAATAACGATTTGAGACTTGAGACTTGAGACTTTTTTAAATAGCTAACAGACAAACAATTAAAAACAACAACAATATTATGAATAAAACCACAAAATTCGTAGCAATGATTCTGCTGACATTGCTGGCAGCCGCCTGCGACCCTAGCTACACGGAAGACGTGGTCATCCGTAACGCATCAACGCACTATGTCACCATTATTCCTCTACATCCGGAAACTAATGACACCACTGCGAACATTGCAGGGAAAACTTACACGCTTGCCCCTAATGAGGAAGTCGTCATTGAGCAACTGGGCGGCATAGGCAGTGCCAGCTTCGAAGAGGGGGTGAACTATTTCAAGGCTTTTTACGGCGATTCGGTGAAGCTGGGCTTCGGAGGGTTCGGTGAAGACGGCCTCTTGCGCGAAAAGACGTATTATATATGGGAGACCGGTGGTATCAGCCCCTACAATTTCCAATCTTCGAATTATATCTACGAAGAGAAGCGAAACACTGGGCGTGTCTTTCATGACCTGCCCTATTACGGAAAGCTCACGTTCACCATCACTGATGAGCATTATGATGCGGCGATGAGAAGATAAGAAGATGAGGGAATGAAACCGTTGACTGTGCGGGGTTTGCAGGCCGTCAGGTCTGCAGGGCTTGGTAGAAACAACGGAAATACGGTTCGGTCGCACGCCGTTAGGTGTGCGGGCCAATGAAAAACGATAAACAAGATTAATGTCAAAAAACAATAATGAACAAAAGCAGAACAGACATTGACCGCATATTCGAACGTGGGGTGTCCGACGTGGAGCGGACACCGCGGAAGACGCTGTCGGAGGCGGAAATCGCCGCCGCCGCTGCCGCCTCGAAATCGGGCGCGGGTGTGTTCCTGCGCTCCCACACGAAAGAGATCCTGTTGTGTCTAGTCTCCCTCGCCGCAATTTGCCTCATCGCCTTTGCAGTGCTGCGTTTCTCCGCCCCGAAACCATCTGACCCGCAGACGGATGTGGCGATAATCACCGAAGATACAGTTGCACTAGCGACGGAAACGCCCGTGACCGCTGTAGAGACGGTGTGCACACCGTCTCTACGGAAAGACAACCCTGGCACGCCATCCGATAATCCAAAATCTGGCACCGAAAAGCCTACGTCAAACGTCCCAACTCCCACGTCTACTCCCAAAACTCCGAACTCCGAACTCCTAACTCCAATCTCCCCCGAGCCCATCGTCGTCAAAAAAACCATCGTCAAGCGCGACACTGTGATCATCAACGAAACGGTCATCATTAAAGACACCACCTATGTTCCGTAAACTTCT
>JAGBPE010000159.1 GCA_017633495.1 Bacteroidales bacterium | reverse complement strand
TCCTTTTCCGAAAGCCTCTTCTGCTTCGCGGAGCTCCGTACGTTGCCAGTGGCGCACCTCGATGGCCATCTGCTCCATGGTGGAAGCGATGAGGGCGAGGGTGCCCATGTAGTGCGCGTGACGGTCGCGTTGCAGCACCTGCGTGGAGATACGGGCGGAGTGGATGCCGAGCTGCTCGCACACATAGTCCTGCACGAACGGCGGGGTGTTGGCGAAGTTGCCCACCGCACCGCTGATTTTGCCGCACTCCACATCGGCGGCGGCCATCTCGAAACGCTCGATATTGCGGCGCATCTCCTCAAACCACAACGCCCACTTCAAACCGAGGGCGGTGATGTCGGCATGCACACCGTGGGTACGTCCGATGCAGGGTGTGTCTTTGAACTCGTAAGCCCGTTTCTTCAAGATGTCGGAAAAGCGCTGGAGATCCTTGCGCAGGATGTTGTTGGCCTGCTTGATGAGGTAGCCGTTGGCGGTATCCACCACATCGGTGGAGGTGAGTCCGTAGTGCACCCACTTTTTCTCGTCACCGAGACTTTCGCTCACGGCTCGGGTGAAGGCCACGATATCATGACGGGTCTCCTTCTCGATTTCATATATGCGTTGCACATCGAAGGTGGCCTTCGTGCGCAGTTTTTCAACGTCTTCAGCCGGAATCACGCCGAGTTTGCTCCACGCGGCGGCGGCTTCAATTTCTACTTTCAAATAGGCACCGAATTTGTTTTCTTCCGTCCAGACGGCGCTCATCTCCGGACGCGAGTAACGTGGTATCATAATTGCGAATTATTTGAGCGGCAAAAATACGAAATAATAGTGCATGATTTACAATATTATTCGGGGTCTTCGTCCATGGCCAAGCGGAAGCCGACATAATTGAATTGGCGGTTGGGAATACTTTGGGCGCGGGCGGAAACGCGGCAGACATCCCAGTAGCTGGTCATGCAGCCTCCACGATAGACTTTGGTTTCGCTCAAATTGTATCCGGTGGGGTTCTCGAGAGTGGTGGTGGAGTTCCATTCGTAATTGTCATAACCGTCGTTGCACCATTCATACACATTGCCGGTCATGTCGTAAATACCTAATTCATTAGGCTGTTTTGTGCCGACAACGTGGGGCTTGTTCCCACTGTTATTATTGCACCACGCCACATCTTCCAACGTGTTGGAACCGCTAAATTTGTAATTATGGGAAAGATTTCCGCCTCGTGCGGCAAATTCCCACTCCGCTTCGGTGGGCAGACGGTATTTCTTGCCCGTAAGTTGGTTTAATTTACCTATAAAGGTCTGTGCATCATACCAGCTGACACCCGTGATCGGCAGGCTATCCCCGATGACTTTGGAGGGATTCTTTCCTCCCATCACCGCCACCCAAAGTGCTTGCGTCACTTCGTATTTGGCTATATAATAACCACTTAGCTTTACCGGATGGGCAGGTGCCTCGTTGACAGAGCAGTCGGAATGCTTGTCCGTGCAACCCATCATAAATTCTCCGCCTTGCACATGAACCATATCGATGGCGGGAACCTGCGCGTAACCAAAAGTTACGAGCATAAAGGCGATGATTGCCATAAGAAGGGACTTGTTTTTCATAACCTGAATATTTGTACAACTTGCAAAAATACATTTTTTTCGAAAGTGGGAAAATAGGCAAAATAGCTAAATGCCAGAAATATTATATTAAAGTATTGTGCCAAACAAATTATTTTGTACCTTTGCCCGCTGATTATGAAATAATCTAATTTGTTAATATTCAACCAATTAAGAATTTATAACTAAAATTATGGCAGAAAAAAAATTTATGACATGTGACGGTAACTGTGCGGCTGCGCACGTGGCCTACATGTTCAGCGAAGTGGCCGCTATCTATCCTATCACCCCCTCAAGCCCGATGGCAGAGTACATCGACGAGTGGAGTGCCGGCGGCAGAAAGAACATTTTCGGTGAGACTGTGAAAGTGGTCGAGATGCAATCCGAGGCCGGTGCCGCTGGTGCCGTTCACGGTTCTTTGCAGGCTGGCGCCCTCACCACCACCTACACCGCTTCTCAAGGCTTGTTGCTGATGATCCCCAACATGTACAAGATCGCGGGTGAGTTGCTTCCTGGCGTCTTCCACGTCTCCGCACGTGCATTGGCAGCTCAGGCTTTGTCCATCTTCGGTGACCACGCCGACGTGATGAGCGCCCGTCAGACCGGTTTCGCTATGCTGGCTACCGGCTCTGTGCAAGAGATTATGGACCTCGCTCCTGTTGCCCACTTGGCAGCTATCGAAGGTCGTGTTCCTTTCTTGCACTTCTTCGACGGTTTCCGCACCTCTCACGAAATCCAGAAGGTGGAAGCTACCGACCAAGCCAAGGTTGAGAAACTCGTGAACTGGAAAGCTCTCAAGGAGTATCGTGAACGCGCTCTGAATCCGGAACACCCCGTGACCCGCGGTACCGCTCAGAACCCCGATATCTACTTCCAGACCAGAGAGTTGCAGAACAAATACTACGATGCTCTTCCTGACATCGTGGCTAAATACATGAAAAAGATGAGCAAGATCACGGGTCGTGAGTACGCTCCCTTCACCTTCTACGGCGCTGCAGACGCTACCGACGTTATCGTCGCTATGGGCTCCATCACTGACGTCATCAAGACTGTCATCGACAAGGAGAACAAAGCCGGTAAGAAACTCGGTCTCATCAGCGTTCACCTCTATCGTCCCTTCAGCGTGAAGTACCTCATGGCTGTGATGCCGAAGAGCGTGAAACGCATTTGCGTGCTCGATCGCACGAAAGAACCCGGTGCAAACGGCGATCCTTTGTACCTCGACGTAGTGGAAGCTTTCAAGGACGACAAGAAAGCCCCGATGATCATTGGCGGTCGTTTCGGTCTCTCTTCCAAGGACACCACTCCTGCTCAGGTGCTCGCTATCTTCAAGAACCTCGCTGCTCCCAAGCCGATGAACCAATTCACCGTTGGTATCAACGACGATGTGACGCACCGTTCTCTCAAGGTTGGTAAGGAAATCTCCATCCTTCCTAAGGGCACGTTCGAAGCTAAGTTCTATGGCCTCGGTGCTGACGGTACCGTGGGTGCTAACAAGAACTCCATCAAGATCATTGGTGACAACACCAACAAATACAGCCAGGCTTATTTCGACTATGACTCCAAGAAGTCAGGCGGTTACACCTGCTCTCACCTCCGTTTCGGCGACCAACCCATCCTGGCTCCTTACCTCGTGGGTACGCCCGATTTCGTGGCCGTTCACGTTCCTTCTTATCTGAAGAAATATGACTGTCTGCGCGGTTTGAAGAAGAACGGTACGTTCCTCTACAACTCTCCGTGGACTGTGGCTGAGACCAAGAAACATCTTCCTGATTTCGTGAAGAAATATCTGGCCCTCAACAACATCAACATGTACATCATCGACGCTACGAAGATCGCTGCTGAGATCGGTTTGGGCAACCGTACCAACACCATCCTGCAATCCGCATTCTTCAAGATTTCCGGCGTCATTCCTTACGACCTCGCTGTGGAGCAGATGAAGAAATTCATCGTGAAGTCTTACGGCAAGAAGGGTGAGGACATTGTGAACATGAACTATGCAGCTGTTGACCGCGGCGGTGAAATCACCAAGGTTGACATCCCTGCTGAATGGGCTAAGCTGGATTGCACCACCGACTTCGTGTTCGAAAGCAACCCCAACGATCCTGAATTCATCAACAAGGTGATGCGTCCGATGGTGGCACAGTGCGGTAACGACCTGCCCGTGAGCGCATTCAAGGAAATCGTGGACGGTACATTCCCGGCTGGTACCACCGCTTACGAGAAACGCGGTGTCGCTACCGTGGTTCCGGAATGGGATCCCACCAAGTGTATTCAATGTAACCAATGTTCTTTGGTTTGTCCTCACGCTGCTATCCGTCCTGTGGTGATGACCGACGCTGAGCTGAAGAAAGCGCCTAAGGGTATGGCTGCCATCGACGTGAAGGTTCCGAAGGAACTCGCTGGTATGCACTTCCGCATGCAGGTTTCCGTTATGGACTGCACCGGTTGCGGCAACTGCGCCGACGTTTGTCCTGCTAAGGAGAAAGCTCTGACGATGAAACCGTTCGAGAGCCAGCTTGCTGAGGCTAAGAACTGGGAGTATGGTCAGAAGAAGGTTACCTATAAGGATCACCTCATCGACAAATACGCTAATGTGAAGAACAGCCAGTTTGCACAACCTCTCTTCGAGTTCAGCGGCGCTTGTGCCGGTTGCGGTGAGACGCCTTACATCAAGACCATCACGCAACTCTTCGGTGAGAGAATGATCGTGGCCAACGCTACGGGTTGTTCCTCCATCTACGGTGGTTCTGCACCTGCCACTCCGTACTGCAAGAACTGCAGAAGCGGCAAGGGTGTGGCTTGGGCCAACAGCTTGTTTGAAGACAACGCTGAGTTCGGTCTCGGTATGGCTACCGCTACCCGCAAGATGCGTGACCGCGTGGAGCGCATCATGAAGGAAGCCATCGCTGACTGCAAGGTTTGCGACAAGAAGATCAAGGCTCTCTTCCAAGAGTGGATCGACAACCGCGAATGCGGTATCAAGACCGCTGAGCTGGCCGACAAGATTGT
>JAGBPE010000020.1 GCA_017633495.1 Bacteroidales bacterium | reverse complement strand
GTTGAGAAACAGCCGGTTGGCGATGATGTAGTTCCACCGCGCAGAGGCGGCGGCGTTGCCCCACTGGAACGACATCTTCGTCTGCTGCGTCACCGACTTGAAGCCGTAGACATCCTGTCCGTAGTAGGCTCCGAAATAGAGCCGGTGGCGCGGATTGATGACGATATTGAACTTGGCGTTGAGGTCGTAGAAGTAGAAATTGGTGCCCTTCATCGGGTTGTCCTTTTTGAGGAACGGCTGCACGATGACGTCGGCGTAGGTGCGCCGCGCGGAAATCAGGAACGAGGCTTTCTCCTTTTTGATGGGCCCTTGCACGGTGAGGTGCGAAAAGATGAGTCCCAGACCGCCGTCCACCTCAAATTTCTTCATATTGCCCTCCTTTTGGTAGACGTTCAGGATGGAGGCTGCGCGCCCGCCGTAATAGGCTGGCATTCCGGATTTTATCAGGTCCACACTCTTCACTGCGTCGGCGTTGAAGATGGAGAAGAAGCCGAACAGATGGTCGGGGTTGTAGATGGTGGCCTCGTCGAGCAGCACGAGGTTCTGGTCGGTGCCGCTGCCGCGCACATAGAAGCCGGAGTTGCCTTCGCCGCCCGACTGCACACCCGGCAACAGCTGCACCGACTTGATGACGTCGGCCTCGCCCATCAGCGCGGGCAACGCCTTGATGGTCTGGATGCTGAGTTCCATACGGCCCACTTCGCCGCCCGTCACGTTGACGTTGCCTCTCTCCCCTTGAATCACCACCTCCTCGCCGGTGATGGCCGAGGGTTCCATCTCCACCCGGCGGGTGGTGTTGCGGGTTAAGACGATGGTGTCTTCTATGGTTTTGTATCCCAAATAGTTGACAGTGAGCTTATAGGTGCCGGGCAGCACTGAAATCGAGTAGTAGCCGGCCTGGTTCGAGGCGCATCCTTGCACGTTGGAGGGCGTCTTGAGGTCGGTGAGGATGACATACACGCCCATCATCGACTCCCCGTTGGAGGCGTCCACCACGCTGCCGGATAACGTCACGCGCGTGTGCTGCGCCCATGCGGGTGCCGCGCATGCGATCAACATCATCGTTAATAATATTTGGAATGATTTATTCATCTAATCATCTAATCATCTTTTCATCTATCTATCCCAGGGGTTACGCTTCGCTTACCCCTGGCTACCAAGCTCTTGCCCCTGCGGGGCTGCTCAAGGAAGCTGTTTTATATTATTGGGGTTGCCCGTTCCCATTACCTATTGCATGTCCCCAACCTCTAATCTCTAAACGTGTAAACCTGTAAACGTGTAAACCTCTAAACCTCTAAACCTGTAAACCTGTAACCCTCAATTGACTGAACGTGACGCCCGCGACGATTACCAGGATGCCCCAGAACTTGATCGCGGTGAAGGTCTCCTGGCCGATGGCGGCGGCGGCGATCAGGGTGACGATGGGGATGAGGTTGGTGAAGACGCAGGTTTTGTTGACCGTCAGCTGTTTCACGGAGTAGGAGTAGAGCATGTAAGCGCCTGCCGAACAGAGCAATGCGAGACATACGAGGCTGGAAATCGACGAGAAGTTCCAGTTCAGCGATGGCCACTGGTGGATGTCGAAAATCAGGATGAAGGGCAGGTAGAAGGGGATGGAGATGAAGTTCTGCCAGGTGGTGACTGTCGCCGGGCTGTACTTCTTGAGCAGGCGGGTGAGCTGCACGCTGTAGCCGCTCGCCGCCAACACTGCCAGTCCGAGCAGCAGCGTCCCTTTCAGGTTGAAGGCGGTCTGCCCGTCGGGACTCACGGTCAGCATCAGCACGCCCAGCACCGAGACCAGCGTCCCCGTCACGAACTCCCATCGGATGGGCGTCTTCTCGGCGAAATACATGGTGATGGTAATCACGATGGGAATGAGCGCGATGATGACCGCGGCGAAACTGGCGTCCACATATTGCAATCCGAAATCTTCGCCGATAAAGTAGAGAAACGGCTCATAAAATGCCAAAAGTAGAAAATCTTTGTAATCGCATCGTTCAATTTTTTGCAATTTTTTCTGACACTTGAGCAGCGTGATGAAGACCGCCGAAGCTAACACCAAACGGATGAAAACAATAGTGAATACTGGGAAGTTGTTGTTCAAGAGCTGCTTAATCCAAACAAAACTGAAGCCCCAAAAGCACATGGCGAAGAGTATCGCGATGTATCCTAAACCTGTTCTTGACGTCGAATTTTTCATGGCGGCAAAAATCTGATTTTTTTTTCAATCCTGCAATAATTTCTGCTTTTTCTCGTTATGAAGGCGAAAATTTTGTATATGAAGAGATATATTTACTTGATTTTAAGTACGATAGCGATTGTCCTTCTGGTCAATTCCTGCAAAGAACCGGATTTGACCCCCGTATATATCCATGTGGTGCCCGAGGATTTCGTGAATTGCATCGATGTGAGCAATTTCAATGAGACCCACGACCAAAATTTAGATCAGGAGCAGCTTTTGGCGCTCACACGTCACACGTTTACACACGTCAATGTCTACGTAAACAACAAGAACTTAGGCTGTTGGGAGCTTCCGTGCAAGGTGCCAGTGTTGGATGTGAACAGCAACGACACGAGCACACTGGTGCTGATTCCCGCCTTCCCGATGTCGGGTATGACCAACACCATTTCGGGTTATCCTTTCATCAATATTTGTCGGCAAAAGGTGGTTTTGAAGAAGGGCACCACTTACGAAGTGTCTGATAACAAGCCCGTTTACCAATACAGCGAGTATGCCAAGTTCCCCTTTTTCAAGACCTTTTCCAACAGTACCCCCTTTACGCCTTCCTCGTCTTCGCTCAATGATCAGAACCTTCTTCCCACCGTCTACGATGGCAATTACGTGGGGGAAGTCATCCTCAACGATGAAGACGGGCAGAGTTTCGACGTCACCTCCACCCCTTTTATCGCGCCGGTGGGCAGCTACCGCACCATCCTCGAAATCCGCTACCGGTCAGAGGCCAACATCAGTGTCGCCATCAAGATGAAAACCGCCTACAACCCCTATAACGCGTATCCGATTGGGGGTATCTACAAGTCTCCGGACGAGTGGAAAACGATTCATTTCGACCTGACCAACACCATCAACAGCTACCATAGCGGTTCCGGCAGCGCTACCGAGTTGAACCTCATTCTGAGCGGCGCTGGCGACGAAGGCACGGTGAGCCGAGTGGACATTGACGACATCAAAGTTATTTACATCCGTACTGCGTAGTTGCTCATGAACAAAACCAAGTTAACCGCTATTTACTTGATTTTCGACGTGTTGGCGGCCCTCCTCACATGGGTGGGACTCTACGCCTACCGCAAACACGTGGGCGAAGGGGCCAATTGGTCCGACATTGCCGCTTCCATGCAGATGAACAACAAATTCTTGCTCGGTCTGCTGTTATATCCCCTCTATTGGCTTTTTTTCCACGCCTTTTTCGGCTATTACAACAAAATTTTCAGGAAATCGCGTCTGGATGAGTTGGTGACGACGGTCGGCGTGACCCTTTTCGGTTGTCTGGTCTTCTTTTTCATCTTCATTTTGGATGATATCGTCACCTCGCCAAACGACTACGTCAAATACCTGCTCTTCCTCTTCTTTTGGCAGTTCTTTTTGACCTATATCCCGCGATTGATCATCACCTCCCATGTCAACAAGCAGATCCACAGCGGTGAAATCGGCTTCAACACCATCATTGTGGGCAACGACGAGATGGCGGTGAAGGCCTACGAAACGGTTCTGAAACAGAGTCCGCGTTCGGGTCACTTCTTCGTCGGCTACATCCGTGTGGACGAGCAGCAACCCGACTGCATGCAGGGCAAACTCTCGTGTGTGGGCAATATTTCCGACATCAGTCAGGTGGTGGAAAACCAGCATGTGGAGGAAATTGTGGTGGCCTTGCACAACGGTCAGCGGAAGTACATCCACCAGGTGTTGGCGTTGGTGCGCCGCAACCACAACCTCACGGTCAGCCTGGTGCCGCAGGAGAACGACGTGCTGATGGGCTCCGTCAAGACCTCCTCGGTGCTCGACGAGCCGCTCATCTCCATTACCCCCGAATATCTGCCCACGTGGCAGCGCTATCTGAAACGCGGTTGCGACATCGTTCTCTCGTTGTTGGCCATCATCCTGCTATCGCCAGTTTACGTCTTTTTGGCTATCGGGGTGAAACGCTCCTCCCCGGGACCGATATTCTACCGTCAAGAACGCATTGGTTTTTTGGGTAAGCCGTTCCATATCATCAAGTTCCGTTCCATGTGCGAGAATGCAGAGACCGACCGGCCGATGCTCTCCTCCGACGACGACCCCCGCATCACCCCGTTCGGGAAGTTCATGC
>JAGBPE010000158.1 GCA_017633495.1 Bacteroidales bacterium | reverse complement strand
CCCAAACCCTCTGCAAGGATTTCGGTGTGGAATTTGTAAGTCGCTAACTAATCAAAGAATCCCAGTCCGCTGATAGCACTCAACATGCGGTCCACATAGTCCCACGTGGTGGGCGACCATTTGAAGCCTAAGCGATAGAGCACTTGGGTGGTGTAGGGGTTGCTGACGGCCACCTCTGAGACTTTCATGCCGTGGGCCATGTCCTGGTATGCGAGCAGGCTCGAAAGCGTTTTGGCTTTCTGCGGGTCGTTGCCGGCACTCTCCATGGTGGCATTGTACTCCTCGTCCTCCACAAGACGGATGTCGGTGCCCAGATTGTTGAATCCGCTGAGGACGTCGCCGAGGAACTGCGTGTGATTGTTGTAGGAATGGAACAGGCAGCAATCCTTGGGTGTGGAGCTGAGCAGGATGATGGCGTGCGCTGTTTCGTCGATGGGCGAGAATTCCACCTTGCTATCGTACAAAGAATAGGGGAAGCAGCCCAGCATGTTGAAGACTTTGATACGCCCCATGAAGGAGTTGGTGGAGAAGTTGATCTGGAACTCACCGTCGCGGGTGCGCGCCGCCAGGTTACCGACACGAATCACCTTGGCCGACAATCCATTCTCCACAATGGATTGCAGCACAATACGTTCTGCCAAGAACTTGGAATGGATGTACTGGTTGCCGAGATATTGTCCGTCGTAAAGCCGCTGCTCGGTGAAGACGTAATCGGGCGCCATAGTGTCGTTGACATTGAGGCCGCTGGTGCTGTAGGTGGAGATGTGTACCAACCGTGCGCCGGTCTTCAGGCAGAAGTCAACGCAACGTTGCGCACCACCTACATTCACGTCTTCGATTTCAGTGCCTTCGCTGAAGTGTTTCACCACCGCAGCGCAGTTGAACACCGTGTCGATCTTCACTTGAACGAGGGTGGTCAGGTCGTTGGTGACGTCGCCGAGAACGATGTGGAGACGGTTGCCGAACAGCTCGTCGTAAGTGGATTCGAAATAGTAGAACAGCAGCGTTTTCAGTCTGTGTTCAGCGCCATCCATGTTCTTGTCGCGTACCAGACAGTAGATGTTCTCTGCATCCGAATGGATCAGTTCCTGCAGAATGTGGATGCCAAGGTAGCCGGTAGCGCCCGTAAGCAGCACATTGCCCAACGATTGGCGTTCGCCATTGCGGAAGCTGTCCAAGGTGTTATTGTTCAATAGGTTGTTAATGTCTGAATAGTCGAATTTGGTGATATCGTCATCATCGGTATCGACAACGGCATTGCCCGTAACGAGCGCGGCAAGCTTTCTCGGGGTGGCGTTGGCGAAGACATCGCCGTAGGCCACGTGCATTCCCGCTTTGTCGGCTTCGATGATGACACGAGTCACCATAAGCGAAGTGCCGCCTAATTCAAAGAAGCTGTCGTTGACGCCGATCTTGTCCATCGCAAGAATCTCGCTGAAGATGCGGCAGAAGAGCGCTTCCGTGTCGTTGGCCGGTGCCACGTATTCGCGGTCAGATGCCTGCATAACGGGCGTAGGCAGCGCTTTGCGGTTCACCTTCTGGTTCTGGTTCAGCGGGATGCTGTCGATCTGCATCGTGGAGGCAGGAATCATATAGGGAGGTTTCCGCTCGCCGATGAAGGCGTTGAGGGCTTTGATGTCGATCTTTTCGTCACCGACGATATAGGCAGCGATGAACTTTCCTCCGTTCTCATATTCAAAGGCTTGCACGGTAGCATCCTTGATGCCCGGGAATTGGCGAATCACGGCTTCCACCTCCTTGAGTTCGATACGGAAGCCACGGATTTTCACCTGACCGTCCCTACGTCCCACAAACTGGATATTGCCGTCGGGGAGGTAGCGCACAATGTCGCCGGTGCGATAGATACGGGAGAATTTCGGATCATCGCTGAACGGATTCTGGATATAGACCTCGGCGGTTTTCTCCGGACGGTTAAGGTAACTTCTGGTGACGTGAGCACCGCTGATCCACAGTTCACCCAACGCCCCTTGCGGCAGACGGTTAAACTGTTTGTCAACGACATATAGGCGTGAATTGTCGAGCGGTTTGCCCACCGGAATATCCTTGAGCTCCTCGTCAACCTCATACTCTGTGATAAGGATAGTGCCCTCCGTGGGGCCGTAACCATTGTGCAGTTTGAAATTCTTCGGAGGCGTCAGCGAAGCCAACTTTTCACCCGCCGCAATCAAATGCAACAGCGAATGGTTGTCCATATTGGTAGCAAACTGGTAGGCCACCTGCGTGGTCATAAACGAGTGGGTGATGTGGTTTTCGTTGAAATAGGTGTTCACATCGGGCAGGGTCAGACGGATGTCATCGCCAATGATATAGACGCAGGCACCGCAGGTCAGCGCCGGATACATATCCATCATGCAGCAGTCGAATCCGTAGCTGGCGTAGCAAGAGACATGGTGCTCGGCCTTGAGCTCGAAACGGCGTTGATACCAATGGCAGAAAGCCACCAAATTACGATGCTCCAACTGGCAGCCTTTAGGCGTGCCCGTGGAACCAGAGGTGTAGAGCAGGATGAAGAGGGAAGAGGGGGTCGGTAGAGACGATGTGCACATCGTCTCTACAGCCGGCAATGTGGTAATATCCTTTGTCAACAAAACCTTGCCTTGATATTCATTCACAATAGGACGCAGTTCCTCATCGGCGATGAGCATTTTGGCGGACGCATCCTGAATCATGAAATTCAGACGCTCGGCGGGATAACTTGGGTCGAGGGGTTGGTAAGCGCAACCGGCTTTCAGTACACCGAGAGCAGCGATAGGCATCCACTCGCAACGCGGAATGAGGATAGAGACAACGTCTTCGATTCCAAGACCTTGCGAGACAATATATCCTGCTATGCGCTCCGTGATATCATCCACCTCGCGATAGGTGTATTTGTTGTCGTGATAGACCACAGCCATGTTGTCGGGGGTCAGTTGCGCTTGACGGCGGAACAACGAAACGATGGTCTGCGTGTCATCGTAGGGCACATCGGTCTGGTTGAAACTGTCGAGCAAAGCGGTTTGTCCGGCATCCAGCAAAGAAACCTGCTGCAACGCCATTTCAGGATGGTTAACGAAAGCCTTGGCTGCATTGCATACCGATTGCGCCAGACTTTGCATCAGCTCGCGGCTGTAACGACCGTTGTCGTATTCGACCACCACACCCGGAACGCCATCCTTCTCTTGAATGTAGAAGGCGATACGGAACTTCGGTGTATCCAGTTCAAGAGACTCTATATCAAGTTTTTGGCCATTGACTACATATTGGTTGATCACTCCCATTTGATAGGCGAACAGGATTTCGGCCGACAAGTCGTAGTCGGCAGCAATCTGCGCGAAAGGATACTTCTCGTGGGTCAAAGTCTCGTCAAAGTTTTGACTGGTCTCCTTCAAGAAGTCCATCACCTTTTGATCGCCAAGTTGGGCACTCAAGGCCAATGTGTTGACGAACATACCCGTCGTGTTGCTGATGCGCAAGTCGGAACGGCCGTTGCTGATGGTGGTGATGCAGATCTGCTCATTGTTGGTGAAACGGGAGAGGGCATAGAACACCGCTGCCAAGGTAAGGTGCGCAGGCGAGAGGTTGTTCTTTCTGCAGAATTCCTCCATTGCGTTGAAGTCCATCTTGCAGAAGGTCTCGCTGACGGTGCCTTGCTCCAATGGATTGGTCAAGTCGGTAGGTATTTCGGTGACCCCTTCCACATTGCCCAAACGTTCATTGAAGAAGTTCTTAGCTTCGATGTAACTCGGTGTCCCTTCGGCCGCTTTTTCATCAGCGACGAAACCGGCATAGCTGATGGCTTCGGTCTCGATTTCTTTGCCGTTCATCAAGTCGCACAACTGATTCAGGAACAGGTCGAGGGAACCGCCGTCGAAAATCAGGTGATGCACATCAGCCAAGAGACAGACATTTTGCTCTGTGGTGACGATTTCCATACGGTACAGCGGTCCTTGTCTCAAATTGAACGGTTTCACGAACTCGACTTTGTATTTCTCCAGTTCCGCTTCGCTCAACTGACTCTTTGTGAGGGCGAGAGGTTGATTAGTGTCAACAATTTGCACAATTTCGCCACCTTCGCTATCAAAATGCACAAAGAACTGTGGGTGCGCCTTGATGAGGGTTTCGATGGACTTTTCAAGCAGTTGCACATCGGTGCCTTTGGGGAAACGGATGAGCGTAGGAATGTTGTATACCGTTGCGGTGGGCTGTTTCATACAGTCCACATAGACGCCCATCTGTGCGTAGGACAACGGAGCGTTCTTGGGTTGAGATGGAGCATCATCGGGATTCGAAGCAGCCTGGACAGGAGCAGGAGCGTTGAGGAGATGGTCTAATATCTCGTTTTCAATGCTTTGCAAAGTGCCCGTCTTGGAGAGTGATTTCGAGTCGAGGGTGATCCCGAAACGCTTGTTGATTTGGATAGCTAATTTGATGGCCATGATGGAGGTCAGGCCGACATAACCCAACACTGTCGTCACGCCAAACTCTTCGGTGTTGATAATTTTGGCGATGATGTCGTGGATTTCCTGCTCCAACAGGTTCATCGGCACGTTGCTCTCCACAACAGCTTCAGACGCTTTCTTTTCTGGTTTCGGAAGGGCTTTCTTGTTCACTTTCTGGTTCTGGTTGAGCGGGATGCGGTCGATCTGCATCGTCACGGCGGGCACCATATAAGGCGGTTTCTCATCCAGAATGAAATTGTTCAAAGCTTCGATGTCAATCTGCTCATCTGCCACGATATAGGCTGCAATGAACTTGCCGCCGCCCTCTTCGTCGAAAGCTTGCACCGTAGCATCTTTGATGCCAGGGAATTGAAGGATGACACCCTCAACCTCCTTGAGTTCGATGCGGAAACCGCGGATCTTCACCTGTCCATCTTTACGGCCCACAAACTGGATATTGCCATCGGGGAGATAGCGCACAATGTCGCCGGTGCGGTAGATGTGCGCGTATTTGTCGTTAGAATCGAAGGGGTTGGCGATATAGACCTCTGCGGTCTTCTCGGGACGGTTGAGGTAGCCGCGGCTCACTTGCGGTCCGGCGACCCAAAGTTCACCTGCCGCACCCACAGGCAGACGGTGGCCCGCTTTATCGACAATATAAAGCTTGGTATTGTCCAATGCCGAGCCAATCGGAATGTCCTTCATGGGCTTCGTCACGTCGAAGGATGTGATACATACGGTGCTTTCTGTCGGACCGTAGAGGTTCACCAGCGTGTAGTTCGTGGGCGGAGTCAGCGGTGCCAATTTCTCACCGCCAGTCAGCAAATAGCGCAGGCAGTGGTTCTCGATGGAAGTGGCAAACTGGTAGGCCACCTGCGTGGTCATGAATCCGTGGGTGATCTGCTCTTGCTCAAAATAGTCATTCAAGGCTATCATATCCAAGCGCAGCTCTTCAGGGATAATGTAAATGGTGGCACCGCAAGTGAGTGCAGGATAGGTTTCCATCATATTGGCATCGAAACCATAGCTGGCGTAGGCGGTAATTTTGCAGCCAGAGGTGAGGCCAAACCGGTGGTGATACCACTCACAAAACGTGACAATGTTACGATGCTCTAACTGACAGCCTTTGGGTGTACCCGTTGTGCCGGAGGTGTAGAGCATGATGAAGAGGGATGACGGTTTCGGTTGTTGTAGAGACGATGTGCACATCGTCTCTACGGGGTCCAATGTCATGATGTCGTTGGTGAACAGCACATCACCCGTGTATTGATCCACGATTCCGCGCAGTTCCGGGTCGGCGATGAGCAGTTTGGCGGAGGCGTCTTGCATCATGAAGTTGAGACGCTCCGAAGGGTAGGTCGGATCAAGAGGCTGGTAAGCGCAACCGGCCTTCAATACGCCCATAGAGACGATGGGCATCCATTCGCAACGCGGAATCAACACAGAGACCACATCCTCTTCGTGAAGACCTTTTCCATGAACGTATGCGGCAATGCGGTCGGTAATCTCATCCAATTCACGGTAGGTAAAACGCTTCTCTTGATAGACCACCGCGATATTGTCAGGGGTCTTCGCCACCTGCTCACGGAATTTGGAAACGACGGTAGCGTTCATATCCAACTCCTTGTCGGTCTGGTTGAAAGTGTCAAGCAAAGCGCATTGGCTCTTGGTGGTGATGTCGATGTCGCGCAGATAGGTTTGGCTTAGGAAGCCTTCCAAAGTGGCCTCGTAGCTCTCCATGAATTGGTCGATCAGCGTCTCAGAGTATTCGTTGGATTTGTATTCCGCCCGGATATGATATTGTTTGCCGACATAGTAGGCCATCAGATAAAACGACACTTCCAGGGTGTTGTTGCAGAGCTGTATAGCTTGCATAGGTTTGCCCATCAATTCGGTGTAATCCAGCAAGAGTCCGTGCCATACGAAAATGGAGTTGGTTTGCAGGTTGAGGTCGGCCATCAGGTCGGTGTAGGCATAGAGGTCGTGCTTGCGGCAGCCGGTCATCTGTTCCTGTCCGGCGTTCAGAAAGTCCAATACGGTGGTCTCTTCCGTGAACTTGGCGTAAACGGGCAGTGTCTTCACCGTCATACCAACGGAATGATGGAACTTAGGTTCGGTACGGCCGTTGTAAACCGTGGTGAACAGCGCCTCCTGTTCGTTGTTGTATTTGGCCAACAGGAAAGAGTAGGCTGCTGTGAAAAGTGTGCTTTTTTTGATGTTATGGGTCTTGCAGAAGGCATCCACCCGATCCATGTCGGTACCGAGAATGCGAACTCTATGGGAGTCTGTGCGTTCGGGGATTTCAAGGTCGGGGAGCAGTTGGGTGAAGGTGTCGCCGCAGTCGAAGTTTTGGGCGTACCACTGTTTGCCCTCCTCGAAAGCGGGCGTTTTGCGCTTCTCGGCTTCGGCAAGGGCAAATTCCTGCATCGTCATCTCCTCGGGAGCGAGTGTGCCGCCATTGTAAGCCGTCTCCACATCGCTGATGATAATGTTGTACGATGTGCCGTCGCTGATGATATGGTGCATGTCGAAGAGCCAATAGATGTGCTCTGCATCGCGCAGCAGTTTGGTATGAAACAATCTGCCGCCATAGAGCTCGTACGGCACGATGAATTTCTGTTTCTCAGCCTCAATATCTGTAACTGGTTCGACTGTGAGACTGAACTCCTCCTTCTCCAAATCAAGGCTTTGGAAAGGTTCTCCATCGTCATTCACCCCAAGTCGGGTGAAAAATGTGGGGTGGGCCTTTATCGTCGTCTCAATAGCACGACACAAGCGGTCGGCATCGAGACTGCCGTCAAAGACAAAGAGAAACGGGAGGTTATAGTAAACCTCATTTTCATGGCCTACGCATTCCGCATAGACGCCATATTGTGATTTGGATAGAGGAGCTGTTTTTTTCATATTAGGTGATTTTTTTTTCTGTTTATGCTATTGTTTCTTTTTATCGTTCCATGCGTAGGTGAAAATCGTCGGGTTGACGGACAGCATCACCCAACCCCAGTGCAAACGGCGCTTGTCAGAGACGCGCTGGAGGATTTCCATCGTCTCGGTGCCGCGCATGTAGGTGTAGCCGGCCCCCACAGTGACAAAATTCGCGAAAGTATAGCCTACATTGAGTTCAACCTCATGACCCAAGGCTTTCTTCAAATATCCCTGCTGGTAGCTAATATCGGCAGAGATGGCGTAAAAGTGATAAGCTGCGTTGATTTTCAATCCGGGAACTGGCGCGACATTACCACCAACGAAGAGGTTTTGCAAGCCCGGGGAGAAGTTGTTCACATAGCTGTCCAAATAGAAAAAGTCCATGGCGCCATAGAATTGGTGATGGGATCCGAACAAGGAGGAGAAACCCCGGGCCTCTTTATGGAAAATGAGACCGAAACCACCATTAACTGGAACAGGGAAATTGTCACCACTCAAATAATCATAACCGGCATAGAGGTTGTACATCTCGCTGGGGGTGACTTTGATTTTCGCACTTCCTATGAACGCATTCAATGGTATGCCTTTTTCCTCTTTACCCATCTGGTAGTAGAAGGAACCTTCCAACGAGACGATGCTGGGATTCAACGTCACGTATGTTCCGACCAACTGCTGGTAGTATGTCTTATCTGGATATTGACTATTCTTACTCTGCATCCCTATATTCATGCCGATCAGTGAGATTCCGAAGAAATTCTTTGGAGTATTGTAGTGATACCAAAGCGTTTGCATTGTCTTGTAGGGCTGAATTCCGCCGGAATAGTAGTTGAGGCCGGTGGAGATGTTTTCGGCGTTTTGGTTATATGCGAGGAGCAAATGCACTTTGTGTCCGTGGCCTTCATAACCGAATTTCAGTGCGTCGTGGGTGGGCGCGGTCATCGTCCAGTCATCATAACCCAAAATACGCTCGTCGTCATATTCAAAACACTGACGGCCGATTTTGCCAAAGATGCCAGATTTGTTATGCTTCATCAACAGCCAACCTTCCGAAAGGCTCAAAGTGCCGCCAGCCTGTCCCCAAACGCCGGAGAATTGCGGGGAGAGGCGTATCTCCAACCAGTCGGAGCGCTTGTAGCCGAAGTTGAGCCGATATTGTCCCATGATGAATTGGGTGCTCCGCTCGTTTTCGTCCTCTTCGCTGATATCAAAACCACCTACCCGGATTTCCCCACGGGTGTTTAACTTGGTGCTAATCGTGAACTCATTGTCCGCTTCCTGTGCCCATAATCCAGAATACGCCCACACGGCGACTAACAGGAATAGCCACCGAGGAGCGTTAATATGAAACTTGTTCATCGTTACAGGATTTCGAAGATGCCGTCCAGTTTTGTCATCTTGAAGACCTGCATGACGTCGGGGCAGACATTCTTCAATTGCATTTTGCCGCCTTTGGCAGAGACTTCCTTGCGGATCTTGAGGAAAATGCGCAGTCCGGAACTGCTGATAAACGGCATCTTCTCGCAATCGAGGATGATGGTTTGGTCCGCATGTTCCAGCAGCGGGGTGATGGTCTCTTCAATCTGTTGCGCGGCCACGGTGTCCAACCGTCCGTCAAATGTGGCAATGATTTGATTGCCTGATTCGGTAATTGTAATTTCCATATTTTCAATATTTTATCTTATTATCTTCTCATCTTTTCATCTCCTCATCTTTTCAGGTTTCAAGTTTCAGGTCACACATCATACGTCATCCTCAACACATTTCTCCCATTCGCATACTCATACTCCACCTTGCTCATGATCTCTTTGATGAGGTGGATGCCGAGGCCGCCGATCTTGCGTTCCTCCAATGAAACGTCGAGGTTGTCTTCTTGCTGCTCTAACGGGTTAAACGGGGTGCCGCTGTCGGTGAGCGTCGAGCAGATTTGTTTATTGTTCACGTTTACAGTGAGTTCTGCAGTGCCTGTTTCGCCTTCAGGATATGCGTACATGATGACATTGGTGACCGCCTCTTCCAATGCGAGGTCAAGTTGTGGCAACAGCGACATGTCAATGCTTTTCTGTTCAAAGAAATGGCTCAAAAAGGGCTCTAACTTGTCGAGTTCTTGGATGCGGTTTTCTATAACGAGCCTGTTCTCGCCATGAACATACTGGATGGCGAGCATGGTAAGGTCGTCGCTCTGCTCGGCATTGTTGACGAATTGGTCAACTGCCTGGTGCATCTGCTCTATTTGCTGTTCGGCTGTGAGCGTGCCGAAGTGGGCGGCGGTTTCCAGAGCCCGCTTTTCCCCAAAGGTTTCATGCTCGGTGTTTTCCGCTTCAGTCAATCCGTCGGTGTAGAGGAATAGGGTGTCGCCATGGGCCAAGGTCAGCTCGTGTGCGGTGTATTTTGCGGAAAGCTCCACGCCCAAGAGGAGGGAGGGCTCGGTGTCTAAATATTCCGCGCGACCATTCTTAATGACAATCGGAGGGTTATGTCCGGCGTTGCAATAGCTAATGGTTCCCGTGGTTAAGTCCATGATGCCCAAGAACATCGTGATGAACATAATGTCGGGGTTGTTTTCGCTGATGGCGTTGTTGAGGGCCTCCATCATTATCTCAGGACGCTCGTTATGAGAGGATATTGTGCGGAACAGACTGTGCGAAATGGCCATCAAAAGTGCGGCGGGCACTCCTTTGCCGGAGACATCCCCGATGCAGAAAAGGAGTTTGTTGTCGCGCACGTAGTAGTCGAACAGGTCGCCGCCCACATACTTCGCCGGTATTTGTAACCCTTTGATGTTTATTGTTTTAGAACTCTTGACTGTTTGTTCTGACGGGAGTAGAGACTGCTGGATGTTGCGGGCGATGGCGAGTTCGTCCTCAATGTGCTGCTCCTTTAGGCGTACTTCGTTGAGTTTCCAAAGGTTCTGCATAGATTGGAAGGAGATAAAGAGCACCGCGAAAATGCCTGAGAGTGCCATGAGTAAGAAAAAGAGACTGGACTTCCGCAGTCGCTTGTACATCTCGGCGTCTGGAACCGTGAGCGTCAGAATCAGGTTCTTCCCTTCAATTTTTTCTGAGAAGACGTGGCATTTGCCTCTGATTTTTTGAGTGGTGGACGGCCCCACCAGCAGCTTACCTTCGCAGGAGGTTAAAGTGCAGAAACTACGGGGGGAGAGTTTAACACTTTTGACGATGCTGGCGAGTGTGTCGAGGGTGATATCAGTGCAGATGACGCCCACCGCTTCGTTTGTGCTGTCATGGATGGGGAGGCAATAGGAAACCAGGAATGTTTTGCCGCCAGCGTTGTCGAAATAAGGATCACTCCAAAAACCCGACGGCGACATCAATCCTTTCTTGAACCAATCCATTTGGAGATAATCATGTTTAGCGCTACCCAACTGTTTGGAGACAAAGGTGTCACATCCATAATGATACCCTACGTAAGTTTCATACCAGTGCCCTTTTTCAGGATAGTAATCAGCTTTGAAAGCGATGCCTGCACCCATAATACGAGAACTGGATTCTGCAATATGGCGAGTGATGTCGAACATCGCATCGGGGTCATCAAGAGCATATTCCACCATAGGACGTGTCGCATTTACAGTGGTTTCGATTTTCCCCATGCGGATGAGAATCATCCTTTCAGTATTTTTCAAAGTAAGTTCGGCCCGTTTCTCTGCAGAGTGCAACGCATCTTTCCTGATGTAGAAATAGTAGATGACACTGCCCACCAGTAGTACAAAAATGGCGATGAATATCTTTATGAGCTCTTTTCGAGCAAAATCTTGTTTGCTGATTTGGGCCTTCATCTTCGCAGATTTTTTACGCTGCAAAGATACAAAAAAAAATTTTTTTATTTATTCGCTCAGTTCCAGCCACTCCATCTCTTTTTCCTCGATTTGCTTTTTGACAGATTCGTAGTTTTGGTAGAGCTCTCCGGAGGCGATGGCGGCGGCGTTCTTTTCGGGGTCGGCCAGCTGTGCCTCCAGTTCGGCCAGTTGTTCTTGCAGCTTCTCCATTTCGTCTTCCAGCTTGCGAAGACGGTTTTTCTTTTTGCGGTCGTCGGCCTCGCGCTGCTTTTTCAGCTCCCACTGCTCCTTGTTGGAGGAGACTTTCTCGCCGGTAGTGTTTGTCGCAGCAATGTTTCGGCTTTGCAGCTCGTTCAGCGTCTCCATCTTGCGCTGCGCCAGGAAGTCGTAGACGTCGCCGGTGAATGCATTCATCTTGTGCTTTTTGAACTCGTAGACTTTGGAGGTGAGCCCTTGCAGGAAGTCACGGTCGTGGGAGACGAGGATGAGGCTGCCTTCGTATTGCAGCAGTGCGTTTTTGAGCACGTCTTTGGAGGGCATGTCGAGGTGGTTGGTCGGCTCGTCGAGGATGAGCAGATTGAAGGGGGAGAGCAGCAGCTTGGCCAGTGCCAGACGCGCTTTCTCGCCGCCCGAGAGTACCTTCACCTTCTTTTCGGTGTCTTCCGTGTCGAAGAGAAAGCTGCCGAGGATGGTGCGGATTTTGGGTCGGATGTCGCCCACCGCCACGTCGTCGATGGTCTCGAAGACGGTCTTTTCGGGGTTGAGCAGTTGCGCTTGGTTCTGGGCGTAGTAGCCCACCACCACCTGGTAGCCGAGCTGCAGTTCGCCGTTTTCGGGGGGTAGTGCCCCCACGATGGCCTTCACCATGGTGGATTTGCCTTCGCCGTTGCGCCCCACGAACGCCACGCGCTCGCCACGCTCGAGACGGAAGTCCACACCTGTGAGCACGCCCGGTTTGGTGTCGTACCCCAGGTTGAGGTTCTTGCTCTCCACTACCACCAGTCCGGAGTGCGGTGCAGGCGGAAACTTGAACGAAATGGAGCTCTTGTCGTACTCGTCAACCTCCACCCGTTCCATCTTCTCCAGCATCTTGATGCGGCTCTGCACCTGTCGCGCCTTCGTGGCCTTGTAGCGGAACCGTTCGATGAAGCGTTCGATCTGGGCGATTTGTTGTTGTTGGTTTTCGTATGCGGATTGCTGACTCTCAATACGTTCCAAACGTTGTTCCACGTATTGCGAGTAGCTGCATTTATAGTCTTGAATGTTCCCTAATGTGATTTCGATGGTGCGGTTGGTGACGCGGTCGAGGAAGGCGCGGTCGTGGGAGACGAGGATGACGCACCCATCGTAGTTGGCCAAGTATTCCTCCAGCCACTGGATGGATTCGATGTCGAGGTGGTTGGTGGGCTCATCCAAGAGGATGATCTCCGGCTTTTGCAGGAGAATTTTGGCGAGGCAGACGCGCATCTGCCAGCCGTTGCTGAAAGAGGACATCGGTTGGTTGAACTCCTCGCGAAGGAAGCCCATACCGGCGAGCACCTTCTCGGTTTCAGCATCTATGGTGTTGCCACCTAAGTGGTTATATCGGTCGTTGAGGTCGGAGAGTTGTTGGGTGAGAGCGGCGTATTCATCGGATTCGTAGTCGGTGCGTTCGGCCAATTCGGTGGAGATTTGCTGCATCTTGCGCTCCATGACCTTGATTTCCGAGAAGGCGGAGACGGCCTCTTCCCAGACAGTGAGCGGGGAGTTGCCGACCAGCTCCTGCGGCAAGTAGCCCACGCGGTGACCGGAGGTGATGACCATAGTTCCGGAAGCCGGTTCGATGTCGCGGTGGATGATTTTGAGCAGGGTGGATTTACCCGCTCCGTTGTGACCCACCAGACCGATGCGATCGCGGTCGCCAGCCACGAACGAGACATCCTTGAAGAGGAAATCTCCGGTGAAGTTTACTGAGAGTTTGTTGATCTGGATCATGCGTTTCTTTCAAAGTATGACATCGGATTTTCCTTTTGACACTCTTCGTTGGAGACTTTGCCGATGTTGAGGAGCATGCCGATGGCGCAGCCGGAGACGAACAGAGAGGCACCGCCGCTGCTGATGAAGGGCAGCGTTTGTCCGGTGGTGGGCAGCAGCTCGCAGTTCACACCGATGTGGACCAATGCCTGGCAAGTGAACCAGAAACCGATGCCGAAGGCCAGCAGCCTGCCGAAGGTGCCGGTCGCCTCTTTGGCGATTTTCCGCGCCCGGTAGAAGATGATGAGGTAAGCGAACAATATTGCCAGACCCACCACGATGCCTGTTTCCTCATAAAGGGAGGCGAAGGCGTAGTCGGTCTCCTTTTCGGGCAGACGGTTCTTGATGACGCCCTTGCCGGGACCGGCGGGGTTAAAGCCTGATCGAGCGATGGCTGCCCGTGCGAGGATCATCTGGTCGCCGTAGCCGTTGGTGTTATCTTTGGTGATGTAGTATTCCAGACGGTTGATGAAGGTCGCCATACGTCCGAAACTCGCCTTTTTCTCGTCGCTGAGGTTGACGGCCACAATCATGGCCACAATGAGCACGGCTGACACGATGCCCACCAGTCCCGCAATATCCTTCATTCTGAATCCGCCTACAAAAAACAGAACCAAACCGGTGATAAAGAGGATGATAGCGGTGGACATGTTCATGGTGGCGATACCGCCGCAGAACAGGGTCAGCAAGATGAAAAGGTATCGTACATTCGATTGGGAGATTTCTCCGTAGTTGTGCAGCTGTCGCGCGATGTAGTTGGAGATGTAGAAGATAATCAGGAAGCCGATGATGTAGAAGGTCTGCACGTCGCGACCGAAAATGGTGACACCGCGCACGGCTTGCGAGAGCATGGTCAGCACCAGCAAGAGGATGGCCACCCCAAGGAAAAACGGTGCGAAAGCACCTGCCTTGCGGTAGTCGATGTGGTATATCAAGAACATGCCGACATATCCGAACAGCAGGTGTTTCATGTGATTGAGCACCACCTGTCCGCGCATACTGTAGACCATGACGATGGATATAGCCGTCAGGAAGACCACCAAAATCAGGATGACCTTGTCGGCTTTCCAATTGATCCTTTGCAGGAGTGGAAGTTTCGGTTTCGCGATGTCTGTCTCCATGATGCGACTGTTTTAGAGTTGTGCCACAGAGGCTTTGAAACGGTCGCCGCGCTCACGATAGGTGAGTTGGCTGTTGCCGTGGATGCCGGGAGCGTAAAGCACAGTGTCGCCTTTCTGACAAGCGTAGAAGGCGTGGTTCACTGCATCGTCCATGCTCATGGTCATCATCACCTGGATGCCCAGCTCAGCAAGCTTTTGGTAAACGTCGATGTTGTAAACGCCTTGTAACACAACCTCTTTGACCTTCTTTTGCGCCTCGTTCAGAATGTCTTCACTGAGGATTTCGGGGTCGTCGATGTTGGTGATCCAGACGGTCGGTTTGGTCATGGATTGCAGCGAATACCACACGGCATTGGCGGTTGTGGAACGCGCGTCGTCGATGAAGTCCACTCCGGCGAAACTCTTCACATGCTCCAGTTTATGGGCACTGCCTTCGAAGTCGGAGAGGGATTCGGCGATATTCTTTTGACGAAGTTTGATCAATTGCTCGGATAGGGTTCCTACCCGAGGATTGTAGGTCTCTTTTGCTTGTTCGAATAAGCGGAAACTGTTTGTCTTTTTTGTAGGCATAATGGTTTATGGTTTAAGGTTTGTGGTTTAGTTTTTAGATGCTTACGTGCTTACACGTTTACGGGTTTATAAGGTTATCGTATCTTCAAGGTGACGAGGGTGAGGACGGCGAGCATCATGCTGACGACGATGAAGCGTTGCACGATTTTCGATTCGTGGAGCCCTTTTTTCTGGAAGTGGTGATGGAGCGGTGCCATCAGGAAGATGCGGCGGCCTTCACCATACTTTTTCTTGGTGTATTTGAAGTAGGAAACTTGCATGATAACAGACACGGACTGAGCCAAATAGATGCCGCAGAGGATGGGGATGAGCAGCTCCTTGCGGATGATGATGCAGGAGACCGCCACGATGCCGCCGAGGGTGAGGCTGCCGGTGTCGCCCATGAAGACCTGCGCAGGGTAGCAGTTCCACCAGTAGAAACCGATGCAGGCTCCGATGACGGCGGAGATGAAGATCACCAACTCCCCGATATTGGGTATGTACATGATGTTCAGGTAGGAGGCGAAGATGACGTTACCCGACACGTAGGCCAGCAGCGCAATGCCGACAGCCACCGAGGCTGTGGTGCCTGTCGCCAATCCATCCAAACCATCTGTGAGGTTGGCGCCGTTGGAGACCGCTGCGATAATGAAGACGATAATCGGGATGAAGAAGAGGAACGACCATTTGCCCGTTTCGTCGCCCAGCCAGCGGGTCAGCCCGGCATAGTCCATCTCGTGGTTTTTGAAGAACGGGATGGTGGTTTTGGAGGAGTGGTGAGGCTCGTCAAAGAGTCTCGGTGAGTGTGCATTCTCCTGGTTTTCGATTTGTAACAAATCATTGGCAGATGCTTGCGTTACCTGCTGTTTCGGGGTGGTTTTCTCGCAAATGACTGCGTTGGGATGGAAATACATGACGGAACCGACCACCAGACCGAGCAGAATTTGACCGATCAGTTTCTTGCGCGGGGAGAGTCCGTCTTTGTTCTTCTTGAAAACTTTGATATAGTCGTCGGAAAAGCCGAGAATGCCCAGCCAAATCGTCGTGAAAATCATCAGGATGATGTAGATGTTGGTCAGTTCGCACAGCAGTAGCACTGGAATCAGGATAGCAGCGATGATGATGATACCGCCCATGGTCGGGGTGCCGGCCTTCTCACTCTGTCCGGCCAGTCCCAGTTCCCTCACACTCTCCCCAATCTGCTTTTTCCTCAGGAAGTTGATGAAATATTTGCCCACGAAAATGGCGATGAAGAGCGAGAGGACGAACGCCGCCGCGGAACGGAACGAGATATACTGGAAGACACCGGTGCCAGGGTATCCGTGCTGATGTAGCCAAGAAAAGAGATAGTATAGCATAACTTACAGAATTATTGGATGTTAAAACATTTTTTGATCTCTTCCGTGTCGTCGAAATGATGGCGTACGTGGTTGATTTCCTGATAGGTTTCGTGTCCCTTGCCGGCCACCAACAGCACTCCTTGGGGTTGCAGCATCATGCAGGCGGTCTTGATAGCCTCGTGACGGTTTTCAATCACCAGCACATTTTTGCTTTTGTTGGCAGGAATGCCGGCTTGCATGTCGTTGAGGATGGCTTGCGGATCTTCGGTACGGGGGTTGTCGGATGTGAGCAACACCTTGGAGCTGTATTTACAGGCAATGGCCGCCATTTCAGGACGTTTCAGTGCATCGCGGTCGCCTCCGCAACCCACTACGGTGATCACTTCGGCCTCTTTGCCCACGATGTCGCGAATAGTTTTCAGCACGTTCTCCAGCGCGTCGGGCGTGTGCGCGTAGTCCACAATTGCGGTGCCGCCATTGGGACTGTGCAGCATCTGGAAACGACCTGCGGCACTGTCGAGCATACTCATGTGGGTCAACACCTCCTCTTGGTCCATACCTAGCAAAACGGCCGTTCCGTAGATGGCTAACAGATTGTAAGCGTTGAATTTACCGCATAGTTTGAAATAGACCTCCCGGTTGTTAATGTGCATGTGCAGGCCGGTGAAGGCGTTCTCCATCACCATGCCTTTGAAGTCGGCGGCGGTGCGCAGACTGTAGGTGTGGATATCGGCTTTGGAGTTCTGCACCATCACGCGACCGTTCTTGTCGTCCACATTGGTGAGTGCGAAAGCGGTTTTGGGGAGTTTGTCGAAGAAGGACTTCTTCGCAGCGATGTAGTTGGCGAAGGTCTTGTGGAAGTCGAGGTGGTCGTGGGTGATGTTGCTGAAAATAGCGCCCGCGAATCGTAGTCCCGTCACGCGATGCTGGCAAAGCGCATGCGAACTCACCTCCATGAAACAGTACTGACAGCCCTTTTCCACCATTTCCGACAGCAGACGGTTGAGCTCCACGGCATCGGGGGTGGTGTGGCAAGTGGGAATCTCTTCGTTGTCGATCTTGTTGACAATCGTGGAGATCAGTCCGGCGTGATAGCCTGCCGACATGAAGAGGCGTTGCAGCAGCGTCACAGTGGTGGTTTTGCCGTTGGTGCCGGTGATACCCACCAGCTTCAACTTGCGGCTGGGATGGTCGTAGAAGGCGTCGGCGAGCATCCCCAAGGCCACGGAACTGTCGCTCACTTTGATGTAGCAGACCTTCTCGTCAATGGTCTCGGGCAGCTCTTCGCAAACGATGGCGCGACAGCCTTGCGCGATGGCTGCAGGGATGTATTTGTGTCCATCGGTCTGTGTACCACGTTGAGCCACATAGAGTTGCGTTTTCCCTTCTGGCTGTGCAGAGGCGGCACGTGAGTCGAACAGAATCTCCGTGATATTGATTTCGGAAGATCCTGTCACCTCACGAGAACGCAGGGCTTTCAGTAGTATATCTAATGGTTTCATTGTCTTTTTTTAAGTTTATGGTTTAAGGTTTAAGGTTTATGGTTTAGAGGTTAAAGGTCATTCTAAGTATAGTTTCACGATTCCGGAGGAGTTGTCGAGGACCTGTGTTTTGACGCGGCCTATGCCGATGATGCGTGGGTTGTAGCCGGCGCGGATCAGTTCGGTGACGGCGTCGGAGGCGATCATTCCGCGCACGTCGGGCATCTTCTGGAAGGTGTTCAACGGTAATGCGATGGCGTTCACGTGACGGTTGGTGTCGGTGTTGTCCACACGCATGTAAGGAACTGTGGTTTCGTAAGTTACGGTGTCATAGCCCAGTCCGTTCAGCAGTGTGTTGAAGTATTTTGTCCGGATGGGGGCGGTGCGACCCAGCGGCGTGAAGGGGAAGTCGGCAGCGCTTCTCGTGGCGCTGTAGTTGGCGCTGTTCATGATGCTGCGGGCGATCTTCGCGAAGGCGTCAGCGGCCACATCGCTGTGGTATGGCACTCCGTAAATGTAGATGATCATCGTGTATTGCGGCTTGTCCATCGGGAAGTAGCCGCAGAAAGAGACCGCGTTGATGTCGGTGCGATAGGCGTGTGCCTGCTCGTCCCAAATGTCGCGGGTGCCCGTTTTGCCGGCGAACATGCAGTTTTCGTCACGGAATCTGCGGGCTGTGCCGTAAGGACCCCAAACTACACGTTCCAGATACTTTTTCGCTCTCTCGATGGTGGAGTCGGAGACGATATGCTCTTTAAGTACTTGCGGCTCAAAACGTTGAACGGTGTCGTAGGTGTCGGTGACGTAACGCACGAACAGGGGTTTCATCATTCGGCCTCCGTTGGCGATGGCGTTGTAGTAGGTGAGCGTGCGCAGGATGGGGATGGTGAAACCGGCGCCGAAACAGGTGGCATAATAGGTGTTGAAATCGCGCGTGCCGTCTTTGATGGAGGCAGGCAGGATGTCGCCGATCTGCGTGTGGATGGTGTCGAACATGCCCATCTTTTTCAGCTGGTTGTAGTAGTCGTGGAAGTGGTTGATCCCGTATGCGTGGAAGATCATGGAGGCGATACCGATATTGGAAGAGCGCTGGATGATTTCGTCAGGGGTTCCTAATGTTTCTCCATGCACTTTGGAGTCGCTTTTGTGATAGCGTCTTACGGCACCGGATTTCATGGGGAACTCGAAGGTGTGGTTGAACATCGGGTAGATGGCGGAGGTGTCGAAGGGCGTCTTCTCCAAAAACGCCAACAGAGAGGCGATTTTGAAGGTAGAGCCGGGTTCCACTTTGGCGTTGAGGGCGTACTCCATGCTTTCGGTGTAGTAGGAACCGTCGCTGGCGGCGCGGCGCAGGTTGGAGATAGCCTTGATTTCGCCGGTCTTGGTCTCCATCACGATGGCGCAACCCCATTCGGCGTTCAGCTCTGTCAGTTTTCGCGACAGTTCGTTGTGAACGGCATGTTGGATTTCCAACTTGATGGTTGTATGGATGTTGTAGCCGTCTTCTGGGTCGAGGCGTTCCCTGAGCGGCACTTTGGCGTGGTTCAGTTCGAGGTATTTCTTACTGCCTTCGATACCGGCCAGAATGGCGTTCATCTCGTGCTCCAAACCGTATTTCCGGTCGGGAGTCTCAATGCCGAGCGTCCGTTTGGCCATCTCTCCGTAAGGGTTGATGCGCACATTGGCGGGCACGAAGTTGAAGTGGGTATGCAGCACTCTTTTGCGGATAGAGTCGCCCGACTTCTCGTCATATACATGTTTATATAAGTAAGGACGATTTTTGATGAATGCCGTGTCGACGCCCATCACCCATGACTTTTCGTCCCAGTCTTTCACGAAAAACAGGGTGGCATAGTGCTTTTTCTTGATGTTATCGGTGAAAAAACGGTAGTAATAGTCGGCGTTATACTTTGGAAAACGGTCTTTGAACTGACTGTAGAAGTCGTCGGAGAGCCGTTTGAAGATTTCATCATACGCTTTCGGATTCTTCTTCAGGGTGTCGGCATACTCTTTGGCGAACCCTTTGCCGTCGAAGGCCACCTCGAAGACGGTGAAGTTGGCCACCAGCACACGGCCGTGGTCGTCGTAGATTTCACCGCGCACGGGCCGCAGACTGTTCTCGCGCACATAACAATATGTATCGTCGCTCTCTTTGTCCTGCCAGCCGGGCACTGTGGTGTCAACGCACTTGTCGGAAGTGCCGGATGCCACGGCGCGCTCCACGATGGAGAGGTAGAGAATCTTGACCAGACAGGCGATGCCCACCAGCATCATCAGCAGGTAGACGATCGTCATGCGGCGGAGCGTGGACGGAGAGGCGTTTTGTTTGTTATTTGTTTTCATGTTTACGCTCCTTTCTGTTAAACCAACGGCGTTTTTGAACCGGTTTCGGGGTCTCTTTCACCGTAAAACTCTGTTTTTCGTCCGTAATAAAGCCTCTTTCCTGCATCTTTTGGATGAGGATTTTGTTTTTCTCGTAGGGGATGAACTGGTTGTTGGCTTTCAGTTTGCTGATCTCCTCTTTGTAGGTGTTCTCCAGTTCGATGATCTCTTTCTCCTTAGCGTTGATTCGTTGTTCGCTGATAACCAGCGCGGTGACGAGGATGAGTAGGAAGAAGAAATAGAAGTACCAAGGGCGCATCTTCTTGTTCACCAATATTTCGCCACCGAAGATATTGGAGAAGAACTGGCCGAATTTGGTCTTCTCGGGCTTGTTGCGGTTGTTGTTTTTAGATGTGGTTTCCATGATTGACGGATTCTATTTTCTCGGCGACGCGCAGTTTCGCACTGCGGGCGCGGGGGTTATCGTTAATTTCTTCATCTTCAGGCTGTACGGCCTTTCGGGTGATCAGCTTGAAGGGGGTCAGCGGGTTGCCAAAGAAGTCCTTTTCCACTTCGCCGTCCAGCCGACCGGAACGCATGAAGTTCTTCACCAGACGGTCTTCCAACGAATGGTAGGAGATGATGACCAGCCGACCGCCAACTTTCAATGCGTCAACGGTTTGTGTCAGGAAGTCCTCCAAAACGGACATCTCCTGATTGACTTCGATGCGGATGGCTTGGAAGATTTTGGAAAGCGACTTGTTCTCTTTGCCGCGCAACAGGGACGGACGCAGTACCTCCACCAGCTGTTGGGTGGTGAGGATGGGCTGTTCATCGCGGGCTTTGAGGATGCGGCGGGCGAGGGCGCGACCGTCGGAGAGCTCTCCATAACGGTAGAAAATGTCGCTCAGTGCCTTTTCATCGTATTGGTTGATAACGTCTTGCGCGGATTTGCCCGACTGCGTGTTCATGCGCATGTCTAATGCGCCGTCCTCGCGGTAGGAGAACCCGCGTTCTGGGGTGTCGAACTGGTGCGAGGAGACTCCGAGGTCGGCTAGGATGCCGTCGACGGGGTAGGCTTGATGGTATTTCAGGAAACGGCTGAGGTTCTTGAAGTTGGAAGCCACGAATGTGAAACGCTCATCCTCAATGAGTTGCGACTGTGCATCCGCGTCTTGGTCGAAAGCGATGAGCCGACCTTGCTCCAGCTTCTCCATAATGGTGCGGGAGTGGCCTCCTCCGCCGTAGGTGACGTCCACATAAATCCCATTAGGGTCGCTAACCAAATAATCTACAGAAAGTTGACGGAGTACGGGGTTATGATATTCCATTCGACCCCTCCTTTTCCGGCAAATAGTGTCCGAGATGCATCTCCTCGTTCAGTTTCTCCAACTCCTCGGGAGTCATGTCGAACTTCTCGTGATACTTCTTGCTGTTCCACATCTCAATTTGTCCGTTGTCCAACACCATAACCAACTCTTTGTCAATGGAGTACATCTCCATCAACGGCTTCGGAATCACGATGCGGTCTTGGGAATCGCACTCCAGCATGGCGGTGTTGCGCAAAAAGGCGTTGCGGTACAGTTTGACGCGGGTCAGGTTTCGGTCGAGGGAGTTCATATAGTCCATCTGCTTGCGATAGGCTTTCTCCGACCATAACATTATATATTCACCGAAACCGTGGGTGACATAGAATTTCTTGCGATCATCCTCCGACAACGAACGCAGAAGGGCTGTGGGCAGCTTCAGCCGTCCGCTCTTCTCAATGGAGACTTCCCAATATCCGTATTCGGTTGCCATAATCCTATTCTATGCCTTTCAATAATATTTTTTTGAGACGACAAAAATATAATTTTTCCAAAACCAATTTCCATAGATTGTATTTTCATAAACAATTGTTAGTTAAAATCTTTTGTATATGTCTGAAAATCAGTTTGGAAGATAATGGAAAAAAGTTATGAACAGAAATAAACATCAACGATAAAATGTTGATAAATCGCGAGTTGCGATTCTCTGTTTATAACTAATATAAAGTGTTGCTATTCAATATTTTGAAAAGAATAGTAGGGTAAATGGCAATAATGAAGTAGTTTCTTTTAGAAAATTTGTGGAAAAAAATGGAAATATTTGGGACTGCGAGGAAAATATTATTGCCTGTTGCCTGTTCACTTTTGCCTAAAAAAAGACTATCTTTGCACTTTCTAAATCATTAAAATCATATCAATGAAAAAACTAACTATCAGTGTTTTAGCATTAAGCACCATCATTATGCTTGCATCATGTCATAAGAAAAACAGTGTTCCGAAGGTGGAATATCCTGAAACCAAGAAGTGCGACACCGTGGACCATTACTTCGGTGTGGCGGTGCCCGATCCGTATCGCTGGCTTGAGGACGACTACTCCGAAGAGACCGCCAACTGGGTGAAGGCGCAAAACGAGGTGACCGACAAGTTCTTGTCGCAGATCCCTTACCGCGAGAAGATGAAACAGCATCTCAAGGACATTATGAACTACCCGAAGGAGGGTGCGCCGTGGAAGAAAGGCGACCGCTATTTCTTCTACCGCAACGATGGTCTGCAGAACCAGAGCGTGCTCTACTACAAGAACTCATTGGATGGTAAGGCGGTCGAGCTTCTTGATCCCAACAAGCTCTCCAACGACGGCACCGTGGCGCTCTCCACGCTCGGCATCTCCGACGACGGCAACTACCTCGGCTACGCCATTTCGCGCAACGGTAGCGACTGGCAGGAGATCTACGTTAAGAACATCACCACCGGTGAGGTGCTCAGCGACCATCTCATGTGGGTGAAGTTCTCTGGCATCGCATGGAAGGACGACGGCTTTTTCTACAGCCGCTTCCCGGAACCCAAGAACGAACTTTCCGGAGTGAACGAGAATGGCAAGCTCTATTACCACAAAGTCGGCACCGACCAAAAGGAGGACAAGCTGGCTTACGAAGACCGCACCAATCCGAATTTGAGCTTCAGCGCGGAAGTGGTCAACAAACGTTACTTGGTGATTTACGGCAGCGAATCCACCTCTGGCAATTCTCTGTATTACAAAGATTTGTCGAATCCGAATGCTCAATTTGTGAAATTAGTGACCGACTTCAAGGACGACTATAGTGTGGTGGACGAGATTGACGGCAACTTCCTCGTGTTTACCAACCACGATGCCCCGGCTTACAAGTTGGTGAAGATTCCGTTGGAAAATCCCACGAACTGGACCGACGTCATCCCGCAATCCAAAGACATTCTGACGGGCGTGAGCCATCTCGGTAAGAAACTGATAGCCAACTACAACAAGGACGCGCACTCCGTGGTGAAGATTTTCGACGAGAACGGTAAGTTCCTCGACAATCTCGATAACGACATCATTGGCTCCATCGGCGGTTTCGGTGGCGAGGCCGAGGATACCGAGACGTTCTACACCGTTACCTCCTACATCACCCCGGCGGCCATCTATCGCTACGATGTAACGAACAACAAATCAACCATTTACAAAAAGTCCGAAATCAAGTTCAACTCCGACGAATACGTGACCGAGCAGAAGTTCTTCACCTCAAAGGACGGCACAAAGGTTCCGATGTTCATTACTTACAAGAAAGGCACCAAAATGAATGGCAAAAACCCGACGCTGCTTTACGGTTATGGCGGTTTCAACATTTCGCTGACGCCCAGTTTCAGCACGACCCGCATTCTGTGGTTAGAGCAGGGCGGTGTATTGGCGGTGGTGAACCTGCGCGGCGGCGGCGAGTATGGCAAGGAGTGGCATGAGGCCGGCACCAAGATGAAAAAGCAGAACGTGTTCGACGACTGCATTGCTGCTGCAGAATACCTGATTGCGCAAGGTTACACCAGCAAGGAGAAATTGGCGTTGCAGGGCGGTTCCAACGGCGGTCTGCTGGTCGGCGCGGTCGTGAACCAGCGTCCCGACCTCTTCGCGGTGGCTATCCCGCAGGTGGGTGTGATGGACATGTTGCGCTACCACAAGTTCACCATTGGTCGCTACTGGGCTACCGACTACGGCACCAGCGAGGACAGCAAGGAGATGTTCGAGTACCTCTACAAATACTCTCCGCTGCACTCCATCCAGAACGGCAAGGAGTATCCCGCTATCTTAGTGACGACTGCCGACCACGATGACCGTGTGGTTCCGGCGCACTCGTTCAAGTATGCGGCTGCCTTGCAGAACAGCGACATCGGCGACAAACCGCACCTCATTCGCATTGAGAGCAATGCAGGTCACGGTGGCGGCAAACCCCTCGACAAGACTATCGAAGAGGTGACCGACATGTTCTCGTTCATATTTTTCAATATGGGAGTGGAACCGAAGTATTGATTCTGAAGAAACAATTGTAGAGACGGTGTGCACAGAGACGGTGTACACACCGTCTCTACAGGGCGGAACGAAAAGGTTATTTCGTGAGGGATGCGGCTGCGATTGCGGCTGACGCGAAAGCGAAAAAGAGATTGTAACCGCCGCAAACGCCATCAACGTCCAGGATTTCTCCTAACAGATAGAGATTCTGGACGTTTTTTGCTTTAAAAAGGTGGTCTATTTCCGACAAGTCGATGCCGCCGTGGCACACCTGCGCTGTGTCCAATGCGTAGGTGTCTGCGATTTGGAAGGTGAGGCGGTGGATGTCGAAGGGCTTTTGCTGGTATAAGACAGCTAATTTCGGATGCAACAATCCTGTAACATTTTGGTTGTTACGTAAATAAGTGCCAGTATCGAACGCTTCGTCCCAGTAGGTGAGGTTGATTTCCAGACGGCAGTTTTTCTGCGAAGAGAGTCGACGGTAGTAAGCCGACAGGTTCATAATGACGATACCAGAAACGCCGTCATCCTTAAAGGTGATTTCGCCCGACTCTTTGTGAATCAGCTTATTGCCCTGATATAGGGAGACAATCGCCTTGGTGCGGCAGCCAGACAATGATTTGGGATAATCATTCAACAGAAAGCCCGCCAAAGAGGGTTGCAAACTGTTGACTTTTAAAGGTAAATCTTGAAGATAATGATTGTAACCCCGCTGGTTTTTCGGAATCATGCCGGCGGGAGAACCCGACGCGAGCACCAACGTGTCGAACAGGGTGGGGTAGTCATCAATCTGCCATTTGTTACGTTGATATTCAATGTGTTGGATGTTATATTCCGTTTCAATATGCACGTGGTCGGAGGCGAAATCGGCTAGCACGTCCACCACGGTTTGCGAAAACTGCGAGGCGGGATAAACGCGACCTTCCTCGTCGGAAACTGTCACCAATCCCCAATTGGCGAACTGCTGCTCAAGTTGTTTTGGGGAGTACAGCTGTAACAGTTTCTCCACAAAATCGGGAGCGTTGTAGTGCTCCGGACGCACATCGCGGTTGAAGATGTTGGCTTTGCCGCCGCCCGAGGCACGCAGTTTTGCGCCCACCTGGCGGTTTTTCTCAAAGAGGGTGACCTTCATGTTCGGAGATTCAGAAAGCTTCTTCGCTAAGAAAAGTCCGGAAGCTCCCGCTCCAATGATGGCGATATGTTTTCGCTTACAACTCATTCTTGGTCAAGAAATTCGCGGATGGTGTGGAGCATCTCTTCGCGGGCGTCGTCGAGGTTGTCGTTGAGGATGATTTTGTCGAACTTGGGTGCGAACGAGAGTTCATATTCGGCCTTCTCCACGCGTTTGCGCAGAGATTCGTCGGTTTCGGTGCCGCGTTTGCGCAGACGGTTCTCCAGCTCTTCAATGGTGGGCGGCTCCACGAAGATGGCCAGCGCGTTGTCGCCGAAGTATTTCTTGATGTTCAATCCGCCCTTCACGTCCACGTCGAAAATAACGGTTTTGCCTTCGTCCCAGATGCGTTGGATTTCGCTCTTGAGGGTGCCGTAAAACTGGTTGGCGTAGACCTCCTCCCATTCCAAAAAGTCGTCGCGGCTGATGCCTTTCTTGAAGTCGTCCACGGTAAGGAAGTGGTAGTCTTTGCCGTTGACTTCGCCCTCGCGCATGGAGCGGGTGGTGGCGGATGTGGAGAATCGGAGATCGGGAAGATATTGCAGAACGTGCTTGACGATTGAGGTTTTGCCGGCTCCCGACGGCGCGGATACGATGATTACTTTGCCTGTCATATTAGGTTGAATTTTGGCGGCAAATATACACAATATTCCCGAATGAAATACGAGGATTAGAGGTATCGGAGAATGTTTTTTTTCTGAAAGGTAGTTTAAATGAAAATATTGTGTAACTTTGCCAGCGAGATATTCATTGTTGGCCGGCTTAGGTCTGTCGCTCTGTTTTTTCTCATAAATTCTACCGAAAACCCTAGCAAAATGGACGAAGTTAAGATTATCGAAATAAAAAAAAGTGTCTTCGCCGACAATGAAAAGGATGCGGATGCTTTGCGCGCGGAATTGAAAAAGAAGAAAGTTTTTCTCTTGAACTTGATGTCTGCCCCTGGAAGTGGCAAAACCACGACACTTATCCAGTTGATTAACAGGATAAAAGGTCGGTTGCGCTTAGCTGTGATGGAGGCCGACATCGACGGCGATGTGGATGCGCACAAGATCCGCGAGGCGACCGGCGTGCCTTCTATTCAGCTGCATACTGGTGGTATGTGCCACTTGGATGCGGAGATGACCCGTCAGGGATTGGACAATCTCGACCTTGACAACCTCGATTTAGTCATCCTCGAAAATGTCGGCAATCTGGTATGTCCCGCTGAGTTCGACACCGGCAGCTGTGCCAACGCCATGATTCTCTCTGTGCCCGAAGGCGATGACAAGCCTCTCAAATATCCATTGATGTTCACGGTTTGCGATGTGGTGTTAATCAACAAAATCGATGTGTTGCCCTATTTCGATTTCAATATGGAGAAATGCAAGCGCTATATCCAGTTGCGCAACCCTGAAGCCCAGATCTTTCCGCTTTCTGCCAAAACTGGAAAAGGTGTGGAAGAGTTCGCCGAATGGCTTCTCGACCAGATAAGTGAATGTTAACACGAAGTAATAAACAAGAAGTATATGCCTGAAATGTCCACCAAGTTCGTCCCGAAACACAAGGGCGACAAGAACCCGAACCCAAAACTCCTGAAATTCGTCCGTCACGTCACGGACCGCGTTCCTGGAAAAATCAAGATGACCACCGATGCACCCGAGTATTGGGGGCTCGCCTGCATCTTTGAGGATGAAATGGACGCCGTAACCCGCGAAGCATCGCTCGACCTGCTCCTCGACCTGCTGCCCGGCAATTTCTTCAAAGTGAGAGAACACCATAGTTATGCTGAGCTCCACGAATGGAATGCCAAAAAGCATTATACTCCGGATGACAAGTCTTTTGACGAGCTACTCGACAAGCTGGCGTTTTTCGGAATGCTGGAGTACGACTATGGCGACAAATACACCAAGGAAGGCCCTGTGGCGGGCACCTCGTTCGAGCGTGACGCCCGCATCTACTGGGTGCCGATGTTCGTGCCCGGCAGTGCCGAATATACCAACATGAACGTTGAGCTCATGGACAAGCACCCCGAGCTGGCCATGTTCTTCGAGCGCATGACGTTCCTGCCGTTGGAGAAGGTTACCCCGTTAGTACCTATGGGTGGATCAGGCATCGGCATGCACGTGATTCCCGTAGAGAAGGCTATCTCCATGGAGAACCAAACAGCTGATATTGAGCATATTTCCTACTGGCTCAAACGCTACGAAGGTCACTTGGCGGTGGGAATCTGCAGCTGCCGTTATGGACGCAAGAAACTTGAAGAAGGCTGCGCCGACGACTACCGCGACTGGTGTATCGGCGTGGGCGATATGGCCGAATATTTGGTGGAGACCAACCGCGGTCACTACATCACCTACGACGAGGCCATGGCTATCTTGAAAAAGGCTGAGGATCACGGTTTTGTGCATCAGGTGACCAATATAGATGGCGAAGGGAAGATTTTCGCAATATGCAATTGTAACATTAAGATTTGCAACGCTTTACGCACATCACAACTCTTTAACACCCCGAACATGTCCCGCAGTGCTTACGTAGCGAAGGTCGAGCCCGCGAACTGCGTAGCTTGCGGTCGCTGCGTGGAATACTGTCCCGCAGGTGCTGTCCGTCTGGGACAGAAACTCTGCACCAAGCACGGTGAGCAGACCTATCCGAAGCAGGAACTCCCCGATGCCAAGAAGTGGGGACCGGAGAAGTGGGACGAGGACTATCGTGACAAGAACCGCATCAACTGCTATCCGACGGGTACAGCACCTTGTAAAACGGCCTGTCCGGCGCATATTGCGGTGCAAGGCTATCTGAAGAAGGCTGCGGAAGGCAAATACACCGAAGCTTTGGAACTGATTAAGCGCGAGAACCCATTCCCGGCGGTCTGTGGACGCGTCTGCAACCGTCGCTGCGAGGATGCCTGCACGCGTGGCACCATCGACCAACCCATCGCCATAGATGCGGTGAAGAAGTTCATTGCCGAACAGGATTTGAAAGCGGAGACCCGCTTCGTTCCTGAGGTGAACATTTGTTCGAACGTACAACAGCAATGGGAGGAAAAAATTGCCATCATCGGTGGCGGTCCTGCCGGTCTGAGCTGCGCCTACTACCTCGCCACGATGGGCTATAAACCCACTGTTTTCGAGAAAAACGAAATCCCCGGCGGTATGCTGCAATACGGCATCCCATCGTATAAGCTTGACAAATCCGTCATCAAGGCTGAAATCGACATCATGCGCGAGATCGGTGTGGAAATCCACACGGGCGTGGAAGTCGGCAAAGATATTACGATCCAGCAACTTAGAGAGCAAGGCTATAAAGGATTCTACGTGGCTATCGGCTGTCAGGGCGGCAAATTGCCTGGCATCCCTGGTGAAGACTTTTTTGGTGTTATCACGGCTATTGACTTCCTCCATGGTGCGAATTGTGGAAAATGGTTTTCTAACTTGGCTAATGAAATCAAGGGAGTGTCGTATGGCTTGTCAACAGAACGTTTATATGATATTGAAGAGCGAAAAATTGTTGTAGTGGGTGGCGGTAATGTGGCAATTGACGCGGCGCGTGTGGCCAAACGCAGTGGAGCCGCCTCCGTTACCATGGTCTCTTTGGAAACCGAAGACATTATGCCCGCCTCCTTAGAGGAACGCCGCGAGGCACGTGAAGACGGTGTGGAAATCAAAACCGGTTGGGGACCTAAAGAGGTAATCGGCGAACATGTGTGGTGGCATGAGGAAAGAAATGGAAATGACGTGGAATTAGTGGGAGAAAAAGTCAATGGCATCGTTTTCAAGAAATGCACATCCGTTTACGATAAAGAACACCGTTTCAAACCGCAATAT
Source organism: Bacteroidales bacterium (assembly GCA_017633495.1). Lineage (GTDB taxonomy): Bacteria > Bacteroidota > Bacteroidia > Bacteroidales > WCHB1-69 > F23-D06. The sequence continues at coordinate 4,697 of JAGBPE010000158.1, read as the reverse complement.
AATGAGGATGAATTGATTGTGCTTGATGCGGATATGGTGATTTTCGCCATCGGCCAGACCGTCATCCTCAAGGATCTGCTCAAAGATACGAAAGTGGAATTTGTGCGCGGCGTCTATCCCGTGGCCGACAAACTGACCTACCAGACCGCCGAAGAGGACATCTTCGTGGGCGGCGACTGCTTCACGGGTCCGAAGTTCGCCATCGACGCCATTGCCGCTGGTAAGGAAGCCGCCGAGAGTCTGCATCGCTACGTGCAGCACGGTCACATGACCATCGGACGCAACCGCCGCGACTTCATCGAGCTCGACAAGGACGACATTGTGGTAGAATCTTACGACAACTCATCCCGTCAAGTGGAGGGTGTGTCGGAGCAGACCGACAAGTTCCGTGAATATACGCTCATGCTCACTGAGGAGCAGGTACGCACAGAGACGTCCCGTTGCTTGAGCTGTGGTGCTTCCGTGGTTGACGAAAACCGCTGCATCGGCTGCGGCATCTGCACCACCAAGTGCGCTTTCGATGCCATTCACCTCTTCCGCGAGCACCCCGAAGCCAGTATCATGCGCACCTCCGAGGACAAGTTCAGCGGAATTTTGCCGTATATGCTCAAGCGAGCCGCGAAGATTGTTTTTAAGAAGTAAAAATGCACGAACTCGGTATCGTCTTCTATATCATCCGCGATGTCAAAGCGGTGGCGGCGGAGAACCACGTGGAACACGTTTCCACCGTGGTGATGGACATTGGGGAGGTATCAACGGTGGTGCCACATCTGCTCACCGACTGCTGGCGCTGGGCCGCCGACAAAGAGGAGTTGCTGAAGGGTTGCGAGCTGAAATGCAACATTATCCCGGCTGTCACCTGGTGCGACGACTGCAAACAGGAGTACGAGACGGTGAAACACGGAAAGACGTGCCCCCACTGCCACAGCGGGAACACATGGCTACTGCGGGGAAACGAAGTCGAAATAAAAGAGTTAGTAGTTAGCAGTTAGTAGTTAGTAGTTGTGGGGTTGGTCGGAAAAAAATGTAATTTTGCAATCTAAAAGTTGAAACAATGTATAAACGAATTCTCATATCAGCCATTGCCGTCGTATGCTGCTTCGCAACCCTGCCTTGCGCGGCACAGGTTTCCATTAAGTTCAAGTCATTGGAAATCAGCAATGTTACGGACAAAATTTGGGAACCCGAGAAAATGCGGTTGGGTGAAGTCCTTATCCCTTCCTACGATCGTGGACATGTATATCTTCGTATTCAGGCGGAGATTGTGAACGAAGGTGACACGGCGGTGCCCATTTCCAGCTTTGATCGCGATAAAATGACTCTGGTGTACCGAAATCCCAATCCATCAAACAACTTGCCAGAAAATAGCATGGTTTACAGCAGGTTAGGAAGAATGGTGAGAGGTTGTTACGTCATTGAACCCGTCATTCAGCCTCAGGCATGCAGATACGACGACTACAGTGATTGGATAAATGTCAATCGATTTCGAGAGATGCGTCCCTTGTACTATGTCTCTGCCGCTGTACCCACCATGCGCCTCTGTATGGAAATCGCCGGTCAAGGACTGGTCTATTCTGACGCACCCGAGGAAATCATCGTCAACGGCCGGAAAATCGACCCCGATTGGCGGAACTTCGACTACTCTGACAACTCCTACCAACTTGTGAACAACGAACTGATGCGGGAGTTCATGCTCGAAAACCCGTACCTCTTCGGCAGCACCTTCTCCGAAGACCTGCTAATGAATGAATTTCTCAGCCACATGGCCTTCACCTACCACAACTCCCAAATCACCAACACGAAGTAACCAACAGCGAAGCTAACTAACATCCGAAGGCTAACCAACACGAAGTAACAAACAAAAAAACAACGAATATGTCCTGTTTTATAGTACCCATGGCGCAGGCGATAGTGACCAGCGCATACAGAAAAGTCAATGAAAAAAGCATCGAGACCGCCGATTCCGCGTTGAAACGGCAGATTCCGACATTGGAGAAAATGCTCTGGGGCGGCACGGTCCTCCTCATCGTCGATCACATCATCAATGGCGAGCTCACCTGGCAGTACCCCTTCTTCACCGCCCTCGAAACCGGTGGCTTTCCAGTCATGCTCCGCGAACTGCTCACCGTCGGTGTCCCCATGTCGCTGGTCCTCACCGCGGTTTGGGCGGTTTACGCCATTTTGAAGGAACGTAAAGTCACTGCGTGTTGATCACTGCGTGTTGATCACTGCGTGTTGATTACTGCGTGTTGATTACTGCGTGTTGATTACTGCGTGTTGATTAGCTTCGCTGTTGCTAGGTAAATGTTGATTAGTCAGTGTTATGAAAATATATGATTTTGAAGATTTGGTAGTTTGGCAATTGGCAAGGGGGCTTGTTAAAGATATTTATGCCCAATTTGCCACATGTAAGGATTTTGGCTTTAACAATCAGATTCAACGTGCTGTTATTTCAATAATGAATAACATAGCAGAGGGTTTTGATAAAAGTAAAAATTCTAAAGACAATAGGCAATTGTTAAGCTATCTGAACATTTCATATGGCTCTTGTGGAGAAGTAAAGAGTATGCTTTATGTGGCAGAAGATTTAGGATATATAAATATTGAAACAGCCAAATCATTACGCGAACGTTGTACGGACATATCTATAAAAATAGCATCATTCATGTCCCGCCTTCGCAATTATGATATTAACAAAAACAACAAAACCAACAGCGAAGCTAACCAACAGCCGAAGGCTAACTAACATGAAATACCTAACTTAAATTTTAACCGCTATGTTTTTCCAAGTTTATGGGGCTCACGCCCTGGCCCAGTGGGGGATGCTGCTCGTCGTCCTCGTGGGTCTCATCCTGTTTAACGAGTTCGCCCGTCGCACTAAGTTCGGCGGCATCTTCACCTTCCTGATCATTCCCGTCGCCTTGACGGCCTACTTCCTTGCGATTGCCGTGGGCGTTCGTAACGGCGCGCAATGGGCGTTGGAAAACCAAACCCACGTCTATATGCAGGGCTGGTTCCACTACGCCAAGCTCTATGCCGCTACCGCCGGATGTATCGGCTTTATGATGATCAAGTACAAATGGGGCATCGGTGCCAAACATTGGTTTAAACCGTTTCCGTTCATCATCGTGGCCATCAACATCCTGATTGCCTGCGCTTCCGACTTCGAGAGTGCCGCAATGGGTTGGAACCAATGGTGGCTCACCTCTGAAGGCGTTTGGCAATATGGCGGTTGGCACAATGTGATGAACGGCGTGGCCGGTATCATCAACATCTTCTGTATGACCGCATGGTGGAATGTCTATGCTTCCAAAGACAAAAAAGACATGATTTGGGCCGACATGACGTGGGTCTATATCGTGATTTACGACATCTGGAACTTCGCTTACACCTACAACTGCCTGCCGACGCACAGCTGGTACTGCGGTGTCGCTTTGCTGCTCGCCCCGACGGTGGCCGCTCTGTTGTGGAACCGCGGCGGTTGGATCCAGAACCGTGCCAACACCTTGGCTATCTGGTGTATGTTCGCTCAGGTGTTCCCGCTCTTCCAAGAGACTTTCAAAGACGGTCAACAGTGGTTCAACTGGGCTACGCTTCCCGTCCTCTATCCCGAAGGTGTTGCTACCGTCGAGAAACTGTACGTTGCCGGCGGACAAGCTGCCATTGACGGCGTTGTGGGTACCACAGTCGATCCTTCTGTAGTGGCTGCCAACCCGACCATGATGACCGTCATCAGCGCTCTGGCACTCGTGACCAACATCATCGCGTTGTGCTACATCATCGGACAGTCCAAGAAGCGCCATATCAACCCGTACAAGGAAGACGTTTTCGTCAACCAGAAGTACTACAAAGACGCTATGGCTCGCGCCGATGTGGACTAATTATCAGGCAATTGCCTTTGGAAAAACGCTATCGATCCGAATCGATAGCGTTTTTTTTGTCCCAAACAGTTAATAAATAACTATTTGGGTGTATTCATATTTTATATACATTTGCAGCTTAAATTTTTTGTAATGATGAAATTAGGTTTTCTATATCATAAGCTCTCGGTGTTAAGCATGGCAATCGTTCTTTGCGGTCTGTTTTTAGGCTGTAAAGATAAAGTAGAAATGGCTGATTACCATGTAATTCCATTGCCAAAGGAGGTCAAGATGACCAACCATATCCCCTTCACCCTTTCGGAGAATACCATCATTTTTTATGCGGAAGGCGACTCTTTGAAGCGCGAGGCCGAGTTCCTGGCGGAGTACATTTCTGATCTCTTGCGGATGAAGCTGCAGTTGCGACCGATAGCGCAGAAGACCGCCGCCGGCATCTACCTGATGTTGGACACGAACGTCTGCACCCAGCCGGAATCCTACAAAATCAGCATTACCTCCGACAAAATCATCGTAAAAGGGGCAGATGCAGCCGGTGTCTTCTATGGTGTCCAGATACTGCGAAAGAGTATTCCCGTCGGCGAAAAGGCTGATATGGTGCAATTCCCTTCTGGCACCATCGTAGACTACCCGCAGTTCGCCTATCGCGGCATGCATCTCGACGTGGCCCGCCATTTCATGCCCTTCGACTCTGTGAAACGCTACATTGACATGATGGCGCTCCATAATATGAACAATTTTCACATCCATCTGACTGACGATCAGGGTTGGCGCATGGAGATCAAGCGCTATCCCGGACTCACCTACACGTCGGCGTGG